>NZ_JBSFSA010000050.1:0-43254 GCF_053589515.1 Streptomyces sp. NPDC003327 | reverse complement strand
GGGGGGCCGTTGCCGTTGCGGGGGGGGGGGCCGGGGTTGGGCCCCGGCACGGCGCCCGCGCCGAGGTGCTCGGTCACGGTCGATGTCCCGGTCGATTCCCGTACGGGCTCCGCCGCGACCCCGGCGCGGGCGAGCGCGCCGGCCAGGTCGAGGGGGTGCCCCTCGGGGAGTTCACGGACGCGCCAGGCGCCGTTCCCGGCGACCCGTGCGGCGTCCAGGAAGGCGAGGGCGGCGACGACCGCGGCCCGCGCGGCGTCCTCCCCGGAAACCCGGAACACCTGCGCCCCGACGCGCAGCAACGCGTCGCACACGGGCCGGGCCCCGCCGGTCGGCGCGGCCGCCGCGTCGGCGCCGGGCGCCTCGACCGGTCCGGCGGATGCGGCCTCGGTCGGCGGCCCAGCCTCGGCTGTCACCCCGGCCTGGGCTGTCACCCCGGCCTCGCTCGCGGAAGCGGCGGATGCGGCCTCGGTCGGCGGCCCGGCCTGGGCTGCCCCCCCGGCCCGGGCTGACCCGCCGGCCTCGGCGGCAGCCCGGCCGGAGACGGCCGCCGCCCCGGCCTCGCTCGCGGAAGCGGCGGATGCGGCTTCGGTCGACGGCCCAGCCTCGGCTGCCACCCCGGCCTGGGCTGCCCCCCCGGCCTGGGCTGACCCCCCGGCCTCGGCGGCAGCCCGGCCGGAGACGGCCGCCGCCCCGGCCTCGCGCGCGGGTCCGGCGGCCTCGGCCTCGGCCGGCGACTCCGCCTCGGCGCCGGGCCCGGTGCCCCCGCCCCCGGCCGCCGCCGTCCCCCCGACGCCCGTCGACGACCCACTGCTTTCGGCCACCCCCGTCGCCGCGGGGACTGCGATCAAGGTCACATCCGCGCCGAGGGCGGCGACGTCCGCGCGGCCGTCGTCGAGGGCGAAGAGGAAACGGCCGGAGAGGGCAGCCGCGCGCGGGTCCGCGCAGAGCAGGGCGTCCAGGTCGCGGGCCCACAACTGCACGTCGGCGTGGCCGTTTCCGTCGAGGCCGGCGGCCGGGGAGGCCACGATGTTGCGGACGCGCTCGTGCGTGGGGGAGGGCAGCAGGCCCGCCCCGTCGAGGAGCGCGGCCAGCTCCGCCCCGCAGCCCTCGCCGAGACCGCGCAGCTCCGCGTTGCCGCGCGAGGTGATGCTGACGCGCCCGTCGCCCAGGGTCTCCGCCGCCCCGGCCAGGACAACCGCCTGATGAGCCGTCAGGCGACCCCCGGGCAGGCGGAGTCGGGCCAGGCGGCCGTCGTCGGCGGGGTGCAGGCGCAGCGCCCCGGGGCAGGCGTCGCCACGGTCCCGTATGCGAGGTTCGCCCGGTTCGGGCGGTGGGGGTGGGGTGGGCGGCATGGCGGCGAGCATACCCACGGGGCACGGCCGGCCACCGGGTGTGATCCGGTCGACTCTGCCGGGGCCCTCCGGCCCGGCGGCGGCACGATCTAGGATGCAGACCGGCATGGGGTCCCAGGGCCCCGGGGAGGAAGCCCGGTGTGAATCCGGCGCGGTCCCGCCACTGTGAGCCCCGACCTGAAACGGGACGGGTGAGCCAGGAACTCCCGCCGTCCACACGACCACCCGGGGCGCGGACCACCCCGAGGAAGGGCCTGAGCTCGCCATGCTCCTGCTGCTGTCGCACTCCGACACCGACCTGCTCAGCGCCCGTGCGGCGAACGCCGCCGCGCCCGACGGCCCGGTCGAGTACCGCTTCGCCAACCCCGCCCGGCTCCCGCTCGCCGAACTCCCCGGCCTCCTCGACGGCGCCGACCTCGTCGTCGTCCGCCTCCTCGGCGGCCTGCGCTCCTGGCAGGACGGCCTGGACGCGGTCCTCGCCGCCGGCAAGCCCGTCGTCGTGCTCAGCGGCGAACAGGCCCCGGACGCCCAGCTCATGGAGGCCTCCACCGTCCCGGTCGGCGTCGCCACCGAGGCGCACGCCTACCTGGCGCACGGCGGCCCCGCCAACCTGGAGCAGCTGGCCCGCTTCCTCTCCGACACGGTCCTGCTCACCGGCCACGGCTTCGAGGCCCCGGCCGCCGCCCCCACCTGGGGCCCGCTGGAGCGGACCGCCGCGCCCGGGAACGCCAGCGGCCCGACCGTCGCCGTGCTCTACTACCGCGCCCACCACATGAGCGGCAACACCGCCTTCGTCGGCTCGCTCTGCGACGCGATCGAGGCCGCCGGCGGACGGCCGCTGCCGCTGTACGTGGCGTCGCTGCGCGCCCCGGAACCGGAGCTGCTCGACACCCTCCGTACGGCGGACGCGATCGTCACCACCGTGCTCGCGGCGGGCGGCACCAAGCCGGCCGAGGCGCAGGCGGGCGGTGACGAGGAGGCCTGGGACGCGGGCGCGCTCGCCGCCCTCGACGTACCGATCCTGCAGGCGCTGTGCCTGACCGGCTCGCGCTCCGCCTGGGAGGAGAACGACGAGGGCCTGTCGCCGCTGGACGCGGCGAACCAGATCGCCGTCCCCGAGTTCGACGGCCGCCTCATCACCGTCCCGTTCTCCTTCAAGGAGATCGACGCCGACGGCCTGCCCGCGTACGTCGCCGACGCCGAGCGCGCCGCCCGCGTCGCCGGGATCGCCGTCCGGCACGCCCGGCTGCGCCACATCCCGAACGCCGAGAAGAAGCTGGCGCTCGTCCTCTCCGCGTACCCGACGAAGCACTCCCGGATCGGCAACGCGGTCGGCCTCGACACCCCCGCCTCCGCCGTCGCCCTGCTCCGCCGCCTCCGCGAGGAGGGGTACGACTTCGGCCCGGCCGAGGAGCTGCCGGGCCTGGTCTCCGGCGACGGCGACGAGCTGATCTACGCCCTCATCGAGGCCGGCGGCCACGACCAGGACTGGCTCACCGAGGAGCAGCTGGCGAAGAACCCGGTCCGCATCCCGGCCGCCGACTACAAGCGCTGGTACGCCGAGCTGCCCGCGGAGCTGCGCGAGCAGGTGGAGGAGCACTGGGGCCCGGCGCCCGGCGAGATGTTCCTCGACCGGTCGCGGAACCCGGAGGGCGACATCGTCCTCGCCGCGCTGCGCCGCGGGAACCTGCTGGTCCTCATCCAGCCGCCGCGCGGCTTCGGCGAGAACCCGATCGCGATCTACCACGACCCCGATCTCCCGCCGTCCCACCACTACCTGGCCGCCTACCGCTGGATCGCCGCGCGCGCCGAGGACGGCGGCTTCGGCGCCGACGCCATGGTGCACCTCGGCAAGCACGGCAACCTGGAGTGGCTGCCCGGCAAGAACGCCGGTCTCTCCGCCGCCTGCGGCCCCGACGCGGCCCTCGGCGACCTGCCGCTCGTCTACCCGTTCCTCGTCAACGACCCGGGCGAGGGCACCCAGGCCAAGCGGCGCGTCCACGCGACGCTCGTCGACCACCTCGTGCCGCCGATGGCCCGCGCCGACTCGTACGGCGACATCGCGCGCCTGGAGCAGCTCCTCGACGAGTACGCGCAGATCAGCTCCATGGACCCGGCGAAGCTGCCCGCGATCCGCGCCCAGATCTGGACGCTGATCCAGGCCGCCAAGCTCGACCACGACCTCGGCATGGAGGAGCGCCCCGAGGACGACGGCTTCGACGACTTCCTCCTGCACGTCGACGGCTGGCTGTGTGAGGTCAAGGACGCCCAGATCAGGGACGGTCTGCACGTCCTCGGTGGCGCGCCGACCGGCGCGGCCCGGGTCAACCTGGTCCTCTCGATCCTGCGCGCCCGCCAGATCTGGGGCGGCACGCAGGCGCTGCCGGGTCTGCGCGAGGCGCTCGGCCTGGACGAGTCGGCCGCGACCCGCACCACCGCCGACGAGGCGGAGGAGAAGGCCCGCGCGCTTGTCGAGGCGATGGAGGCGGCGGACTGGTCGGTGGACGCGGTCGCGTCCGTGGCCGCCGCGTACGGCCCCGAGGTGCACGCCGTCCTGCGGTTCGCGTGCGAGCAGGTCGTGCCGCGGCTCGCCGCCACCACCGACGAACTCGCCCACGCCGTGCACGCCCTCAACGGCGGCTTCGTCCCGGCGGGCCCTTCCGGTTCGCCGCTGCGCGGACTCGTCAACGTCCTGCCGACCGGCCGGAACTTCTACTCGGTCGACCCGAAGGCCGTGCCGTCGCGGCTCGCCTGGGAGACCGGCCAGGCGCTCGCCGACTCGCTCCTGGAGCGCTACCGCACCGACAACGGCACCTGGCCGACGTCCGTGGGCCTCTCCCTGTGGGGGACGAGCGCGATGCGGACCGCCGGCGACGACGTGGCCGAGGCGCTCGCGCTGCTCGGCGTCCGGCCGCTCTGGGACGAGGCGTCCCGCCGGGTGAACGGCCTGGAGCCGATCCCGCTCGCCGAGCTGGGCCGCCCGCGCATCGACGTGACGCTGCGCATCTCGGGCTTTTTCCGGGACGCGTTCCCGCACGTCATCGGCCTCCTCGACGACGCCGTCCGGCTGGTGGCCGCCCTGGACGAGTCCGCCGAGGACAACTACGTACGGGCGCACGCGCAGGCCGACCTCGCCGAGCACGGCGACGAGCGGCGCGCCACGACCCGCATCTTCGGCTCGCGGCCGGGCACGTACGGCGCGGGCATCCTCCAGCTGATCGACTCGCGCGACTGGCGGACGGACGCCGACCTCGCCGAGGTGTACACGGTGTGGGGCGGTTACGCGTACGGGCGCGGGCTCGAAGGCCGCTTGGCGCGCGCCGAGATGGAGACCGCGTACAAGCGGATCGCGGTCGCGGCGAAGAACACGGACACGCGCGAGCACGACATCGCCGACTCCGACGACTACTTCCAGTACCACGGCGGCATGGTGGCGACCGTCCGCGCGCTGAAGGGCACGGCCCCCGAGGCGTACATCGGCGACTCGACCCGCCCCGAGACCGTCCGCACGCGCACGCTCGTCGAGGAGACCTCCCGCGTCTTCCGCGCCCGCGTGGTGAACCCGCGCTGGATCGAGGCGATGCGCCGCCACGGCTACAAGGGCGCGTTCGAGCTGGCGGCGACCGTCGACTACCTCTTCGGGTACGACGCGACGACGGGCGTGGTCGCCGACTGGATGTACGACAAGCTGACGCAGGAGTACGTCCTCGACCCGGAGAACCAGGCCTTCCTGAAGGAGGCCAACCCCTGGGCCCTGCACGGCATCGCGGAACGGCTCCTGGAGGCCGAGTCGCGCGGCATGTGGGAGAAGCCGGACGCGGAGACCCTGGCCGCCCTGCGCCAGGTCTTCCTGGAGACGGAGGGCGACCTGGAGGGTTCCTCCGACGACTAGGCCGCCTCTTTCCGATCAGGACGGGGCCGTGACGGGAACCGGGGCCGGTGCCAGGTCGAGGCGGCGGCCCCGGAAGCCTGCCCGCAGGCGGCGGTCGTGGCTGACCACGACCAGCGTGCCCGGGTAGGACGCGAGCGCGGCCTCGATCTCCTCCACCAGGCCGGGGGCCAGGTGGTTGGTCGGCTCGTCCAGGAGGAGCAGGTCGGCCGGTGAGGTCACCAGCCGGGCCAGTTCCAGTTTGCGGCGCTGGCCCGTCGAAAGCTGCCGTACCGGGGTCGCCAGATCCCGGGCGGCGAAGAGCCCGAGGGCGAGCAGTTCGTCCTCGCGGCCCTCTCCGAAGGCCTCGCCCACCGTACGGGGGTCGTGGGGTGGGGCCGTGTCCTGGCGGAGCAGCCCGACCCGGGCCGGTACGTTCACCGTGCCCGTGTCCGGGGCGAGTTCGCCCGTCAGGACCCGGAGGAGGGTGCTCTTGCCCGCGCCGTTGGGCCCGGTGACCAGGAGCCGCTCGCCCGGGTCGAGGTGGAGGGCGTCGAGTCGGAGCCGGCCGTCCACCCGCACCCCGGTGACGTCCACGGACGCGGCCTCGCCGGTGAGTCGCGCGCGGAACCGCAGCGGCTCCGGCGGTGCCGGCACGGGGTGGGCGGTGAGCCGGGCGAGCCGCTCGCGGGCGGTGCGGATGCGGCTCATCGCTCCGTGCGCCCGGGACCGGGCCCGGAAGGCGCCCGCCCCGCTGAACGCGGCCGGTGCCTTGCGCGGGATCGCCGAGAGGCGGTCGATCCCGGCGTCGGCGAGGGCCGTCGTGCGGGCCAGTTCGGCCTTCCACTCCTCGTGCTCCCGGGCCCTGCGGGCCCGTTCGGCGGCCCGGCCCGCCAGGTATCCCGCGTAGCCGTTGCCGTACCGCCGGACGGTGTGCCGGTCCTCGTCCACCTCCAGGACGGCGGTGGTGACGCGTTCGAGGAAGACCCGGTCGTGGGAGACGGCCACGACCGTGCCCCGGTGCCCGCGCAGCCGCTCCTCCAGCCAGGCCACGGCCTCGTCGTCGAGGTCGTTGGTCGGTTCGTCGAGCAGCAGCAGTTCGGGCTCGGCGGCGAGGACGGCGGCGAGGGCGAGCCGGGACCGCTGTCCGCCGGAGAGGGTGCCCAGCGGGCGGGCCCGGTCCAGCGGGCGGGGTTCGCCGAGCCGCCGCAGGACGGTCTCGACCCGCCGGTCCGCCCCGGCGCCGCCCCGTGCCTCGTGGGCGGCGAGCAGGTCCGCGTATCCGGCGAGGTCACCGGTGCCGGCGAGGGCCGTCTCGGCCGCCCGGATCGCCCGCTCCAGCTCCCGGATCTCCGCGAGCGCGTGGTCGACGGCGTCGCCGACGGTCGCGGCCGCGGGAAGGTCGAGGGTCTGGGCGAGGTGACCGAGGCCGCCGGGGGCGTCGACGGCCACGGTCCCGCTGTCGGCGGTGTCGAGGCCGGCGAGGAGCCGGAGGAGGGTGGACTTCCCCGACCCGTTGTCGCCGACGACGCCGAGGCGCTCGCCGGGGCGGACGGTGAGGGTGACGCGGTCGAGCACCGTCCTGTGGTGGACGTACCGGTCGTCGTAGCGCTTGCTGACCTCGGTGAGTTGGGCACGGAACAAGGGCGACCTCCCGGTCGATGGCGCGAGACGTTCCGTCTCGTTTCGATGACCGTACGACATGGAGGAGAAGTTGACAAGACGATACGTCTCGTCTGGTGCGGTGATCAGGCGGAGGCTATGCGCAGGACCAGCGCCGCCGCCGCGAGCAGCGCCAGGACGACCACCGGGGCGACGGCGTAGTCCTTGGCCCGCAGGTGGCTGACGAGCGCGCCCAGGAAGTAGAGGACCACGCCGACCGCCGCTGCGGCGCCGATGGCCGGGACGGCGAGCCCCGCCAGCAGGCCGATCGCGCCCGCCGCCTTCGCCGCTGCCAGCCAGGGGAGCCAGGACGAAGGCACCCCCAGCTTCGTCATGCTCTCCGTGATCTGCGGGTTCCGGGTGAAGGTCAGGAAGGCGGAGGCCGAGAGGGCGAACGCGAGCAGGACGCCGACGACGGCGTAGGCGATGAACATGGTGGTGCTCCAACGGTATGAGGACGGCAACCGTTGAAGAGTATCAACGATTTTCCGAGATCCACAATAGGGCCGCTGCTACGGTGGACGACATGGCAGCCCAACCGACCGACCGCCTCGGATTCCTCCTCTCCTTCCGCGGAGAGCTCACCGGCGCCCGCATCCGCGCCGCCCTGGCCGTCGCCGGGCTCCACCCGCGCCACGCCATGACCCTGATGCAGCTCGCCCCCGCCCCCATGAGCCAGCGCGAGCTGGCCACGGCCATGGAACTCGACCCCAGCCAACTCGTCGCCATCCTGAACGAGTTGGAGTCCGCCGGACTCGCCGAACGACGCCGTGACCCGGCCGACCGCCGACGGCACATCGTCGAGATCACCGACGCCGGCACGGCGGTCCTCGACCGGATCGACGCGGCGGTCGGTGCGGCCGAGCGCGAGCTCTTCGGTGACCTCACCGAAGCCGAACAGGCCCTGCTGCGGGCCCTGTTGAACCGCGTCGTCGTGGACCCCGCCGCCCACGAGTGCGGCGATTAGCCCATTCGGTGCCCCAAGCCCGCCTGGTTGTTCTAGCGCAAGGCGAACAAGTTGTTCTAGGGTGAGACGAACAAGGGAGGTCTTCATGCACCAGCCCCCACGCCGTCTCCGAGCGCTCACCGCGCTCCCCTTCGTCCTCGCCCTCGCCGCCCACACGCTGCTGCTCGCCCTGTGGGCCGCCCGTCTCCCCGATCCGCTCGCCACCCACTTCGGCGCGGACGGCACGGCGAACGGCTTCACCCCACGCGCCCTCCACGCCCTGCTCGCCACCGCCCTCTTCCTCCTCCTCGGCGCCGGCTGGACGCTCCTCGTCCGGCGCTCCTCCCTCTGGGGCGCCTGGGCCACCGCGGGCTTCCTCGGCGGCCTGCTCTGCCTGCTCCTGAGGGCCAACCTCGACGCCGCCGACGCGGCCCGCGTCGTCTCCCCGCTCGCCGACCTCGCCCCCGCGGCCGCCGCCGCGGCCCTCGGCGCCCTCGTCGGCGCCGGCCTGTCCCTGCTCGTACCGGCGGAGACACCCCACGAGGCACCGCTCCAGGAGACGCCAGGGGCGCCTTCCGTCGGGCCGCGCCTGCCGCTCGGGCCGAGCGAGGTCGCCGGCTGGAGCCGCGCCACCGGCTCCCGGCCCCTGACCGCGCTCGCGGCCGTCCTCCTCGCCGCCGTCCCGGCCGTCCTGCTCCTCGCGCCCTGGCCGCTCGCCCTGCTCGCCCTGGCCGTCGCGGTGCCCGGCCTCGCCCTCGCCCGGGTCCGGGTCACCGTCGACCGGCGCGGCCTCACCGTCCGCTCCGCGCTCGCGCCCAGGCCCCGCGTCCGGGTGCCGCTCGACGACGTCGGCGCCGCCCGCGTCGACGACGTCCGGCCGGTCGCCGACTTCGGCGGGTGGGGCTACCGGGTCCGGGCCCACCGCACGGGCGTGGTGCTCCGCGCGGGCGAGGCCCTCGTCGTACGGCGCCGGAGCGGCCGCGAGTTCGCCGTCACCGTGCCGGACGCGCGGACCGCCGCCGCCCTGCTCAACACGCTCGCCGCCCGCCCTGGGAAGGTCTGACTGTGCTCTTCCGGGTCGACCCGTCCTCCTCCGCGCCCCTCGGCGACCAGATCGCCGCCTGCGTCCGCGGAGCCCTCGCCGACGGCACCGCCGCCCCCGGCGAGCGCCTCCCCGCCGCCCGGGAGCTGGCCGACTCCCTGGGCGTCAACGTCCACACCGTCCTGCGCGGCTACCAGCGGCTGCGCGAGGAGGGCCTGATCGAACTCCGCCGCGGCCGGGGCGCCGTCATCGTCCCCGGCGCGGCCGCCCCCGACCGCGCCCGCCTGGTCGCGCGCCTGCGCGAGGCGGCGGCCGCCGCGCGCGCCCTGGGCCTCACCGACTCGGAGTTCCTCGACCTGGCCCGTACGAGCCTGGACTGAGCCCCGAAGGCCCCCGAGGGCCCCAGAACCCCCGCAAAAGGCCCCCGCGTCCCACCGTTGCCTCGCCCGGAGCGACAGGGGCGCCCGTTCGTCGAAGAATTGCCCCGATCTGTCCCTCTAGGAGAGGTGGGGTTCATGGCCACGGGTGCCTCGGACGCCTCAGGTGCCTCGGACGCGTCAGGTGCCCCGGACGCGTCAGGTGCCCCGGACGCGTCACATGCCCCGGACACCTCGGGTGCCTCGGCTGCCTCGCACACACCAGGCGCACCCCACGCCCCGGCCGCCCCGGCCGCTCCCGACGATGGTGACGAACTCGCCGTGCTCCGGGCCCGGGTCGCCGCGCTCGAAGCGGGTGAGGGGAGCGCGCGCCCGCCCCGCCACCGGGTGCGCTCCTTCTTCTCGGCGCTGCTGATCGTCCTCGGCTGCGTCCTCGCCCCGCTCGGCCTCGTCGCCGCCTGGACGGCGGACATCGTCGGCGACACCGACCGCTACGTACGGACGGTCGCCCCGCTCGCCTCCGACCCCGACGTCCAGGCCGCCGTCGCCACCCGCGTCACCGACGCCGTCATGGACCACATCGACCTCGCCACCCTTCTCCAGGGCGTCGCCCCCGACCAGCGGCCCCTCGTGGAGAAGGCCCTGGGCAAGCTCGGCGGCTCCCTGGAGGACGCGGTCGGCAGCTTCGTGCACGACCGCGCGCGGGACGTCGTCGCCTCCCCGGCCTTCGAGACCGTGTGGACCGACGCCAACCGGCTCGTCCACACCTCCCTCGACCGGGCCCTGACCGGCGACGAGGACGGGGCGGTGAAGATCGGCGCCGACACCGTCACCATCGACCTCGCGCCGGTCGTCGAACGCGTCAAGGAGCGGCTCGTCGACTCCGGCCTCACCGTCGCCGGGAACATCCCCGAGATCCACACCGACTTCACCGTCCTGCGCTCCGACGACATCGGCAAGGTCAGGACCGGCTTCGCCCTGCTCCAGGCGATGGGCTCCTGGCTCCCCGTGATCGCCGTGCTCTGCCTCGCCGCCGGGGTGCTGCTCGCCGTGCGCCGCCGCCGCGCCCTGGTCGCCGGGGCGCTCGGCTTCGCCGTGGCGGCGCTCCTCCTCGGCATCGCGCTCACCGTCTTCCGTACGGTCTATCTGAACGCCCTGCCCGCCGGGGTCTCCCCGGCCGCCGCCGGAGCCGTCTACGACACGCTGATCCGCTATCTGCGCACCTCGGTGCGGGTCGTCGCCTGCCTCGGCGTCCTGGTCGCCCTCGCCGCCTGGCTCACCGGCCGGAGCCGCCCCGCCGTCCTCGTCCGCGGCCTGTGGCGCGCGGGCATCACCGCCGCCCGCTCCTTCGCCGACCGCGCGGGCCTGCGCACCGGACCGGTGGGCCCGTTCGTCCGCCGCCGGCGCACCTGGATCGTCTGGCTCCTGGTGGCGGCGGCGGCCGTGGCGTACGTCCTGTGGCCCCACCCCACGGGCTGGGTGGTGGTGGGCCTGGCGCTCGCCCTGCTGTGCGCGCTCGCGGTGACCGACTTCCTGGCGGCGGAACCGGCGGAACCGGCGGAGCCGGCCGGGGCGGCCGGTGCCGAGGAGGAGAGCGGGGCCCCCGCCCGCGGGCGATAACCGAACGACAGGCCGGGCCCCCGTGCCCATAGAATTCAAGCCTGCTGTCGGAACGACCACGGCATCGCACCCCACTGGAATGGAGCATCCCAGGATGGCTCGACACCTTGTCACCAGCGCACTTCCCTATATCAACGGGATCAAGCACCTGGGCAACATGGTCGGGTCGATGCTCCCGGCGGACGTGTACTCCCGGTACCTCCGCCAGCGCGGTCACGACGTCCTCTACATCTGCGCCACCGACGAGCACGGCACCCCCGCCGAGCTGGCCGCCAAGGAGGCCGGTCTGACGGTCGCCGAGTTCTGCGCGCAGGCCCACGACGCGCAGAAGGCCGTGTACGACGGCTTCGAGCTGGCCTTCGACCACTTCGGCCGCAGCTCCTCGCCGCAGAACGCGGAGATCACGCAGCACTTCGCGCGCAGGCTCCACGAGAACGGGTTCATCGAGGAGCGGGCCATCCGCCAGGTGTACTCGCCGGTCGACGGTCGCTTCCTGCCCGACCGGTACGTCGAGGGCACGTGCCCCCACTGCGGTTACGACAAGGCCCGCGGCGACCAGTGCGAGAACTGCACCCGCGTCCTCGACCCCACGGACCTGATCGACCCGCGCTCGGCGATCAGCGGCTCCACGGACCTGGAGGTGCGCGAGACCAAGCACCTCTTCCTCCTCCAGTCCAAGCTCCAGCACGAGGTCGAGGAGTGGATCGCGCGCGTCAGCGGCGAGTGGCCGCACCTGTCCACCTCCATCGCCCGCAAGTGGCTGACCGAGGGCCTGAACGACCGCGCCATCACCCGTGACCTGGACTGGGGCGTGCCGGTGCCGGCCGACACCTGGCCGGAGCTCGCCGCCGAGGGCAAGGTCTTCTACGTCTGGTTCGACGCCCCCATCGAGTACATCGCCGCCACCAAGGAGTGGGCCGACGCCGCCCCGGCGGACGCCGCCGACGGCGAGGTCCGCGACTGGAAGTCGTGGTGGTACGAGGCCGACGACACCGTCCGCTACACCCAGTTCATGGCCAAGGACAACGTCCCGTTCCACACGGTGATGTTCCCCGCCACCGAGCTCGGCGTGCGCGAGCCGTGGAAGAAGGTCGACGTCGTCAAGGGCTTCAACTGGCTGACGTACTACGGCGGCAAGTTCTCCACCTCGCAGAAGCGCGGCGTCTTCACCGACACCGCCCTCTCCCTCCTGCCGGCCGACTACTGGCGCTACTTCCTCATCGCCAACGCGCCCGAGTCCGACGACTCCTCCTTCACGTGGGAGCACTTCACCGCCACGGTGAACAAGGACCTCGCCGACACCCTCGGCAACTTCGTCAACCGCGTCCTGTCCTTCTCGCGCAAGCGCTTCGGTGACGAGGTCCCGGCCGGTCACGCCGCCGGGGAGGCGGAGGCGAAGCTGGGCGAGGAGATCGCCAGCCTGCTGACCGAGTACGAGGAGCACATGGAGGCCCTCCAGTTCCGCAAGGCCGCCGCCGCGCTGCGCGCGCTGTGGTCCGCGGGCAACTCGTACCTGGAGGAGAAGGCGCCCTGGCTGGAGATCAAGACCGACCAGGAGGGCGCCGCGCTGACCCTGCGCACGGCGATGAACCTCATCCACCTGTACGCGGTCGTCTCCGAGCCCTTCATCCCGGCCTCGGCCGCCGCCATGCGCGGGGCGTTCGCCCTGGCCGACGACACGGCGGCGTGGGTCACGGCCGAGCAGGCCAAGGCGCTGGACACCGTCCCGGCCGGCACCCCCTTCACGGTCCCGCCGGTCCTCTTCGCCAAGATCACCGAGGAGGACATGGAGTCCTACCGCGAGCGCTTCGGCGGCGCGGCCTCCTGATCGGGTGACCACCTGATCGGCCTCACCTGACGCCCGAGGGGCCGGGGACCCGCACGGGTCCCCGGCCCCTCGCCGTTCCCCCCTCCCCGCCGCCACTCCGAGGAGGAGGACGGCGGACGGCGGACGGCGGACGGCGATGAGTTTCGGCATGATCGTCGGTCAGAGAAGGCAGAACCCGAACGACGGACCGACCCGAGGACCTGACATGCGCACCCTGATCAGCACCGCCTTCATCTCGCTCGACGGCGTCGTGGAGGCCCCGGGCGGCGAGCCCGGCTACCGCAACTCCGGCTGGACGTTCAAGCACACGGAGTTCCTGCCCGAGGCGTTCGAGATCAAGGACCGGGAGCAGAAGGAGTCCACGGCGCTCCTCCTGGGCCGCACCAGCTACCAGGCGTTCAGCCCCGTCTGGCCGGACATGGCGGAGTTCGCCGAGTACAACGGAATGCCGAAGTACGTCGTCTCCACCACGCTGACCGAGGACGACCTGGTCGACAACTGGGGCCCCACGACGATCCTGCGCTCGGTCGAGGAGGTAGCCGCCCTGAAG
Source organism: Streptomyces sp. NPDC003327 (assembly GCF_053589515.1). Classification (NCBI taxonomy): domain Bacteria; kingdom Bacillati; phylum Actinomycetota; class Actinomycetes; order Kitasatosporales; family Streptomycetaceae; genus Streptomyces; species Streptomyces sp. NPDC003327. The sequence goes on along the minus strand of NZ_JBSFSA010000050.1, from coordinate 30,009 downwards.
GAGACCGAGGGCGGCCCGGTCATCGTCCACGGCAGCGCCTCCCTGAACCACGCCCTGTCGGACGCCGGCCTGATCGACCGCTACCACCTCCTGGTCTTCCCGCTCCTGCTCGGCGCGGGGAAGCGCCTGTTCAGCACCACCGACAAGGACGTCCAGAAGCTGAAGCTGGTCGAGCACGAGGCCTACGCCAACGGTCTGCAGAAGAACGTCTTCGACGTCGTCCGCTGACGTCCGCCGAGGGTCAGTCCTGGGAGGTGGGCTTCGGCTCGGCCGCCGCACGCCGGTACTCGGCGTTGATGCGCTGGGCCTCTTCGAGCTGGTCCTCGAGGACGATGATGCGGCAGGCGGCCTCGATGGGGGTGCCCTGGTCGACGAGTTCGCGGGCGCGGGCGGCGATGCGCAGCTGGTAGCGGGAGTAGCGGCGGTGGCCGCCCTCGGAGCGCAGCGGGGTGATCAGACGGGCCTCGCCGATGGCGCGGAGGAAGCCCTGGGTGGTGCCGATCATCTCGGCGGCCCTGCCCATGGTGTAGGCGGGGTAGTCGTCGTCGTCGAGACGGTCGTACGAGTCGTCTGCTGTCATTTGCACCTCTCCGTGACACGCATAGAGGGGCCCTGGTGCCGGTACTGGCACCAGGGCCCTGAAGGAACTACTACACCACCTGCCGGCCCCGATGACGCGCCGGCCTTCTGTGTCCGCCTACCCGACCTGATTGCCGTCGGGGTGCGGGGATCGCGTGTGCCTGACCGGAGACCACCTCACTGTCGATGTCCTGCGGTACCCGGACTCTCGACTTCCGTCCGGGCGATCCCTGATGGCGCTGCGTTCCTCCGTTCTCCCAGGGGTACTGCCTCGAAGCTCGCGCGGGACCGCTTTCGCCATGACCGCGGTCCCGCTCGTGGAGGCCCCTGATCACCGCGGGCCTCCCGGTCCGGCGGCCAGCTTCGTCGCCGTTCTGCGCGATCCCTGGCTTCGAAGCTCCGCCGCCGTACCGTCCTGCTCACTACCACTGGCTGTACTGCCACCAGCTGTACTGCTGCCCGCAGTTCGTCTCTGCGAGGCCGATTCTCTCTCTGGGTACGAAAAAACCATAACCCTGCGACCATCCAATGTCTACTCCGGCGAGCATAGATTTTCGTGTCCCGGGTGAGCAGATCCGGGCGGGCGGCAGGAAGGGCGAGGGGAGGGGGTCCGACGGCACAGCTCACGCCGGGGCCTCCACGGCCGTGCGGCGTACCCGTAGGATCGGTTTCCATGTCGAAGATTGACGAGCTGCTCGTTGACGTCGCCGGCCTGGTCGAGTCCGGGCAGAGCAACCAGATGTCCCTGACCGTCGTTACCGGGGGCGCGGTCATCACAGGTCGGTTGGCGCCCGAAGCGGTGTGGAGGCAGCGGGTGTCGGAGGTCCTCGCGGACTCCGCCCGCCTGGGCGAGTTCTCCGCCGTCTTCGCCGCCCCCCGCGCGCGCGAGGACGAGCCGCCCACCCACCTGCACTTCCACATGGCGCGGATCCTCCAGGGCACGGTGGGCATCCCCGAGACGGGCGGGATGTACCGCGTCTCGATCGCGGACATCAGCGCCTGGACGATGGGCGACGTCACCTACTCCGACCACTGACCGATACGCGAGAGGGCCCGGCCGGCGGATGCCGGTCGGGCCCTCTCGACTGCCAGGACCAGGGTCAGGCCGCGGGGGCGCCGAGCGCCGCGGAGGCCTGTCGGAGGGCCTCGACGCCGTGGTCGGGCGCGGTGCTCACGGGAACGCCGTGACAGGTGAACCCGAGCTTGGTCATGGCGCGGACGACCTCACCGGCGGTGAAGTCGCGGCGGTCCTGACGGGTGATGACCTGCCCCACCTGCTTGACGGGGTAGGTGCGGCGCCCGATGGTCACGGACTCGCCGGTGATCTCCTCGGGCTTGACGCCCTTCATGGACTCCAGGACGCCGCTCTTCGTCAGGTCGAAGGGGAAGCGGGCGATGACACAGCGCACGATGCCTCACAGGGGAGAGAGGGAGAGGAAGGGGACGGTCCCGCCGGGGCGGGCGGTTCACGCGCGGACGAGGGTCGGCGCGGGCGCGCCGGTGGTGCCGTCGTCGGAGAGGTCGCGCAGCCGGAGCCGGTCCGTGTAGGCGGGGCCGTCGCGGACCGTGGTGAGCTGGGCCCGGGTGACCAGGCCGGTGCACTGGTCGTCCTGGTCACAGACGAGCAGGTGACCGCTGCGGGCTCCGGCCATCACGGCCAGGGCCACCTCCACGGTCATGTCGTCGCAGACCTGCGGTCCCGCCGCGTCCGGGGCGGCGGCCGGCGCCGGGTGGGGGGTGCGGGGTCGCGGTGGGCGGGACAGCGTCGGGAAGAGCTGTGCCGTGAGGGACTGCGTGGCGAGGGACTGCGTCTGGACCGGTGTCACGAAGGGCCTCCTGAGGAGATGGGTCGGCTTCCGGAGCACGCGACGCGCGGTCAGGCCGCCGTGTCGGCGGTACGCCGCGCGAGGGCGCGCCGCGCCGCCGACGCCGGAGCGCGCCGCCCGCGGGAGGACGTGCCGCGCCCCCGCCGCTCCGAGGGCGGCGCGGTGATCGTCACCGGAATGCCCGAGGGGTTCCGCGCGCCGGTGATCCGGACGAGGGCGTCCTCGCCGGAGCGGACCTGGGTGGTGACGGGCACGATGCCGGCCGCCGTCATGAGGCGGGTCATGTCGCGCCGCTGCCCGGCGGTGACGAGGGTGACGACGCTGCCCGACTCGCCGGCCCGGGCGGTACGGCCGCCGCGGTGCAGGTAGTCCTTGTGGTCGGTCGGCGGGTCCACGTTGACGACGAGGTCGAGGTGGTCGACGTGGATGCCGCGGGCCGCGACGTTCGTGGCGACCAGCACGGTGACGTGCCCGGTCTTGAACCAGGCCAGGGTGCGGGCGCGCTGCGGCTGCGTCTTCCCGCCGTGCAGGGCCGCGGCCCGCACGCCGCTGCCGAGGAGGTCCTGGGTGAGCCGGTCCACGGCGTGCTTGGTGTCCAGGAACATGATCACCCGCCCGTCGCGCGCCGCGATCTCGGTGGTCAGCCGCTGCTTGTCGGTGCCCTGCACGTGCAGGACGTGGTGCTCCATCGTCGTCACCGCGCCCCGGGAGGGGTCCACGGAGTGGACGACGGGGTCGGTGAGGTAGCGGCGGACCAGGAGGTCGACGTTGCGGTCCAGGGTCGCGGAGAACAGCATCCGCTGCCCCTCGGGCCTGACCTGGTTCAGCAGCGCGGTGACCTGGGGCATGAAGCCCATGTCGGCCATCTGGTCGGCCTCGTCCAGGACGGTGACGGCGACCTGGTTCAGCCGGCAGTCGCCGCGCTCGATCAGGTCCTTGAGCCGCCCGGGGGTGGCCACGACGACCTCGACGCCGCTGCGCAGCGCGTTCGCCTGCCGGCCGATCGGCATGCCGCCGACGACGGTGGCCAGGCGCAGCTTCACGGCGCGGGCGTACGGGGTGAGGGCGTCCGTGACCTGCTGGGCGAGCTCCCGGGTGGGGACCAGCACCAGCGCGAGCGGCTGACGGGGCTCGGCGAGCTGCCCGGCGGTACGGGCCAGCAGGGCCAGGCCGAAGGCGAGGGTCTTGCCGGAGCCGGTCCGGCCGCGGCCGAGGACGTCACGGCCCGCCAGTGAGTTCGGCAGCGTCGCGCCCTGGATGGGGAACGGGACGGACACGCCCTGCACGGTGAGCGCGGCCAGGAGACGCCGGTCGAGCGCCAGGTCGGCGAAGTCCTCGACGGCGGGCAGCGCCGGGGTGATCGTCTTCGGCAGGGCGAACTCTCCCTGTACGGCGACGGGGCGCCCGCCGCGTCCGCCCGACCGGCTCGCGGGGTGGCCGCCCTGGCGCCGGGTGCGGGAGGTACGGCCGTTCGTGCGTGTGGGGTTCATTCAGAACCTTCCTTGACGCGGCGCGTATCGGGGAATTCCGCAGCGGAAGAGGGGCGCGGGGAATCACAGGCACGAGCCGAAGGGAATGCGAAACAGGGAAACCCCGGCGATGCGAACGCCCGTGGAAACCCGAAAGGAGAATGCAGCTGGGGCCCGCACCCCGAAGGATGCGGGCCCCAGCTGCGTGCGCGCGACGTCAGGCGGGAACGATGTTCTCGGCCGTCGGGCCCTTCTGGCCCTGCGCGATGTCGAAGGAGACCTTCTGGCCCTCCTGGAGCTCGCGGAAGCCCTGGGTGGCGATGTTCGAGTAGTGGGCGAACACGTCGGGGCCGCCACCGTCCTGCTCGATGAAGCCGAAGCCCTTTTCCGCGTTGAACCACTTCACGGTACCAGCAGCCATGTCATATCTCCTTGGGGCAGTGCAGCGGCATCCGCACTGTACGGATGCCGTGTCGCCGCGATGATGCCCCGCCGGGAAAATGACCGGAATTTTCGGGTACCAAAACTGCAACTGATTCGACAGTAGCACGTGCGAACAGCCCGTGCGCATCGAATATTTGACCCGGAGTGTCGCCGTCAAAAAGCCTCTCCGCGATGCCGTGAAAAACCTCGGACCGCGAACACAGAATTTCCTCTCCGGCGGTGGGCGCTCAGCGGCACGGAGCGCGAGGCGGGGCACCGGCGGGCAGGTGGACGGTCGCCGCGAGGGGAGAGACGTCAACAAGCGGACCGCCCGGCGGTGGCGCCGCCCGCGTGACTCAGGACACACCGGCGGAGCCGATGACTTCGCTCCTCGCCGTCAGTCGTACGAACGACCCCACCGCGTCGAGGCGGTGAGACGGACGGACCGCACAGAACGGAGACACCCCATGGCCGACGCGGTGAAGGGCCCTGCCGGCTACTTCCCCTCCATCGAGAAGAAGTACGGTCGCCCGGTCGCCGAGTGGAAGGACCTCATCCGCACTTCCCCGCTGACGAAGCACATGGAGCTGGTCGCCTGGCTCAAGACCGAACACGGCCTGGGCCACGGCCACGCCAACGCCCTGGTCGCCCACACCCTCGCCGAGGGCGGCGGTCGCTGACCGGGAGGGGAAGCCCGGCCCGGAGGCCCCGACCGGCCGCACAGGCCGCCACGACCAGCACGGGAACGAGGACGAGCGCCGTCGGGCTTCCCCGCTCCGCGGGAAGGTGCGCGAACAGGGCTGCTCCGCACGCGCCCCCGGCCATGTCGGCGGCGCTGAGCCAGGCCCTGGTCTCGGTGACCTGTCCGGGCGGGGCCCTGAAGGGCACGGGTGGGTCACGGCCGGCTTCCTCGCAGACGCGGTGCTTGCTGGCCGTGCTTGGTTGCCGGTGATCAGTCGTCGGGCGGGCCGGCCGCTTCCTGGAGTCTCTCGGCGATGTCATCGGCCCACTCCTGAGCCCACTGGCGCAGCTCGATGGTCTGGTGGTCGTCGAGTCCATACGCGGCGAATTCGGTGTCGTCGATCCAGTCCGCCCCGGCGAGCCGGGCCTGTAGGTCGGAGAGGTCGAAGCTGTCACGGGCGTGGCGGCGGCCGAGCTCTTCGAGGTCGATGTGACTCCAGCGATCGGCTGCCGCTCGGACGTCGATCAGGTCACGCGCCAGGCCCCGGTCTGCCGGCGCGCGAACCTTCGTGCCGACCACGTCCTCCAGAGACAGCACCAAGCCGTGCCGAGTCTTCACAGGCGGACGCCAGAGTGCTTCCTTGAGGACGTCGACCTCGCACTCCTCGCCGGTGGCGGCGTCGGCGACGATCAGACGGGCGGACAGCGGGTCGGTTTCCAACCCCCGCACGTGCCAACCGCGTTGTTCCAGCCCGGCGCGCACGGTGGCGACGATCTTCTCCATCGGCTCCGGGTTCTCGGTGGCGACATCGAGGTCCTTGCTGAGCCGGTTGACCAGTCCGTGCGCCTGGACGGCGTAGCCACCCGTGAGCACGAGCGGGTAGACGTCGCCCACGGCGAGGACATCCGCGAGGACCGCCGGTGCAGTTCCGTGAGATTCACGCAGCAGCCTGAGCGTCGGGGGTCAGTTCGGCGAAAGCGTTCTCCCAGACATCACGGATGTCCCGGCTGATCAGGGTGCGCAGGACAGGCCACATGGTGACGAGCAGCTCCCGGTTCAGGTAGTGGACCAGGTCGTCGTGCTGTCCTTCGGCCAGGACGATCCGATAACAGCTCATCCGCAATCGGGGCTGGGCGAGGTCGAAGCGAGACAGGCCGGACCAGGCCAGGTGCAGCGGAGGTCGACGTGGCCGTGGGCGGGGCCGGCGAGCTCCGAGAGCTCGGCAGGAAGCCGCCGGGTGAATCTGGTGCGGCGGAGCTCGGGAACGCTGGGCGTGGCTGCCATGCCTTGATTATTCCGCAGGAGGGCGAGGCGGCCCGTGATTCCGGCACAGGGAACCCCCGGCGAGACGATGCAGGGGCTCGTGCCCGCCGCATGCCCCTTCTTGCGGGACTGAAGGGCGTGCGAGCAGCCACACCCGTCTGCCAACAAACAAGCCCCAGGTCGCTGACCTGGGGCTTCGTGAGAAGAGCGGATGACGGGAATCGAACCCGCGCTATAAGCTTGGGAAGCTCATGTTCTACCATTAAACTACATCCGCACAGCGGCCGGGTGATCCGTGCCGCATCGTTGCACACTGTACCCCATATGCCACGTGAGGCGAAGCTCGCGCCGCCGTCGCGGCGCGGAGAGTCTCGTGGAGGGTGTCCCGTTGATCCCCTAATGTGGCTGTCTCGTCCACCACGTGTGTAGGGGAAGGGACTTGATGGGTCCGATGGAGCGCACCGTCGTCCGTTGTGCCGAGGGGCACGTGTTCAGTACCGCCTCGTTCCCGCTGCAGCAGCTCGGTGCCGCGCGGATCGGGCCCGGGCGGCTCATTCGGTGTCCGCGGTGTGCGCGGCTGCGGCACGCGGTGCCGGTGGAGGCGTTGCCGCAGCGCTGAGGGCCGGTGGGGCGCGGGCTCTCCCGATTGCGGGAGGTCCGCGCCCCCTGCGTATCGTGGGGGCGTGCTTCTCTCAGACAAGGACATCCGGGCCGAGATCGATTCCGGTCGGGTGCGCATCGACCCGTACGACGAATCCATGGTGCAGCCCTCGAGCATCGACGTGCGGCTCGACCGCTTCTTCCGGGTGTTCGAGAACCACCGCCACCCGCACATCGACCCCGCCGTCGAGCAGCACGACCTGACGCGCGAGGTGGAGCCGGAGGGCGACGAGGCGTTCATTTTGCACCCGGGCGAGTTCGTGCTCGCCTCGACGTACGAGGTCATCACCCTGCCGGACGACATCGCGTCCCGCCTGGAGGGGAAGAGTTCCCTGGGGCGGCTCGGGCTCGTCACGCACTCGACCGCCGGTTTCATCGACCCCGGCTTCTCCGGGCACGTGACGCTGGAGCTGTCGAACCTCGCCACCCTGCCGATCAAGCTCTGGCCGGGGATGAAGATCGGTCAGCTCTGCATGTTCCGGCTGAGCTCGCCCGCGGAGTTCCCGTACGGGAGCGAGCGGTACGGCTCGCGGTACCAGGGCCAGCGGGGGCCGACGGCCTCCCGCTCGTACCTGAACTTCCATCGGACCCAGGTGTGAGGCGGTAGCGGACATGAGTGAGGTACGCGAGAACCTGACGTACGAGGGCTTCGGCCGGGCCGTGCGCGAGCTGGCGCAGACCATCGCCGACGACGGCTACGAGCCGGACGTCGTGCTCTCGATCGCCCGCGGCGGCGTCTTCGTCGCCGGCGGCCTGGCGTACGCCCTCGACTGCAAGAACATCCACCTGGTGAACGTGGAGTTCTACACCGGCGTGGGCACGACGCTGGAGATGCCGGTCATGCTGGCGCCGGTCCCGGACGCGATCGACTTCTCCGACAAGAAGGTCCTGATCACCGACGACGTCGCCGACACCGGCAAGACGCTCAAGCTGGTCCACGACTTCTGCATCGACCACGTCGCCGAGGTCCGCTCCGCCGTGATCTACGAGAAGTCGCACTCCCTCGTGAAGTGCGAGTACGTGTGGAAGAAGACCGACGAGTGGATCAACTTCCCCTGGTCGGTCGAGCCTCCCGTCGTGAAGCGCGAGGGTCAGGTCCTCGACGCCTGACGCGTACGCGCGGACGGGAAAGGGGCCCCACCGGCTGCGGTGGGGCCCCTTTCCGTGCGGTCTACAGCGTGCCGAGCTTGATCAGGCTCAGCAGCGCCACGAGCTGGATCGCCGAGGCGCCCAGCGCCTTCGGCCAGGGGAGGTCGTGGGAGCGGCTCACCATGATCGTGAGGAGCGCGCCCGCCGCCAGCCAGGTCAGCCAGCCGACGATCTGGACGAGGCCGTTCTCGCCGCCCAGGAAGAGCGCGAAGACGAGCCGGGGGGCGTCCGTGATCGACATGATCAGCATGGAGAGGCCGACGGTCGGCTGCCAGGCCCCGTCGCCGCCGAGCTGGCGCGCCAGGGTGTGGGTGACGGCGCCGAGGATGAGGCCGCCGAGCACGAAGCCGACGCCGGTCATCAGGACGTACGGGATCGCCGTCGACAGGGTCGCGTTGATCGCCTCTTCGCGCGCCTGGTCGAAGCCGAAGATCGCGAGGAGCCCGTAGAGGAAGGTGACGATCAGCGCGGGGCCCCACACGGCGTGGTCGCGCATCCGGAGGAAGGTGTCGGCGGGGCGCAGCACGATGCCGCCGAGGAGCGCCTTCCAGTGCAGCCGCGGGCCCGTGGGTACGGGTGCGGCGGCCTGGTACGTCCCCGGCTGCCCGTACGGGTCGTCGACGCTGAACATCTGGGTGTGGCCCGGATTGTTCGCCGCCGCGTGCTGCTGCTGATGTGGGTCGCCGAAGTACTCCGGCTGGCCGTACTGCTGCTGCGGTGGCTGGTGTTGCCACTGCTGCTGCGGGTACGGCGGCGGGGCCGCCTGGTGCCCGTACGGCGCCTGCCGCGGGTGCTGCGGTTGATGCTGCTGCGGGGTGCGGTTGTCCCGGCCGCGTCCGTTCCTGAATCCAGCCACGTCACGAACGTACCCGCTTCCGCTGTGGGGCGGCTCCTTTGCCGCTGACCTGTGACATCCCCTAGGGGTTCCCGAGGTGGGACGAGCGCCCCCGAAAGGTCCCCGGAAACCCGGAGGGCCGCACCGCGCGACGCGCGCGGTGCGGCCCTCCTCGTCGTACGAGCGGCGTACGAGCGGCGTACGAGCGTCGTACGCGTGGCGGTTACGCCGCCGGCTCCGGCTCCGGTTCCTCGGTGGCCGGCTCCGGCTCGACCGGGGTCTTCACCGAGTCGAGCAGCAGCTGCGCGACGTCGACGACCTGGAGGCTCTCCTTCGCCTTGCCGTCGTTCTTCTTGCCGTTCACGGAGTCCGTGAGCATGACGAGGCAGAACGGGCAGGCGGTGGAGACGATGTCCGGGTTGAGCGACAGGGCCTCGTCGACGCGCTCGGTGTTGATGCGCTTGCCGATCCGCTCCTCCATCCACATCCGCGCGCCGCCGGCGCCGCAGCAGAAGCCGCGCTCCTTGTGGCGGTGCATCTCCTGCTGGCGCAGGCCGGGGACGGCGGACATGATCTCGCGCGGCGGCGTGTAGACCTTGTTGTGACGGCCCAGGTAGCACGGGTCGTGGTAGGTGATGAGGCCGTCGACCGGGGTCACCGGGATCAGCTTGCCCTCGTCGATGAGGTGCTGGAGCAGCTGGGTGTGGTGGATGACCTCGTAGTCGCCGCCGAGCTGCGGGTACTCGTTGGCGATGGTGTTGAAGCAGTGCGGGCAGGTGGAGACGATCTTCTTCGCCGACTTCGGCTTCTTCGTCGACTCGTCCTCGTCGTCCTCGCCGAACGCCATGTTCAGCATCGCGACGTTCTCCTGGCCGAGCTGCTGGAACAGCGGCTCGTTGCCCAGGCGACGGGGCGAGTCACCCGTGCACTTCTCCTCGCCGCCCATGATCGCGAACTTGACGCCCGCGATGTGCAGCAGCTCCGCGAAGGCCTTGGTGGTCTTCTTGGCGCGGTCCTCCAGGGCGCCGGCGCAGCCGACCCAGTAGAGGTAGTCGACCTCGGAGAGGTCCTCGACGTCCTTGCCGACGATCGGGACCTCGAAGTCGACCTCCTTGGTCCACTCGACGCGCTGCTTCTTGGCCAGGCCCCAGGGGTTGCCCTTCTTCTCCAGGTTCTTCAGCATCGTGCCGGCCTCGGACGGGAAGGCGGACTCGATCATGACCTGGTAGCGGCGCATGTCGACGATGTGGTCGACGTGCTCGATGTCGACCGGGCACTGCTCGACGCAGGCGCCGCAGGTGGTGCAGGACCACAGGACGTCCGGGTCGATGACGCCGTTCTCCTCGACGGTGCCGATCAGCGGGCGCTCGGCCTCCGCGAGGGCCGCGGCGGGAACGTCCTTGAGCTGCTCCTCGGTGGCCTTCTCGTCGCCCTCCATGGTCTTGCCGCCGCCCGCGAGCAGGTACGGCGCCTTGGCGTGGGCGTGGTCGCGCAGCGACATGATCAGGAGCTTCGGCGAGAGGGGCTTGCCGGTGTTCCAGGCGGGGCACTGCGACTGGCAGCGGCCGCACTCGGTGCAGGTGGAGAAGTCGAGGAGGCCCTTCCAGGAGAACTGCTCGACCTGGGAGACGCCGTAGACGTCGTCCTCGCCCGGGTCCTCGAAGTCGATCGGCTTGCCGCCCGAGGTCATCGGCTGGAGGGCGCCGAGGGCGGTGGAGCCCTCCGCGTTGCGCTTGAACCAGATGTTCGGGAACGCGAGGAAGCGGTGCCAGGCGACGCCCATGTTGGTGTTGAGCGAGACCGTGATCATCCAGATCATGGTGGTGCTCAGCTTGATCATGGCGAAGAGGTAGACCAGGGTCTGCAGCGCGCCGACGCTCAGTCCCTCGAAGGCGAGGACGAGCGGGTACGAGGCGAAGTAGGCGGCCTCGTAGTGCTCCACGTGGTGGAGGGCGCCTTCGAGGCCGCGCAGCACGTAGATCGCCAGACCGATGGTGAGGATGACGTACTCGACGAAGTAGGCCTGGCCCGCCTTGGAGCCGGCGAAGCGCGACTTGCGGCCGGCGCGGCGCGGGAGGCTCAGCAGGCGGATGACGATCAGCGTGGCGATGCCGAGGGTGGTCATCGCGCCGATGAACTCGATGTACAGCTCGTACGGCAGGAAGCCGCCGAGCACCGGCAGCGTCCAGTCGGCCTGGAACAGCTGGCCGTACGCGGTGACGATCGTCGGCGGCAGCGTCAGGAAGCCGACCGCGACGAACCAGTGGGCGAAGCCGACGATGCCCCAGCGGTTCATCCGGGTGTGGCCCAGGAACTCCCGGACCAGGGTGACGCTCCGCTGGTACGGGTTGTCGGTCCGGGTGCCGGCCGGGACGGGCTGGCCGAGCTTGAAGTACCGGACGAACTGACCGATGGCGCGAGCGAGCAGGGCAACGCCGACCACGGTCAGCGTCAGCGACACAATGATCGCGGCGAGTTGCATGACGGGCTCCTCGAGCGGGCCGGCCGCGTACCTGAGCCGAGCCTACTAAGCGGTAACTTATCTAGTCCGTGCTGAGATTACCGGGCCGGGCGCCGCACTTGTAGCGGGCCTCGCGGTGATCTGTGTCGCTCAGGCAACCCTTGCCGCGCGGGTTCCCGTGCGGGACGCCGTGCGACGACGACGGACTGCTGGAAGCGTACGCGCCAGGATGGCCAGATCCATCCCGAGCCAGTGATGGTCCACATAGTGGAGATCGAGCAGCTCGCGCTCCTCCCAGGGCAGCTCCGACCGGCCGCTGATCTGCCACGGGCCGGTCAGCCCCGGTCGTACGGAGAGGCGGCGGCGTCCCTCGCCCGCGCACTCCCGGTGGCCGGGGGTCAGGGGGCACGGTCCGACCAGCGACATCTCGCCCCGTACGACGTGCAGCAGGAGCGGCAGCGCGGCGAGCGGGCTCCTGGTGCGGAAGGTCAGCATCGTGAACGGCCGGCCGTGCAGGCCGGCCACCGTGCGGCGGCGGAGCACCCCGCCCGCCGGCGCCGGGGCCGCGCCGACGGCGACCGAGAGGGCGACGGCGGCGACGAGCGGGGAGAGGGCGGCGAGGAGGGCGAGGCCGCCGAGGAGGTCGAGTGTGCGCTTGGCCGTCATTTCCCCGGACCCCTCCGCTGGAGAATCATGGGATATTCGTGGGATATGCCTGGTTTGCCCGGCAAGGGGCATCCGGACTCTCTCACGGCGGCACCGGCCGCCCCGGGCAATGACGCGCCCCGCGCTCCCCATCGGGTGACCGCCCGGCGAGCCCTCCGGGGCGCCCGCCGGAGCGCCGGTATGAGCGGCATAAAGACCGAAGAGTTGAGTCGAAGCGACTCAGGTCTGTTGACGCGCCGGGACCCGTCGTGCATCCTTGAGTCAGTTCCACTCAAGTCAGTCAGCTGGAGGAATCGAAATGGCACGTGCGGTCGGCATCGACCTGGGCACGACTAACTCCGTCGTCAGCGTTCTGGAAGGCGGCGAGCCCACCGTCATCACCAACGCCGAGGGCGCCAGGACCACGCCGTCCGTCGTCGCCTTCGCGAAGAACGGCGAGGTGCTCGTCGGCGAGGTGGCCAAGCGCCAGGCCGTCACCAACGTCGACAGGACCATCCGGTCGGTCAAGCGCCACATGGGCACCGACTGGAAGATCGACATCGACGGCAAGAGCTTCAACCCGCAGCAGATGAGCGCCTTCATCCTGCAGAAGCTGAAGCGCGACGCCGAGGCCTACCTGGGCGAGAAGGTCGTCGACGCGGTCATCACCGTCCCGGCGTACTTCAACGACTCCGAGCGCCAGGCCACGAAGGAGGCCGGCGAGATCGCGGGCCTCAACGTCCTGCGCATCGTCAACGAGCCGACCGCGGCCGCCCTGGCCTACGGCCTCGACAAGGACGACCAGACGATCCTCGTCTTCGACCTCGGTGGCGGCACCTTCGACGTGTCCCTCCTGGAGATCGGCGACGGCGTCGTCGAGGTGAAGGCCACCAACGGTGACAACCACCTCGGTGGTGACGACTGGGACCAGCGCGTCGTCGACTACCTGGTGACGCAGTTCCAGAACGGCCACGGCGTGGACCTGGCCAAGGACAAGATGGCGCTCCAGCGTCTGCGCGAGGCCGCCGAGAAGGCGAAGATCGAGCTCTCGTCCTCGACCGAGACCACGATCAACCTGCCGTACATCACCGCCTCCGCCGAGGGCCCGCTGCACCTGGACGAGAAGCTCACGCGCGCCCAGTTCCAGCAGCTCACCTCGGACCTGCTCGAGCGCTGCAAGGTGCCGTTCCACAACGTCATCAAGGACGCGGGCATCCAGCTGTCCGAGATCGACCACGTCGTCCTCGTCGGCGGCTCGACCCGCATGCCGGCCGTCGCCGAGCTCGTCAAGGAGCTGACCGGTGGCCGCGAGGCCAACAAGGGCGTCAACCCGGACGAGGTCGTCGCCATCGGCGCCGCGCTCCAGGCCGGTGTCCTCAAGGGTGAGGTCAAGGACGTCCTGCTCCTCGACGTGACCCCGCTGTCCCTCGGCATCGAGACCAAGGGCGGCATCATGACCAAGCTCATCGAGCGCAACACCACGATCCCGACCAAGCGGTCCGAGATCTTCACGACGGCCGAGGACAACCAGCCGTCCGTGCAGATCCAGGTCTACCAGGGCGAGCGCGAGATCGCGGCGTACAACAAGAAGCTCGGCATGTTCGAGCTGACCGGCCTCCCGCCGGCCCCGCGCGGCGTCCCGCAGATCGAGGTCGCCTTCGACATCGACGCCAACGGCATCATGCACGTGACCGCGAAGGACCTGGGCACGGGCAAGGAGCAGAAGATGACCGTCACCGGCGGCTCCTCGCTGCCGAAGGACGAGGTCGACCGGATGCGCCAGGAGGCCGAGCAGTACGCGGAGGAGGACCACCGCCGCCGCGAGGCCGCCGAGTCCCGCAACCAGGGCGAGCAGCTCGTCTACCAGACCGAGAAGTTCCTCAAGGACAACGAGGACAAGGTCCCGGGCGACGTCAAGACCGAGGTCGAGGCCGCTCTCGCCGAGCTGAAGGAGAAGCTCAAGGGCGAGGACACCGCCGAGATCCGCACCGCCACCGAGAAGGTCGCGGCCGTCTCCCAGAAGCTCGGCCAGGCCCTGTACGCCGACGCCCAGGCCGCCCAGGCCGCGGGTGGCGACGGCCAGGCCCAGGCGCAGGACGACGACGTCGTCGACGCCGAGATCGTCGACGAGGACAAGCCGAAGGGTGGCCAGGCGTGACGGAGGAGACTCCGGGCTTCGAGGAGAAGCCCGACGTCCCCTCCGGCGCCACCCCCGAGGACGCCGCCGAGGCCGCCGAGTCCCGTGAGGACGCGGCGGCCCCGGCCGGGGACGCGAACAGCAAGGACACGGCCGGGGACGCCGGGCTCACCGCCCAGCTGGACCAGGCGCGCGCCGCGCTCACCGAGCGCACGGGCGACCTCCAGCGGCTCCAGGCCGAGTACCAGAACTACCGCCGCCGCGTGGAGCGGGACCGGGTCACGGTCAAGGAGATCGCCGTCGCGAGCCTCCTGACCGAGCTCCTGCCCGTCCTCGACGACGTCGGCCGGGCCCGCGACCACGGCGAGCTCGTGGGCGGGTTCAAGTCGGTGGCCGAATCGCTGGAGACCGTCGTCGCCAAGATGGGTCTGCAGCAGTTCGGCAAGGAGGGCGAGCCCTTCGACCCGACGATCCACGAGGCCCTCATGCACTCGTACGCGCCGGACGTCACCGAGACGACCTGCGTGGCGATCCTGCAGCCGGGGTACCGGATCGGCGAGCGGACCATCCGGCCCGCCCGCGTGGCCGTCGCCGAGCCCCAGCCGGGCGCGCAGGCGAAGGGCGAGGAGTCGGACGACTCCGACGGGCCGGACGCGTCCGGCAAGGACAGCGAGTAACAGCCGTACCCGCATGCGGGAGGAGGGACGTCGATGAGCACGAAGGACTTCGTCGAGAAGGACTACTACAAGGTCCTCGGCGTCCCCAAGGACGCCACCGAGGCCGAGATCAAGAAGGCCTACCGGAAGCTCGCCCGCGAGAACCACCCGGACGCCAACAAGGGCGACACCAAGGCGGAGGAGCGCTTCAAGGAGATCTCCGAGGCGAACGACGTCCTCGGTGACCCCAAGCGGCGCAAGGAGTACGACGAGGCGCGCGCGCTCTTCGGGAACGGCGGCTTCCGGCCGGCCGGACCGGGCGGCGGCTCGTTCAACTTCGACCTCGGCGACCTCTTCGGGGGCGCCCAGGGTGGGGGCGGCGGCTTCGGCGGCGGCGGCATCGGGGACGTCTTCGGCGGCCTGTTCAACCGGGGCGGCGCGGCGGGTGCGCGCACCCAGCCGCGGCGCGGCCAGGACATCGAGTCCGAGGTGACGCTCAGCTTCACCGAGGCGATCGAGGGCGCGACGGTTCCGCTGCGCATGTCCAGCCAGCAGCCGTGCACGGCCTGTTCGGGCACCGGCGACAAGAACGGCACGCCCCGGGTGTGCCCGACCTGCGTCGGCACAGGACAGGTCTCGCGCGGCGGCAGCGGTTCCTTCTCGCTCACCGACCCGTGCGTGGACTGCAAGGGCCGGGGGCTCATCGCCGAGAACCCCTGCGAGGTCTGCAAGGGCAGCGGGCGGGCCAAGTCCTCCCGCACCATGCAGGTCCGCATTCCGGCGGGAGTCTCCGACGGCCAGAAGATCCGGCTGCGGGGCAAGGGCGCGCCGGGCGAGCGCGGCGGGCAGAACGGCGACCTGTACGTCGTCGTGCACGTCGACGCCCACCCGGTCTTCGGCCGCAAGGACGACAACCTGACGGTCACCGTGCCGGTCTCCTTCACGGAGGCCGCGCTCGGCGGCGAGATCAAGGTGCCGACCCTCGGCGGCCCGCCGGTCACCCTCAAGCTGCCCGCCGGCACCGCCAACGGGCTGACCATGCGCGCCCGCGGCAAGGGCGCGGTCCGCAAGGACGGCACCCGCGGCGACCTGCTGGTGACGGTCGAGGTCGCGGTGCCGAAGGAACTGGACGACAAGGCCCGCGAGGCCCTGGAGACCTACCGCGAGGCGACCGCCTCCGTGGACCCCAGGGCGGAGCTGTTCCAGGCTGCGAAGGGAGCGTGACGCGGTGGACGGGCGCCGACGCAATCCGTACGAACTGACCGACGAGACGCCGGTGTACGTCATCTCGGTGGCGGCGCAGCTCTCCGGTCTGCACCCGCAGACCCTGCGGCAGTACGACCGTCTCGGACTCGTCTCCCCGGACCGCACGGCGGGCCGGGGGCGGCGCTACTCGGCCCGGGACATCGAGCTGCTCCGCCAGGTGCAGCAGCTGTCGCAGGACGAGGGCATCAACCTCGCCGGCATCAAGCGGATCATCGAGCTGGAGAACCAGGTCGCGGCCCTGCAGAGCCGGGTCGCCGAACTGTCGGCGGCGGTCGACGGCGCGGCGGCGGCGATGCGCCAGCGCGAGGCGCAGGTGCACGCGTCGTACCGGCGCGACCTGGTGCCGTACCAGGACGTGCAGCAGGCGAGCGCGCTGGTGGTGTGGCGGCCCAAGCGCGGCGACCGGACGCCCTGACCGGACCACCCGACCTGACGGCCCCGACCTGCCGGCCCCGACCTGACGGCCCCGACCCGAAGGTCCGCACCGTCGACGTGAGGCCCCTTCCACAGTCGTGGAGGGGGCCTCACGCGTGCGCGGTCACCGGCCCCGGATCAGGGGATGAGTTCGCCGACGATCTCGCCGACGGTCTCGTACCAGGGCGCGGCGCCCGTGCCGAAGGCGGCGGCCAGGGCCGTACCGACGGCGACGTCGAGCGGGGTCGCGCCGGGCTCCCAGGTGTCGACGACCCGGCCGTCGCCGGAGGACTGGAGCTCGCCGACCGGCCGGCGGCCCCGGGTGAGGCGGCTGCGGTCGTGGTCGCAGGGCATCAGGCGGTAGCGCTCCCCGCCGGTCCGCACGTCGACGCGGTAGGAGCGCCGCAGGAGCCGTCCGCGGGCCGTGCGGAGCCCCGCGGGCGCCCCGTCGACCGTGAGGGCCAGGAGGGCCGCCCTGCGGGTCCCGATGGGCGTGTGGGCGTCGGGGGCGGTGCCCGGGGTCCGTACGAGCTCCACGGTGGGCAGGCCGTGGCCGGAGACCCGCAGGGTCCCGGCGGGGCCGTCGAGGTCGATCCGCGCGTACACCGGCCGTCAGTCCTCCTGCTGGAGGATGCCGGACTGCGCGATGAGGTAGCCCAGCTGGGCGCGGCTGCCGCTGCCGAGGGCGGCGGCGAGCTTGGCTATGTGGGCGCGGCAGGTGCGGACGTTCATGCCGAGGCGGCGGGCGATGGCCTCGTCGACGAGCCCCTCGACGAGGAGGCGCGCGATGGACCGCTGGACGCCGCTGACGCCGTCGAGCGGGGGCTGGTAGGCGACGGGGGCGTCCAGCGGCGTGGCCTGGAGCCAGAACTGGTCGAAGACGCCGCCGAGGTACTCGACGAGTCCGGGGTGGCGCAGTTCGAGGGCGACCTGCCGGTCGCGGCTCGCGGGGACGAAGGCGACCTTGCGGTCCACGATGATGAGCCGGTCGATGATCTCCTCGAGGGTGCGGACCTCCACCTCGGGCCCTATGCGCTCCAGGTAGGCGAGGGTGATGGGCTGGTGGCGCGCGGTGTGCTGGTAGAGCGTGCGCATGCGGATGCCGCGGCCGAGGAGCGGGCGGACGCGCCGGAGCGCCTCGCCGAACGTGTGGGCGCTGCGGCCCTTCCCCGGCTGTACGGTGAGGAGTTCGGACGTGCAGTCGGCGACGGCACGGTCCAGGTTGGCGTTGATCCGGTCGAATCCCTCGAGGACGGTGATGGCCTGGGTCATCGAGGGATCGGTGACGCCGAGGGCCATGAACGGCTCGAAGACGTCGGAGAGTTGGGCGGCGAGGCGGCGGCGCTCCTGTATCTCCTTCTCGATGGGGAGGAGCATGCGGGTGAGGGCCGCCGACGGGGGGACGGGGCGCAGCCACTGCGGGTCGTCCGGGTCGGGTCTCAGCAGGTCCAGGTCCATGAGACACGGCGCCGAGGCGGTCTCCGCCCGGTCGATCCGGCCTGACCGAAGGGCTTCGGTGTAGAGGAGAGTGCCCGCTTCGCACAGTTCTGTGCGCGCGTGAGGGTGTCCCTCTTCGGCCGGTTCTGTTCGCATATGTACACCCCCAGGCTTTTGCGATACAGGAACATGATGCATTGAGCCAGTGGTGGAAACGGGAGGAGTGGGCCATCGTCATGACTGCGGGGGAGCTGGTTGTTTCACACCTTCAAGTGAGGTTGCTCGGTCATGTCCATGAAGCTCATACGCACCGTAGCCGGTGTCGCACTGATGGCAGCCGCCGCTGTGGGAGCGGTGACGGCATCCGAGGACCCGGGGTGGGGTTCCGGCACTCAGGTCGTGAACGCCGACCCGGGCTGGGGGTACCGCACCCAGGTCGTGAACGGCGATCCGGGCTGGGGCGCCGCTCCGGCTCGTGAGGCCGACCCCGGCTGGGGCGTCGTCGCTCCGGCCGACGCGGACGCTGACCCCGGCTGGGGAGCGGTGCGGGCCCTCGTCGCCGACCCGGGTTGGGGAGCGGTGGCGCCGGCGACCGCCGACGACCCGGGATGGGGGTCAGTGGGGGCATGACGGTTCCCGAAGATCCCCGTTTTCGACGCGAGATGGCGAGTGCCTACCGCTCGGGGTGGCACTTCATCGACCTCGTCACCGCGGTGCCGCACCGTGGCGAGTCGTTGATGGTCACCCTCTTCGGTGAGCCGATCCTCGTCACCCGCGGCGACGACGAGGACATTCGCGCCTACCGCTGTCTCCGCCGTCCCCGCGGCGCCCCGCAGCCCATCCGCTGTGCCATCCGGTACGGCATGATCTTCGTCAACCTCGACCAGCGGGACCACCAGCTGATCGAGCCCGAGGCCATCCCCGCCACCCCCCGCAGTGCCTGAGCGATTCCCCCGTCGTTGTAGATCGCTCAGGTACTTCCCCCACACAGCGGCGCCATCGCGGACCTGAAACGCGATGGCGTCGCTGTGCGTTTTCCGTCAGGTCGTCGCCACGGGACGCGGTCCCGGTGCGCGCCGCCCCGGGGCTCGCGCTCCGGGCCCGCCCGGGGCTACGCCCGGCCCATCGCCCGGGTAAGGGCGATCTCGATCACGACGCGGTCCGGGTTCGGGGTCGGCGTCCGGCCGTAGCGGTCGGCGTAGCGCGCGACCGCGTCCGCGACCGCGTCCTCCTCCGTACGGATGCGGGCGACGCCCTCCAGGGTGGCCCAGCGCCCCTTGTCGACCTGGCAGACCGCGACCCGCGCGCCCTCCGCGCCCGCCGCCAGGACGTTGGCGACCTTCCGGCTGTGCTTGTTGGTGATGACCCGCGCGATGCCGTTCTCGCCGCCCTCCGGGTCGTACGTGACGCCGACCGCCACGACGTGCGGGGTGCCGTCCGGACGCGGGGTGGTCAGCGTGCACATGTGGTACTCGCGCCAGAAGCCGAGGTACGAGTCGCCGGGGTTGCGCGGATCAGTCGCCATGCCCCGGAAACTACCCGGGGGAGGGCTCCCGGGAACACATTGAGCGTTATCGACTCAACTTTGTGTACCCTGTAAGGGTCATGGAAGACAGGGCAGAAGACGAGGACCGCGAAGCCGAGGAGGAGCACCGCACGTGGACGCCGAACTCACCAACAGGAGCCGGGACGCGATCAACGCGGCGACGAGCCGCGCCGTGTCCGAAGGGCACCCGGACCTGACCCCCGCCCACCTGCTGCTGGCGCTCCTGGCGGGTCAGGACAACGAGAACATCACCGACCTGCTCGCCGCCGTCGGCGCCGACCAGGCCGTCGTACGCGGCGACGCGGAGCGGCTGCTCGCCGCGCAGCCCAGCGTCACCGGGTCCACCGTCGCGCCGCCGCAGCCCAACCGCGAGTTCCTCGCCGTCATCGCCGACGCCGACAAGCGCGCCAAGGAGCTCGGGGACGACTACCTCTCCACCGAGCACCTGCTCGTCGCCGTCGCCGCGAAGGGCGGCAAGGCCGGTGAGATCCTCGACGCGCAGGGCGCGAGCGCATCGGCGCTCCTCGACGCGTTCGAGAAGAGCAGGGGAGGACGCCGGGTGACCACACCCGACCCGGAGGGTCAGTACAAGGCGCTGGAGAAGTTCGGCACGGACTTCACGGCCGCCGCGCGCGAGGGCAGGCTCGACCCGGTCATCGGCCGGGACCACGAGATCCGCCGCGTCGTGCAGGTGCTGTCGCGCCGCACCAAGAACAACCCGGTCCTCATCGGCGAGCCCGGCGTCGGCAAGACCGCCGTCGTCGAGGGCCTCGCCCAGCGGATCGTGAAGGGCGACGTGCCCGAGTCGCTGCGGAACAAGCGGCTGGTCTCGCTCGACCTCGGCGCGATGGTCGCGGGCGCCAAGTACCGCGGCGAGTTCGAGGAGCGCCTGAAGACCGTCCTCTCCGAGATCAAGGAGAGCGACGGCCAGATCATCACCTTCATCGACGAGCTGCACACGGTCGTCGGCGCCGGCGCCGGCGGCGACTCCGCCATGGACGCGGGCAACATGCTCAAGCCGATGCTGGCCCGCGGCGAACTGCGCATGGTCGGCGCCACGACCCTCGACGAGTACCGCGAGCGGATCGAGAAGGACCCCGCCCTGGAGCGCCGCTTCCAGCAGGTCCTGGTCGCCGAGCCGACGGTCGAGGACACGATCGCCATCCTCCGCGGCCTCAAGGGCCGGTACGAGGCCCACCACAAGGTGCAGATCAACGACTCCGCCCTGGTGGCCGCCGCGACCCTCTCCGACCGGTACATCACCTCCCGCTTCCTGCCCGACAAGGCCATCGACCTCGTCGACGAGGCGGCCTCCCGGCTCCGCATGGAGATCGACTCGTCCCCGGTCGAGATCGACGAGCTCCAGCGCTCCGTGGACCGCCTCCGCATGGAGGAGCTGGCGCTCAAGAACGAGACGGACGCGGCGAGCAAGCAGCGCCTGGAGAAGCTGCGGCGCGACCTCGCCGACCGCGAGGAGGAGCTGCGCGGCCTCACCGCCCGCTGGGAGAAGGAGAAGCAGTCCCTCAACCGGGTCGGCGAGCTGAAGGAACGCCTCGACGAGGCCCGCGGCAAGGCCGAGCGCGCCCAGCGCGACGGCGACTTCGACACCGCCTCCAAGCTGCTCTACGGCGAGATCCCGGCCCTGGAGCGGGAGCTGGAGGAGGCGAGCGAGGCCGAGGCCCAGCAGGAGGCCCGCAAGGACACCATGGTCAAGGAGGAGGTCGGCCCCGACGACATCGCGGACGTCGTCGGCGCCTGGACCGGCATCCCCGCAGGCCGCCTCATGGAGGGCGAGACGCAGAAGCTGCTGCGCATGGAGGACGAGCTCGGCAAGCGGCTGATCGGCCAGGGCGAGGCCGTGCGGGCCGTCTCCGACGCCGTGCGCCGCACGCGCGCAGGGATCGCCGACCCCGACCGGCCGACCGGCTCGTTCCTCTTCCTCGGCCCGACCGGCGTCGGCAAGACGGAGCTGGCGAAGGCGCTCGCGGACTTCCTCTTCGACGACGAGCGGGCCATGGTCCGCATCGACATGTCGGAGTACGGGGAGAAGCACTCGGTGGCCCGGCTCGTCGGCGCACCCCCCGGCTACGTCGGGTACGAGGAGGGCGGCCAGCTCACGGAGGCCGTTCGCCGCCGCCCGTACAGCGTGGTCCTGCTCGACGAGGTGGAGAAGGCGCACCCGGAGGTCTTCGACGTCCTGCTCCAGGTCCTCGACGACGGCCGCCTCACCGACGGCCAGGGCCGGACCGTGGACTTCCGCAACACCATCCTGATCCTCACCTCGAACCTCGGCAGCCAGTACCTCGTGGAGCCGCTGACGAGCGCCGAGGAGAAGAAGCAGCAGGTCCTGGAGGTCGTACGGGCCAGCTTCAAGCCCGAGTTCCTCAACCGGCTCGACGACCTGGTGGTCTTCTCGGCCCTCGACAAGGCCGAGCTCGGCCGGATCGCGCAGCTCCAGATCGACCGGCTCGCCAAGCGGCTGGCCGAGCGGCGGCTCACCCTGGACGTCACCCCGGAGGCCCTGGCCTGGCTGGCGGACGAGGGCAACGACCCGGCCTACGGCGCCCGGCCGCTGCGCCGCCTGATCCAGACGGCGATCGGCGACCGGCTCGCGAAGGAGATCCTCGCGGGCGAGGTCCGCGACGGGGACACCGTGCGGGTGGACCGCTTCGAGGACGGCCTGATCGTCGGCGCCGCCCATTAGGTCGCTTCTTCCGGAACAGGCCGGAGCGGGGGCGGCGCGGGTGACGAGCGTTGCCCCCTTGGGGCGAGATCCTGTCAGCCGGCAGCGGATCGCGCCGTGGGGACTTGCCACGTACCGCCCGGCATGGGGGAGGATGGCGAGCATCCGTACGAAGGGAAATACACGGTGAGCATCGACCCGTCCTCGATTCCGAATTTCGGGGGCCAGCCCCAGCCTCAGGCCGCAGGACCGGCGGGCCCCGTCGTCCCCGACCAGGACCTCGTCAAGCAGCTCCTCGACCAGATGGAGCTGAAGTACGTCGTCGACGACGAGGGTGACCTCGCGGCGCCGTGGGAGGAGTTCCGCACCTACTTCATGTTCCGCGGCGAGGACGAGCAGCAGGTCTTCTCGGTCCGTACGTTCTACGACCGCCCGCACTCGGCCGACGACCGCGCCAAGGTCCTGGACGCGATCGACGACTGGAACCGCCGCACCCTGTGGCCGAAGGTCTACACGCACCTGCACGAGGAGGAGGACGGCTCCGCCACCCTCCGCCTCATCGGCGAGGCCCAGATGCTGATCGGCACCGGCGTCGCCCTGGAGCACTTCGTCTCCTCGACGGTCAGCTGGGTCCGCGCCTCCATCGAGTTCGACAAGTGGATCGTGGAGCAGTTCGGCCTCGCCGCTCCGGACGAGAAGGCCGAGGGCGGCGACGAGGCCTGAGCCTCCCCGCACCCGTACGCCCGGAAGCCCGGCCCCTCCCGAGGGGGCCGGGCTTCCGCCGTACGGGCTTGTGTCGTACGGGGCTCAGGCCAGCCGCTTGAGGCGTGCGACGGCGTCCTCCAGGACCTCGGTCCGCTTGCAGAAGGCGAAGCGCACGAAGGGGGCGCCCTCGTCGCGGTGGTCGTAGAAGACGGCGTTCGGGATGGCGACGACGCCCGCGCGCTCCGGCAGGGACCGGCAGAAGGCGACGCCGTCGGACGTGCCGAGGGGGCGGATGTCGGTGGTGACGAAGTAGGTGCCGGCCGGCTTGTGGACCCGGAAGCCCGCCTGGGCCAGGCCCGCGCTCAGCAGGTCCCGCTTGGCGGCGAGGTCGGCCCGGAGGGTGTCGAAGTAGGCGGTGGGGAGGCGCAGGGCCTCGGCCACCGCGTACTGGAAGGGCCCGGCGGAGACATAGGTGAGGAACTGCTTGGCCGAGCGCACCGCGGTGGTCAGCTCGGGGCTCGCGGTGGTCCAGCCGACCTTCCAGCCGGTGAAGGAGAAGGTCTTGCCGGCCGAGCCGATGGTGACCGTGCGCTCCCGCATGCCGGGCAGCGAGGCGATCGGCAGGTGCTCGGCGTCGTCGAAGACCAGGTGCTCGTAGACCTCGTCGGTGACGACGAGGAGGTCGCGCTCGACCGCCAGTTCGGCGACGGCGGTCAGCTCGGCGCGGGTGAGGACCGTGCCGGTGGGGTTGTGCGGGGTGTTGAGCAGCAGGAGCCGGGTGCGGTCGGTGACGGCGGCCCGCAGCTCGTCGAGGTCGAGGACGAAGGCGCCCCCGTGGGGCCGGAGGGTGACCGGGACGCGGGTGCCGCCGGCCATCGCGATGCAGGCCGCGTACGAGTCGTAGTACGGCTCCAGGGCGATCACCTCGTCGCCGGGCTCGACCAGGGCGAGGAGGGCCGCGGCGATGGCCTCGGTGGCGCCCGCGGTGACCAGGACCTCGCGGTCGGGGTCGTACTCCAGGCCGTAGCGGGCGCGCTGGTGGTCGGCGACGGCCGTGCGCAGCTCGGGGACGCCGGGGCCGGGCGGGTACTGGTTGCCGAGGCCCGCCCGCAGGGCGCGGACCGCGGCCTCCCGGATCTCCTCGGGGCCGTCGGTGTCGGGGAAGCCCTGACCGAGGTTGATCGCCCCGGTCCTGGCGGCGAGGGCGGACATCTCGGCGAAGATCGTCGTGCCGAACTCGGCCAGCCGGCGGTTGAGCAGCGTCCTTGTCATGACGGTCATCCTGGGCCGAAGCTCTGGAGTTGCTCAAGTGCGCTTTGGCGGGGAGCGCGGGTGGGGATCGCCCTGGCATGGGCATCACATTCTTCATCCTGGGGATCGCGCTCGTGTGCGCGGTCGTGGTGGGGGTCGTGGCGCGGGGGCTGAACGACACGCCGGTCCGGCGCGGCGGCGACAGCTGGTGGGCCGGGCCCGCCTCGTCCTCCTCGTCCTCCGGCTCGTCGTCCTCCTCGTCCTCGTCGTCCTGCGGGACCTCGTCGTCGTCGTGCTCCTCGTCCTCCTGCTCCAGCTCGTCTTCCTGTTCGAGCTGTTCCAGCTCCAGCTCCTCGTGCAGCTGAAGCTCTGGTCTCGCTCAAGTCCGCTTTGACGGGGTGCCGGACCGGGCATCCCCCTCGCACCACAGACATACGGGGGTTGATCATCATGGAAGTCTTCGCGATCGTCTTGTTTGTGCTCCTGATCGCTTTCGGGACGGGGTCCTCCCTCCTGGGGGCGCGGAACAGGCGGCGCAACAGCCACCGGGGCGGCAGGCGCGGCAGGGGGGGACGCAGTTGGGCCGACGGCGGGGGCGGCAGTGGCGGCTGCGGCGGGGGAGGGAGTTCCTGCGGCTCCGGCTCCGGCTGCGGCGGAGGCTGCGGGGGCAGCTGATCCGGCTCCCCTCGGCACGTCGGATCGGCTCCGCAAGCACATCGGATCGGCCCCGCGCATCGACGTAACGATCGATTCCGATTGAACAAGTGAACTGTGTGGACCCCGAAGGGGTTGGAAAACGCAGCAAGTTGGGTAAAAACGCTGCGAGTCGCCCGACGGGCGTGGTTCTCTCGCTCCTGACAGAGACAGCCCTCGGACCGTGTGTGGACCCGAGCCGGCGATCCCCCACTCCCGTTGGACCCTTCTCCGGGGCGCCCCCGGCCCACCCGTCAAACCGTGTTTGCGGAGCCGACCCATGCTCACGACCCTGAAGACCTCCTACACCGACACGCGCGCGGACGATCTTGCCTGGGCGCTCGGGCGCGAGCCGCTGCCCGCCCTCGCCGTGCTCGACCTCGAACTAGCGGGCGCGACCGTGCAGTTGCGGCTGCTCGGCGCCTCCCACCAAGTCCTCCTGGAGGAGGACGGCCGCAGCTGCTCGGAGACCGTGGCCTGTATGCCCGGCAGCAGCACCCCGCTCCCGCTCGGCGTCTCCAAGCGCGTCGGCGAGTGGGAGTACGAATTCGCCGCCCGGGTCGAGACGCTCCCGCACGGCTCCTTCGCGGGCCGTGCGCAGGAGTTGCTCGCCCTGGTCGCCGACCACCCGAACGGACTCGCGGGGACCTTCCCCGGCTCGCCGCACGCCTTCACGGCGATGCTGGCGCAGCGCCACGAGGGCCAGGTGCGCTGGCGCACCTGGCACGCGTACCCGCAGGAAGGGCAGTTGGTGGTCACCAGAACCCGCATCGGCGCACGTATGCCCGCAGCGCTCTGACGCGCCACCCCCCGGGCCCAGGTGCACTCGTGTGGGTGACAAGGGGTGGGGGTGGCGTGACGTAGCGTTACGGACATGACCGAGCCGACCCTGACCATGCCGCCCACGAGAGTGCGGCGACCGTCGCCCGTGCGGCGGCGGCGCGAGCCGGAGGTGCGCCTCCCGGTCCTCGCCGTGGTCTTCGTCTGCGCCGCCTGCGGTCTGGTCTACGAGCTCGAACTGGTGGCCCTGGCCTCGTACTTGATCGGGGATTCGGTCACCCAGGCCTCCGTCGTGCTGTCCGTGATGGTCTTCGCGATGGGGGCGGGCTCGCTCCTCGCCAAGCGGTTGCGCTGCCGTGCCGCCGTCGGCTTCGGCCTGGTCGAAGGCGCGCTCGCGCTCGTCGGCGGCTGCTCGGCGATGGTGCTGTACGCGGCCTTCGCGTGGTTCGGCGAGCCGCGGTACGTCGTGGTGGGGTTCTCGCTGGCCATCGGCGTGCTCATCGGCGCCGAGATCCCGCTCCTGATGTCCCTCATACAGCGGGCGCCCGGGTCGTCGCCGGCCGGCTCGGGCCGGCCGGGGCGCGCGGGAGGGCCCCCGTCGACGGGGGAGCGGGACGACGCGGCGGGGACGGTCGCCGACCTCTTCGCCGCCGACTACGTGGGCGCGCTCGTCGGCGGGCTCGCCTTCCCGTTCCTGCTGCTGCCCTGGCTCGGCCAGCTCACCGGCGCGCTCGTCACCGGCGCGGTGAACGTGGTCGCGGGCGGCGGGCTCGTGCTGTGGGTGTTCCGCCGCGACCTCACCGCCCGCTCCCGGAGCCTGCTCCTCGGCGTGAACCTCGCGGTCCTCGCCGTGCTCGCCACCGCGACCGCTCTCGTCGACGACTTCGAGGAGGCCGCGCGGCGGGCGGTGTACGGGGAGCGGGTGCGGGTCGCCGTCCACACCGACCTCCAGGAGGTGGTGGTGACCGGGGGCCGGGAGGGCCCGCCCGACCTGTTCCTCGACGGCCGGCTGCGGGTCTCGGGCCGGGACGAGCACCGCTACCACGAGGCGCTCGTCCACCCGGCGATGAACGGCCCGCACGGGCGCGTGCTGATCGTCGGCGGCGGGGACGGGCTCGCCGCCCGCGAGGTGCTGCGCTACCCCGGCGTCCGCTCCGTCACCGTCGTGGAGTTCGACCCCGGGGTCGTACGGCTCGCCCGCACGGACCCGGCGCTCGCCGCGCTCAACGGCCAGGCCTTCCGCGACCCCCGGGTGCGGGTGGTCCACGAGGACGCGTTCACCTGGCTGAGGGGCGCCGCCGATCGTGTGCAGGAACGGTACGACGTGCTGATCTCCGATCTGCCGGACCCGGGCATCACCCCCAGCACCAAGCTCTACTCGCAGGAGTTCTACGGGCTCGCGGCCCGGTCCCTGACGGCCGCCGGGCGGCTCGTCGTCCACGCCGGCTCGGTCATCGGCCGCCCGCACACGTACTGGACGGTCGAGGCCACCCTGCGGGCCGCCGGGTACGCCACCCGCCCGTACAGCGCGAGCGGCCGCACCCCCGGCTTCTCCGCGGGCCCCGACCGCGCCGACCGCACCAGCGGCAACGACCGGCAGCCGGGTGACTGGGGCCTCCTCCTCGCCGTCCCCGGCACCCGGCCCCCCGTCCTCGCGCTCGCCCCCGGCGCGCCCCGGCCGCGCTCGCTCGGCCCCGGCGCCCTGGAGGCCGCGGCGCGCCGCGCCGAGCGGGCGCGGGTCGCCGGGCTGCCGCCCTCGACGCTGGTCCACCCGCGCTACGGCAACTGAGTGCGGTACCGGAGCGGGGCGCCGGGCGCCGCCCCGGCGCGAACAGGCGACGGGGCGGCCCGCTCTGAGTAGGCTCGGCTCCCATGGAGCATGAGGTGTTCGTTCCGGTCCCGGCCGAGGTCCTGCGCGCGACGCTCACCGATCCCGCACGGGTGGCGCGCTGCGTCCCCGGCCTGCAGCGGGACGCCGACGCGGAGGCCGGGCCCCTCGCGGGCAGGCTGAAGCTCCGGGTCGGTGGCAACACCATCACCTACCGGGGCGCCCTGCGGATCGTCGAGCGGGACGACGCCATCACGTACGAGGGCGAGGGCGCCGAGGTGCGCGGCAAGGGCGAGGTCGAGGTGTCGCTGACCGTCGTCCTCACCCCGCTGGCCGAGGGCACGAGCCTGAGCTTCACCGGAGCCGTCTCGGCCGCCGGCCGGCTGGCCGAGGCCCCCGAGGAGGCCCGTGCCACGGCCGGGATCCGGCTCCTCGACCGGTTCGCGGAGGCGGTGGCCGGGCTCGCCGACGAGACGGCGCCGGGGACGGGACCGGAGGAGGGTGCGGGGACGGAGCCGGAGCCGGGGACGGCGTCGGGTGCGGGGACCGGGGCCGGCGCGGGGTCGGCTCTGGCGTCCGGGCCTTCGGCCGACGGCGCGGAGAGCGACGAGGACGGCGTGGACGACGGGATCGAGGAGCCCGGCGACGGCTCCCTCCCGGACACCCCGGTCCTGCCGACGCCCCTCGACGCGCCCGCCGAGGAGGCCCTCGCGGAGGAGGGCCTCACCGAGGAGTACTTCGCGGGCGAGGAGTTCGACGCGGTGGAGTTCCCCGTGGCGAAGCCCGCGGCCGAGGCCGCCCACGCCCGGCGCACCATGATCGGGCGTAGCGCCGAGGAGGTCGACCACGCCCCGCCGCGCGGGCGGTACGCCCCGGTGCCCGCCCCCGAGGCCTCCGGCGCGGGCGCGACCCTCCGGTGGGTCGCCCCCGCCGCCGCCCTCGCGCTCGCCTCCGCCGTGGTCGTCGGACGGGCGCTGCGCCGCCGCCGCTGAAGCTGCCGTCCGATCCGCTGTCCGATCCGCTGTCCGATCGGCTCCCCGATCCGCTTGTCGATCCGTCGTCGAAGCGTCGTTGACACGGTCCAACCGGGGCTAGGGTCGGAGCGTGAGCATGCAGACGCGACTGACGGCGGGCGACGCCGAGTTGACCATCAGCCCCGAGAACGGCTGCCGGATCGAGAGCCTGCGGATCGGCGGCACGGAGGTGCTGCGCCAGGGCGAGCGGTACGGCAGCTTCCCGATGGTGCCCTGGTGCGGGCGGACCGCGCTCGGCCGCTTCCACAACGGGGCCACCGAGCACCGGCTGCCGATCAACGCGGCCCCGCACGCGATCCACGGCACCGTACGGGACCTCGCCTGGAAGACCGCCCGGACCTCCGCGACCGAGGCCGTGTTCACCTGTGAGCTCGGTGACCCCTGGCCGTACACGGGCCTGGTCACACAGGTCTTCGAGCTGGCCGAGGACTCCCTCACCCTGCGCTTCGGCGTGGAGACGTACGACGCCTCCTTCCCGGCGCAGGCCGGCTGGCACCCCTGGTTCCTGCGGAACCTCGGGGCCGGCGGCGAGGACGTACGGATCGACTTCACGCCCGCCTGGCAGGAGGAGCGCGGCGCCGACCACCTGCCCACCGGTGAGCGGATCGCCCCCCTGCCCGGCCCCTGGGACGACTGCTTCGGGATGCCCGACGGCGTCGACGTCACCCTCACCTGGCCCGGCGAGCTGGAGCTCAAGGTGGCGAGCCGCGCCGAGTGGGTCGTCATCTACGACGAGCCGGCGGAGGCGGTCTGCGTCGAGCCGCAGTCCGGCCCCCCGAACGGCCTCAACACCCACCCGCGCCTCGTCACCCCGATCGACCCCCTGGAGGTCGAGAGCGTGTGGAGTTGGCGGCGCGCTTAAGCTCGGGGCATGACTGACGTACGTGCTGAGCTGCTCCAGCAGATCAAGGACAAGGCCGTGGTGCACGGCAAGGTGACCCTCTCGTCGGGTCGGGAAGCCGACTACTACATCGACCTGCGCCGGATCACGCTGGACGGCGAGGCCGCCCCGCTCGTCGGCCAGGTCATGCTGGACCTCACCGCCGATCTCGACTTCGACTGCGTCGGCGGTCTGACCCTCGGCGCCGACCCGGTGGCGACCTCGATGCTGCACGCCTCCGCCGCGCGCGGGGAGCGCCTCGACGCCTTCGTCGTCCGCAAGGCGCAGAAGGCGCACGGCATGCAGCGCCGCATCGAGGGCGCCGACGTCAAGGGTCGTCGCTGCCTCGTGGTCGAGGACACCTCGACCACCGGCGGCTCGCCGCTGACCGCCGTCGAGGCCGTCCGCGAGGCGGGCGGCGAGGTCGTGGCCGTGGCGACGATCGTCGACCGGGGCGCCGCCGGAGCCATCGCGGAGGCGGGGCTGCCGTACCTGACCGGCTACCAGCTCGCCGATCTCGGCCTGGCGTAACCGCCGCGAAGTCGTGACGTAGGGCCCGGGGTACCGCTCGAACGGCTTTGACCTGCGCTTTTATCGAGGGGCGGGGGGGTTGGCGTGGAAAACCACCCGCGGGCAGGTAATGAGCCGAGTCTAAAAAAATAACCATATACAAAAATCTTTATTTCCTCTTTTTGGTGGTTATTTTT
>NZ_JBSFSA010000049.1:0-43850 GCF_053589515.1 Streptomyces sp. NPDC003327 | reverse complement strand
CACCTACCCTCCCCTACACCCCCTCTTCCCCTCCCCGCCGTCCTTCCCTTGTGGTTTTTCCGTCCGCCGGGAGGCCGGGCCGGCGGGGGCCCCCGCGCGGCGGCCCCACCCCCGGGCGCCGGGCCCCGGGCCCGGCGATCAGACGGGCTCGGTCGCCCGGACCCGGCGCGGGCGCGACCTGGCCACGGCCACCCCCGCCAGGCACAGCGCGCCCCCGGCGAGGGTCAGCGCGCCCGGCAGCTCGCCGAGGAGCACCCACGCCATCACCACCACCAGCGCGGGGACGGCGTAGGTCGTCGCTCCCATCCGCCCAGCGGTCGTACGGGCCAGGGCGTACGCCCAGGTCGTGAACGCCAGCGCCGTCGGGAAGACGCCCAGGTACACCATGTTCAGCGTCGCCGGGAGCGGGGCCCGCGCCGCCTCCGTCACCAGCTGCCCCGCGAAGGGCAGACAGGCCGCCGCGCCCACCAGGCACCCGAACGTCGTCACCTGGAGCGCGCTGCCGTGGGCGAGTGCGGGCTTCTGGGCGACGACCCCGCCGGCGTACGCGACGGCCGCGAGGAGGCAGAGCGCGACGCCGAGCACCGAGGCGTGGCCCTCCCCCGACATCGACAGGCCCACCGCCACCGCGCCCGCGAACGACACGGCCATCCCCGCGACCAGCCGGGGCGGCAGCGACTCCTCGAGGAACCGGGCGCCGAGCAGCGCGATCAGGACGGGGCCGATGTTCACGACCATCGCGGCGGTGCCCGCGTCGACCTCCTGCTCGCCCCAGTTGAGGACCACCATGTAGACCCCGAACCAGAGCAGTCCGGACGTCAGGATGCCGGGCCAGGCGGCCCGCGGCGGCAGGCCCTCCCGCCGTATCAGCAGGACGGCCCCGAGGACCAGGGAGCCGGCGAGCAGCCGTCCGAGGGCGAGGGCGCCGGGGGAGTAGGCCGCGCCCGCGCTGCGGATGGAGACGAAGGCGGAGGCCCACAGGACGACGGTGACACCGGCGGCGGCGAGCGCGAGGCGGGAGGTTCGCTTCTGCATGGGACGACCGTAGGCCGTGGACCTTTCGGCGCTCACCGCAACGTCGCCGGGTCGATGCCGAGCGACCGGCGCAGGGCCCGCTCGCCGTCCGCGGTCACCTTCACCGCGCGCTCCGTCCCGATCCGTACGCACCAGGCGGCCTCCAGCGCGTGCGCGCAGAGCGCGGCGCCCGCGAGCCCGGCCAGGTGCGGCCTGCGCTCGGTCCAGTCGAGACAGCCGCGCGCGACCGGCCGCCTGCCCCTGGGTACGAGGGGGAGGCCCAGCTCCGCGAACCACGCGAGGCCCCGGTCCGTCAGCGCGAACCCGGTGTCCTGGCGCAGCAGTCCGCGCGTGGTCATCGCGTCGGTGATCGCGATCCCGAGCCGGCCCGCGAGGTGGTCGTAACAGGTCCGCCCCCGGGCCATCGCCCGCCCGGCGCTCGCGGCCCCCAGCGACCGGGGCGGGGCGGGCGCCGGCGGCTGGGACCGGGCGGCCAGGTCCTCCACCAGGTGCGCGACGCCGGCGTCGGCGAGGCGCACGTACCGGTGCCGGCCCTGGCGCTCCTCGGCGAGCACGCCGCCGGTGACGAGCCGGCCCAGGTGTTCGGTCGCCGTGGACGGGGCCACGCCCGCGTGCCGGGCGAGCTCGCCCGCGGTCCAGGACCGCCCGTCGAGCAGGGCGAGCAGGAACGAGGCCCGGGTCTCGTCCGCGAAGAGGGCCGCGAGGGCTGCGAGATCGTGTGCTGCCATGCCCCCCAGCATCCCGCACGTACGTTTCGGCCGACACCGAAACGTACCGACACGGAAACGCACCGGCGGCGAGACGTGCCCCGGTGTCGAGGCGTGCCCAGACGCCGAGACGTGCCGCGGTGTCGAGGCGTGCACCGGCACCCGGGCGCGCGCCCCGGCGCCGGGATCCGCTACTCGTCGCGCTTCGCCCAGTTCCCCCGGACGCCCGCCTCGTACTGCGTCGTCAGACCGTCGAGCAGGGCCCGCAGTCCGGTCGCGAAGGCCCGCTCGTCGACCTTCTGGCGGTGCTCCGCGAGGCGGTGGGCCTGGCCGAGGTGGGGGTAGTCGGCGGGGTCGTAGGCGGTCTCGTCGTCGACGAAGCCCCCGGCGAAGGACCCGAGCGCGGAGCCGGTGACGAAGTAGCGCATCAGCGCGCCGATGGAGGTGGCCTGGGCGGGCGGCCAGCCCGCCCGGACCATCGCGCCGAAGACCGCGTCGGCGACCCGCAGGCCCGCCGGACGGCGGCCGGGGCCCTGGGCGAGGAGCGGGGCGACGTGCGGGTGGTCGGCGAGGGCGGCGCGGTACGAGACCGCCCAGTCGTGCAGGGCCGTCCGCCAGTCGCGGCCGTCGGCCTCCTCGAACATCGACAGGTCGATCTTCGCGCTGACCGAGTCCGCGACCGCGTCGAGGATCTCGTCCTTCGTGCGGAAGTGGTTGTAGAGGGACGGGCCGCTGACGCCGAGTTCGGCCGCGAGTCGACGCGTGGAGAGGCCGGCGAGACCCTCCGCGTCCACGAGCGCTCCCGCCGTCTCGACGATGCGGTCTCGGCTGAGCAGGGGCTTGCGCGGTCGGGCCATGGCGCACATAGTAGGCCTGCACCATAAAACTAGCAGTGGTAATTTAACGCCGAGTGGGGTGGCACGCATGAATCTGGAGCTGAGCGAGGAGCAGGAGGCCGTACGGCGGCTTGCCGAGGACTTCGTCGCCCGCGAGGTCACCCCGCACGTGGTGGCCTGGGACCGGGCCGAGGAGGTGGACCGGGCGATCGTGAAGAAGCTCGGCGCCGTCGGCTTCCTCGGGCTCACCGTCCCCGAGGAGTACGGCGGCTCGGGCGGCGACCACCTCGCGTACTGCCTCGTCACCGAGGAGCTGGGGCGCGGCGACTCGTCCGTGCGCGGCATCGTCTCCGTCTCGCTCGGCCTCGTCGCCAAGACGATCGCGTCCTGGGGGAGCGAGGAGCAGAAGCGCGCGTGGCTGCCCCGGCTCGCCGCCGGAGAGGCGCTCGGCTGCTTCGGCCTCACCGAGCCGGGCACCGGTTCGGACGCGGGGAACCTCACCACGCGCGCGGTGCGCGACGGCGACGACTACGTCGTCAACGGCACCAAGATGTTCATCACCAACGGCACCTGGGCGGATGTCGTCCTGCTTTTCGCCCGCACCAACGACACCCCCGGCCACAGGGGCGTCTCCGCCTTCCTGGTCCCCACCGACACCCCCGGCCTCACCCGCCGCCCCGTCCACGGCAAGCTCGGCCTCCGTGGCCAGGCCACCGCCGAACTGGTCCTGGAGGACGTCCGCGTCCCGGCCCGCGCGATGCTCGGGCCCGAGGGGAAGGGCTTCACGGTCGCGATGTCCGCCCTCGCCAAGGGGCGCATGTCGGTCGCCGCGGGATGCGTCGGCATCGCGCAGGCCGCGCTCGACGCCGCCGTGCGGTACGCCGGGGAGCGCGAGCAGTTCGGCCGCTCCATCGCCTCGTACCAGCTGGTGCAGGAGCTGCTCAGCGACATCGCCGTCGACGTGGACGCGGCCCGGCTCCTCACCTGGCGGGTCGCCGACCTCGTGGACCGGGGCCAGGAGTTCGCCACGGCCGCGTCCCAGGCGAAGCTGTACGCCTCCGAGGCCGCCGTCCGCTGCGCGAACAACGCCCTCCAGGTCTTCGGCGGCTACGGCTACATCGACGAGTACCCGGTCGGGAAGCTGCTCAGGGACGCCCGCGTGATGACCCTGTACGAGGGCACCAGCCAGATCCAGAAGCTGATCATCGGCCGCGCGCTCACGGGCGTCTCCGCCTTCTGAGCCCCCGCCTTCTGGGCCTTCTGAGTATCCGGTCGGGGCGGCTGAGTACGCGGGCGGATGTGGCGTGGCCCACATCCGCCCGACCCTTGATCGCATGAGCGACTCTCCGGTCAAGCAGCAGAACACCGCCGCGTACTACGCGCAGGCCGTCCTCTCCTTCGGCATCGCCCTCGCCGCCGTCGGCATCGGCGTCTACCAACTTGAGGCCAGTGCCTGGGTGCGGGCCTTCCTCGCCGTCTCCGTCCTCTACCTCACCACCTCCGCCTTCACCCTCGCCAAGGTCGTCCGCGACCGGCAGGAGGCGGGCCAGATCGTCAGCCGCGTCGACCAGGCCCGCCTCGAGAAGCTCCTCGCCGAGCACGACCCCTTCCAGAAGCTCTAAGCGCTTGCTCAGCTTCGTTGTATGGTGTTCGTCCTGACGGGTCCGAGGAGGAGTGTGGGATGAGCGCGGCGGAGGAGACGCCCGGCGGCGAGGAGGACGTGCCGTGGGGCGAGGTCACGCCCGAGGCCGCCCGGCGGCTGCTGGTGGCGGCCGTCGAGGCGTTCGCCGAGCGCGGCTACCACGCCACCACCACCCGTGACATCGCGGGCCGCGCCGGCATGAGCCCGGCCGCGCTCTACATCCACTACAAGACGAAGGAAGAGCTGCTCCACCGGATCAGCCGCATCGGCCACGACAGGGCCCTGGAGATCCTCCGGGCCGCGGCCGACGGCGACGGCAGCGCCGCCGAGCGGCTCGCCGACGCCGTCCGCTCCTTCGTCCGCTGGCACGCCGAGCGGCACACGACGGCCCGCGTCGTCCAGTACGAGCTCGACGCCCTCGGCCCGGAGCACCGCGCCGAGATCGTGGAGCTGCGCCGCGAGACCGACGCGACCGTGCGGCGGATCATCAACGAGGGTGTCGCGGCGGGCCAGTTCGACGTGCCGGACGTCCCCGGCACCACGGTCGCCGTGCTCTCGCTCTGCATCGACGTCGCGCGCTGGTTCAACACCCAGGGGCGCCGGACGCCCGACGAGGTCGGCGCGCTCTACGCCGACCTCGTCCTGCGGATGGTCGGGGCCCGGACGTAGGAACGGGCCCCGGAGCGGGTGTGGGCCCGGGAGCGGGAGTGGCGGTGCGGGCGGGAGTGGGAGCCGGGGCTCAGAAGTAGTAGCGGGAGACCGACTCGGCGACGCAGACCGGCTTCTCGCCGCCCTCGCGCTCCACCGTCACCGCGGCGGTCACCTGCACGCCGCCGCCCGCCTCCTCGACCTTCGTCAGGACGGCGGTCGCGCGCAGCCGGGAGCCGACGGGCACGGGGGCCGGGAAGCGGACCTTCTCCGTGCCGTAGTTCAGGCCCATCTTCACGCCCTCGACCCGCAGCACCTGCGGGACGAACAGCGGCAGCAGCGACAGGGTCAGATAGCCGTGCGCGATCGTCGTGCCGAAGGGGCCGGTGGCGGCGCGCTCCGGGTCCACGTGGATCCACTGGTGGTCCCCGGTCGCCTCGGCGAAGAGGTCGATCCGCTTCTGGTCGATCTCCAGCCAGTCGCTGTGCCCCAGCTGCTCGCCGACCCCCGCGCGCAGCTCCTCGGCGGAGGTGAAGATCCTCGGCTCGGCCATGTTCCGTCCCCTTCTGTAGCGGCATACCCAACGGTCGGTATCCAAGCGCTTGCTCAGCATGTGCGGTGCGGGGGCCGCTGTCAACGGACCATTAGGGTTCGAGGGGTGCCGCAGATTCCAGAGAAGATCCACGAACTCACCGTCGGCCAGCTCTCCGCCCGCAGTGGGGCCGCCGTCTCCGCCCTGCACTTCTACGAGGCCAAGGGGCTCATCCACAGCCGCCGCACCTCCGGCAACCAGCGCCGGTACGGCCGCGACACCCTCCGCAGGGTCGCCTTCGTCCGGGCCGCACAGCGCGTCGGCATCCCCCTCGCGACCATCCGCGAGGCGCTCTCCCAGCTGCCCGAGGAGCGCACCCCCACCAACGAGGACTGGGCCCGGCTCTCCGCCACCTGGCGCGCCGAACTCGACGAGCGCATCACCCAGCTCGGCCGGCTCCGCGACCACCTGACGGACTGCATCGGCTGCGGCTGCCTCTCCCTGGAGACCTGCGTCCTGTCCAACCCCGACGACGTCATCGGCGAGCGCATGGCGGGCTCCCGCCTGATGCCGCTGCGCCGGCCCGCCGCACAGGACCCCACCGGTCGGTGACCCGCGGCCGCCCCTCGGTACGCCGGGGCGGCCGCGACCGGCTCCGCCCGGGACGCCGCGTCCGGCGCCCCGCGCCCGATGCCCGTCCGTCAGGAACGGGAGGCGGTCACGCGGCGGGGGCCAGCGTCCGCGAGCGTGGGGCGCCGGCGCGCGCCAGGGCACCGGGCGTCAGTACGGCTCGGGGCACGGTCACACCGCAGTCACCGCACGCGGGGCCGGTCCACGGCTCGACGCCCCCACCGCGCGGCCACGCGAAGTCCGCACCGGCGCAGACCGGGCACCGGTCGCCGGGACCGCGCTCCAGGGTCGCTATCAGCCGCCGCAGCACCTCCGGCAGCGGCTCCGACGGGTGCACCTCCGGATCACCGCACCGCACCACGCCGTTGCCGCCCCAGACGCGCCGGTGCCAGTCGTCGAGCGCGCCGAGCCCGCGCAGCCCGTCGTGCTTCTCGCGCCGCCGCCGGGCCGCGAACTCCTCCTCGTACGCGAACCACACGGCCCGCGCCTCCTCCACCTCGTCGAGCGCGGCCACCAGCCGCTCCGGGTCGACGTCCCGGTCCTCGGGACCGAAGCCGTGCCGTCGGCACAGGTGGTCCCAGGTCGCCCGGTGTCCGTACGGCGCGAACCGCTCCAGACACTTGCGCAGCGAGTACCTGCGCAGCGCCGTGTCGAAGCCGGGATCGCGCACCTGTCTCGCGAGACTCCGGAAACCGGCCATCCCTCGCCACCTCCGTCGCTGGTCCTTCCGCGGTATCAGAGGGACGAACGAGCGGCCCGCGATGTTCCATCGGAATGCGGATGGCAGCCATCACCGGTGCCGGCGGGGCGGGAGGGGTTCGGCGGAACCCGCGCCTCCGGCCCGGCGTCCCCGACGTCCGCGGACGTCGACGGCGTACGGACGTCAGGGGCGTCCGGGGACGTCAGCGGCCCGCGCGGGCCGCCGCGACCACCACGCGGGCCAGTTCCCCGCGCACGATGTCGCTGTGCGAGCGGACCACCTCCGCCGCGTCCACACTGACGCAGCCCGACCCGGGCACGCCCTCGCGCAGCACCGCGGCGATCGTCCGCTCCACCGTCCCCGGCACGGCCCGCACGCCGTCGTACCCGATCGCGCCCCAGCGCGGGTCGTCGAGGCCGAGCACCCCCGGCCCCGGGGCCCGTCCCGGCACCCCCGGCCCCGGGGCCCGTCCCGGCACCCCCGGCCCCGGCGTCCCCGGCGCGAGCGGCCCGGTGAGGGACGCCGAGTCGTTCGCGAGGCGCGAGGCGAGCGGGTACATCACCCGGAGCGCGCTGTCGTGGTGCGAGTAGCAGGCCACCACAGGTCCGCGCACCCGCCGCTGCAGGTCCCGCAGCGCCCCCGACCGGCCCGGGTCGTGCGGCAGCCGCGCCGCGAACGCGTAGTGCGAGAAAGCCCCCTGAAGGAGCGTCACCGAAGCCACCGGCCTGATCCCGGACGGCAGCCCCCGCAGGGCGTACGCGACGAGCCGGGCGCCCATGCTGTGCCCCGCGAGGTGCACGCGCAGCCCCGGCGCGGCGCGGCCCACGTCCGCGAGCAGCGGCCCGAGCCCGTGCTCGCCCACCCGACCGGCCCGCTTCTTCATCACGTAGTACGTGGCCTGGCGCAGCGCCTCCCCGGCCCCCTTCCAGTACCGCCGCAACCCCGGACCGAACCCCTCCTCGGCCCCGTCCGCCCCGGCCCCGCCCTCCAGCGCCGCGGTGAACGCGGCGCAGACCGCCACCGGGTCCGCGACCAGGAACTCCGGCACCGGCTCCCCGGCCCCGAGGGCCGCCTCCCGGCCCCCGCCCGTCACGCCGCCCGTCCCGCCCGCCACGTCCGTCAACTCCCGCAGCAGCGCCCCGAACTCCTCGAACGCGGCCTCCTCCGGCGGTGCCAGGTCGAGCAGCTCCGTCAGCCGCGCCAGCACCGGCTCCTTCTCCGGCAGCACCGTCACCAGCGCCCGGTAGTCGGGCACGGACTCGTCCGTGAACATCATCGAGGGCCAGATCACCCCCGCGTACGCGGGCTCCACGCCCGGCGCGAACAGCGCGGGGAACGGCGCGAGGAAGTCGGAGTAGAGGCGGGTGGCGCCGGAGGGGGAGTTGTTCCACCCGTGGGCGAAGACCACCAGGTCGGTGACCCCGCGGCGGGCCAGCGCCACCAGTTCGGCGGCCTGGCCCGCGGGACCGTCGCCGTCCTTGTCGAAGGTGAGCTCCCGGTACGGTTCCACACTCATCCCGGCCACGGCCCGACCGTCCCTCCACGTCGAGGCGGCCGCCGCACCCCTGGGCGCGCGGTGCGCGGGCGGCGGCTCCACGGCAAGGATGCCCGTCCGCGCCGCCCGTCAGACGTGGCCGCGGCCCGGCGCGCCGACCGTGTCGGACCCGCGGCCGCGCCGCCCGTCGGATGCGGGGCCCGCGCCCCGCCGGCCCCCCGTCAGCGGTAGAGCAGGTACTCCTCCCGCACCGCGCGGAAGGCCGCGAGGTCCGTCGCCCACGCGCCGACCACCTCGTCGACGTCCGCGCCCGCGTCGATCAAGGTCCGCACCCGGGTCGAACCGGTGAGCTTGTCGATCCAGTTGTCCGCCCGCCAGGCGAAGCCCGGCCAGGAGCGGCGGGCCGTGACGAGGAGGCCGATCCCGGTCCGTACCGGATCGAAGGCGTCCCGGTCGTGGACGTGGAGCTGGACGCCGCCCACCGTCCGGCCCTGGAACTTGGAGAAGGTCGGTGAGAAGTACGCCTCGCGGAAGCGGACCCCGGGCAGCCCCAGCGCGTTCGCGGCCTCCGCCCAGCGCCGGTCGACGCCCTCGGCGCCGAGGAGTTCGAAGGGGCGGGTCGTGCCGCGCCCCTCGGAGAGGTTCGTGCCCTCGAAGAGGCAGGTGCCCGCGTAGACGAGCGCGGTCTCCGGCGTCGGCATGTTGGGGCTCGGCGGCACCCACGGCAGCCCGGTCGCGTCGAAGAACTCCGAGCGCCGCCACCCCGACGTCCGTACCGTCTCCAGTTCGACCGGCCGGGCCAGGAACTCGCCGTTGAACAGCCGGGCCAGCTCGGCCACCGTCATGCCGTGGGCCTGCGCGATCGGCTCGCGGCCGACGAAGGTCGCGAACGCCCGGTCGAGGACGGGCCCCAGCGCGGCCCGCCCCGTGACCGGGTTCGGCCGGTCCAGGACCACGAACCGCTTCCCGGCCAGGGAGGCCGCCACCATGCAGTCGTACAGCGTCCAGATGTAGGTGTAGAAGCGGGCGCCGACGTCCTGGATGTCGAAGACGACCGTGTCGACGCCCGAGGCGGTGAAGACGTCGGCGAGCGGCTGCCCGCTCTTGAGGTACGTGTCGTAGACGGGCAGTCCGGTCGCCGGGTCGTCGTGGCGGCCCTCGGAGCCGCCGGCCTGGGCGGTCCCGCGGAAGCCGTGCTCGGGGCCGAAGACGGCGACGAGGTCGATCCGCTCGTCGGCGTGCATGACGTCGACGATGTGGGTGGCGTCGCGGGTGATGCCGGTGGGGTTGGTGACGACACCGACGCGCTCCCCGGCGAGCAGCGCGTACCCGTCCGCCGCGAGCCGCTCGAAACCGGTCCGCACCCGGCCGTGAGCCGGCCCCTTGCCCTCCCCGGGAGGTGCCGCCGCGGCGGTCGACGGGGCGGCGGCCACGGCGCCGAGCGCGCCTCCGGCGGCCAGCAGACTCCGACGCGACAGACTCATGCACCCTCCTCGGGGTCCCGCGGGGATCGTGACATGAGCACGCACGGTAGCGCTCCTGACGCCCCGCGGGAACGAGGCGTGCGGTCCTCACTCTTCCGCGCCACCCTTCCCTCCTCACATACCGACCGGTTAGTCTGCCCGCGTCGTCACAGCGGAGAGGTGGGGCCATGAGCGAGGACACGAGCGCCGGCACGGACGCGAGCGCGGGCGCGAACCCGCACACGCGTACGGCCACGGGCCGGATCAAGGGCGCCGGAGTCGTCGTCACCGGAGCCGGCGGCGGCATCGGCGCCGCCCTCGCCCGGCGGTTCGCCGCCGAGGGCGCCCGGGTCGTCGTCAACGACCTCGACCCCGACCGCACCCGCGCCGTCGCCGAGGAGATCGGCGCCCTCGCCGTCCCCGGCGACGCCTCCGCCGTCGTCGACGCCGCCCGCGACGCCCTCGGCGGCACCGTCGACGTCTGGTGCGCCAACGCCGGACTCTCCTCGCCCGGCGACGCCTTCGCCGACGAGGACGTCTGGGCAGCCGCCTGGGACGTCAACGTCATGGCCCACGTCCGCGCCGCCCGCGCCCTCCTGCCGGCCTGGCTGGAACGCGGCGAGGGCCGCTTCGTCTCCACCGTCTCCGCCGCCGGACTGCTCACCATGATCGGCGCCGCCCCGTACAGCGTCTCCAAGCACGGCGCGTACGCCTTCGCCGAATGGCTCTCCCTCACCTACCGCCACCGCGGCCTCAAGGTCCACGCCATCTGCCCGCAGGGCGTCCGTACGGACATGCTCACCGCCGCCGGATCGGCGGGCGACCTCGTCCTCGCCCCCACCGCCATCGAGCCCGAGGACGTCGCCGACGCGCTCCTCGACGCCATCGCGGCCGACCGCTTCCTCGTCCTGCCCCACCCTGAGGTCGCCGGCTACTACCGCAACCGCGCCACCGACCCCGAGCGCTGGCTCGGCACCATGAACCACGTCCAGCGCACGTGGGAGACGGGCACCCCCTAGCGTCCGACGCTGCAGATGGGAAGATCTACCCACGGGGACCCCCGCCGCCGGAGGCGGGGGCACGGACGAAGGAAGGCGGCGGAGCATGGCCAGGACGACGGACGGGAGCGGCACCCCCGTCCCCCAGAGGCTGCTGGCCGCCGCCACCCGGCTGTTCGCCGAGCGCGGTTACGACCGGACCTCCGTCCAGGAGATCGTCGAGGCCGCCGGGGTCACCAAGGGCGCCCTCTACCACTACTTCGGCTCCAAGGAGGACCTCCTCCAGGAGGTCTACGCCCGCGTCCTGCGCCTCCAGCAGGAACGCCTCGACGCGTACGCCGACGCCGACGCGCCCGTCGAGGAGCGGCTGCGCGACGCCGCGGCCGACGTCGTCGTCACCACCATCGAGAACCTCGACGACGCCGCCATCTTCTTCCGCTCCATGCACCACCTCAGCCCCGAGAAGAACAAGCAGGTACGGGCCGAGCGGCGCCGCTACCACGAGCGGTTCCGCGCCCTGATCGAGGAGGGCCAGCAGGCCGGCGTCTTCTCCGCCGCCACCCCCGCCGACCTCGTCGTCGACTACCACTTCGGCTCCGTCCACCACCTCTCCACCTGGTACCGCCCCGACGGCCCCCTCACCCCCGAACAGGTCGCCGCCCACCTCGCCGACCTCCTGCTCCGCGCCCTGCGCCCCTGAGCCGCCCGCGCCGCCGCCGCTCCCTCCGACGGGCACCGAACGCCGGGTCCGGCGCCCCGGCGGCGCCCCCCGTCGACGACGAGCGGGCCGCGGTCCCGACCGCGACCCGCTGGTCCTGCGCCCCCGCCGAGGCCCGGCCCGGCTCCGGCGCCGCCTACAGGTACTTCTTCAGCTCCCGCCGGGCCAGCGACCGCTGGTGCACCTCGTCCGGGCCGTCCGCGAGCCGCAGCGTCCGCGCCGCCGCCCACAGCTCGGCCAGCGGGGTGTCCTGCGAGACCCCGCCCGCACCGTGCGCCTGGACCGCCTTGTCGATGATGTCGACGACCGCGCGCGGGGTCGCGATCTTGATGGCCTGGATCTCGGTGTGCGCCCCCCGGTTCCCGACGGTGTCCATGAGCCAGGCCGTCTTGAGGACGAGGAGCCGCAGCTGCTCGATCGTCACCCGGGCGTCGGCGATCCAGTTCTGTACGACGCCCTGCTGGGCGAGCGCCTTGCCGAAGGCCGTACGGGACACCGCCCGGCGGCACATCAGCTCCACGGCCCGCTCGGCCATGCCGATCAGCCGCATGCAGTGGTGGATGCGGCCGGGCCCGAGCCGGGCCTGGGCGATCGCGAAGCCGCCGCCCTCCTCGCCGATGAGGTTCGCGGCCGGGACCCGCACCCCGTCGAAGACCACCTCGGCGTGGCCGCCGTGGTAGTGGTCCTCGTACCCGTACACCCGCATCGCCCGGCGGACCTCGACGCCCGGGGCGTCGCGCGGGACGAGGATCATCGACTGCTGGCGGCGGATGTCGGCGCCGTCGGGGTCGGTCTTGCCCATGACGATGAAGACCTTGCAGTCGGGGTTCATCGCCCCGGAGATGTACCACTTGCGTCCGTCGACGACGTACGCGTCCCCGTCCCGCCGGATGCGGGTCTCGATGTTGGTCGCGTCGGAGGAGGCGACCTCCGGCTCGGTCATCGCGAACGCGGAGCGGATCTCGCCCGCGAGCAGCGGTTCCAGCCACTGCTTGCGCTGCGCCTCGTCGCCGAACTGCGCGAGCAGCTCCATGTTCCCGGTGTCGGGCGCGGCGCAGTTGAGGGCGGTGGGGGCGAGCTGCGGGCTGCGGCCGGTGATCTCGGCGAGCGGCGCGTACTGGAGGTTGCCGAGCCCGGCGCCGTACTCCGCGTCGGGCAGGAAGAGGTTCCACAGGCCCTGCCGCTTGGCCTCGGCCTTCAGCTCCTCCACGACCGGCGGGGTGTCCCAGGGCGAGGCGAGGAGGGCGCGCTGCTCCTCCGCGACCGCCTCGGCCGGGTACACGTACGCGTCCATGAAGGCGAGGAGCTTCGCGCGGAGTTCCTCGGTGCGGGCGTCGTAGGTGAAGTCCATGGCGGGTCAGCCCTCCTGAAGGGTGGTCAGGCCGTGCTCGATGAAGACCGGGACCAGCGCGCCGATGCGGTCGAAGCCGGCGCCGACCGTCTGTCCCAGGGTGTAGCGGTAGTGGATGCCCTCCAGGATCACGGCGAGCTTGAACCAGGCGAAGGCCGTGTACCAGGAGAGGGCGGAGGTGTCGCGGCCCGAACGGGCGGCGTACCGCTCGACGAGCTCGGCGGCGGCCGGGTGGCCCGGGGCCTTCGCGGTCGTGGAGACGGGCGAGTCCGGCAGGTCCAGCGGCGTGCTGTACATGACGAGGAGGCCGAGGTCGGTGAGCGGGTCGCCGAGCGTGGACATCTCCCAGTCCAGGACGGCCCGGACGCGGTCGTCGGCGCCGACGAGGACGTTGTCGAGCCGGTAGTCGCCGTGCACGACGGTCGGCGGGGGAGAGGCGGGCAGGGCGCGCCCGAGGGCGGCGTGCAGCTCGTCGATGCCCGGCAGGTCGCGGCCGCGGGAGGCGTCGAGCTGCTTGCCCCAGCGGCGCAGCTGCCGGTCGAGGAAGCCCT
Organism: Streptomyces sp. NPDC003327; assembly: GCF_053589515.1. Classification (NCBI taxonomy): domain Bacteria; kingdom Bacillati; phylum Actinomycetota; class Actinomycetes; order Kitasatosporales; family Streptomycetaceae; genus Streptomyces; species Streptomyces sp. NPDC003327. The sequence continues at coordinate 30,544 of NZ_JBSFSA010000049.1, read as the reverse complement.
CGGGCCGTCCGAAGTCGCCGAGCCCGACCGCCTCGGGGTCCACGGCGTGCAGGTCGACCAGCGTGTCGACGAGGGCGAGGACGGCGGCGCGGGTGCGCTCGGGGCCGAGGGGGGCCAGCTGCTCCGCCGAGCGGAACGGGGTGCCCTCGACGAACTCCATGACGTAGAACGGCGACCCGAGGACTGACTCGTCCTCGCAGAGGACGACCGTCTCCGGGACCGGTACGGCGGTGGTCGCCAGCGCGCTGATGACCCGGTGCTCGCGCCGCATGTCGTGCGCGGTGGCGAGGACGTGGCCGAGGGGCGGGCGGCGCACGACCCAGCGGCCGGAGGCGGTGCCGTCGGTCACGACGTACGTCAGGTTCGAGCGGCCGCCCTCGATCAGCCGGGCTTCGAGGGGGCCGGCCACCAGGCCGGGCCGCTCGCCGTCGAGGAAGCGGCGCAGGCGCTCGGGGTCGAGACCTGGCGGCGGGGCGGGACTCATCGTTGCGTACCTCCGGATCGGCTGCGGTCGGCGTTCATGATGACCGACCAGTCGGTATGTCGTCCAGGGGTGGACCGGTGGGTGCCGGGCGGGCGGTGGACGGGGAAGGGGAAAGAGGCGTCGACGGTCTGGTCGCACGGTCGCATGCATGAATAGAGTTCACATATGGATGAGAAGCCGCTCCTCGTCGACACCGTCCGACTGACCCCGATCCTCATCTCCGACCCGCCCCTGCTCAACACCCAGGGAGTCCACCAGCCCTTCACACCGCGCCTCGTCGTCGAGATCGTCACCCGCGGTGGAGTCGTGGGACTCGGCGAGACGTACGGAGACGGCGTCTACCTGACCGTCGCCCGCGCGCTCGCCGAGGCGCTCCCCGGCCGCGCGATCACGGACGTGAACGCGCTGTTCGCGCTGGCGAGCACGACGGACCCGGGCCCGGACACGGACCCGGACCCGGACCTGGAGGCCGGGGTCGACGCAGGTGGCCTGCGCGGCGTGCGGACCGCCGACAAGCTCCGCCTCTCCGTCGTCTCCGCCTTCGAGACCGCCTGCCTCGACGCCCTCGGCAAGACCCTCGGCCTGCCCCTCCACGCCCTCCTCGGCGGCAAGGTCCGCGACTCCGTCGAGTACAGCGGCTACCTCTTCTACCGCTGGGCCGCCCACCCCGGCGCCGAACCGGCCGACACCCACGGCGCCGCCCTCGACCCCGCCGACGTCGTCGCCCAGGCCCGCCGCCTCGACCGGGAGTACGGCTTCCGCTCCTTCAAGCTCAAGGGCGGGGTGTTCGCCCCCGACGAGGAGGTCGCCGCGATCCGGGCGCTCGCGGCCGCGTTCCCCGGCCGCCCGCTGCGCCTCGACCCCAACGGCGCCTGGTCCGTGGGGACCGCGCTCGCCGTCGCCCGCGCACTCGGCGAGGTCCTGGAGTACCTGGAGGACCCCGTGACCGGCACCGACGCCATGGCCGAGGTCGCCGCCCGCACGGACGTGCCGCTCGCCACCAACATGTGCGTGACCACCTTCGAGGAGGTCCCGAAGGCCTTCACGAAGGGGGCGGTGCGGATCGTCCTCGCCGACCACCACTACTGGGGCGGCCTCCACCGCACCCGCGAACTCGCCGCCCTCTGCCGCACCTTCGGCGTCGGCCTCTCCATGCACTCCAACACCCATCTGGGCATCAGCCTCGCCGCCATGACCCACGTCGCCGCCACCCTGCCCGGACTGCACCACGCCTGCGACACCCACTACCCCTGGCAGACCGAGGACGTCGTCACCACCCGACCCGTCTTCCGGGACGGCAGGCTCGCGGTCTCCGACGCCCCCGGCCTCGGCGTCGTCCTCGACCCCACCGCCCTGGCGGCCCTCCACCGCCGCTGGCTCGACGACGACGGCACCCTGCGCGACCGGGACGACGCGGCCGCGATGCGCCGCGCGGACCCGGACTGGGCACCCCGCCGCTGGTGACGGCAGGGACGGGGCGCTACGCGTGACAGGCCACCGGCACGCCGCCGTTCATCGCGGCCATGTCCCCGAAGACCGCCGCCGGGTCGAGCGGCGCCCCCTCCGGCAGCCCGGCAAGCTCCGCGTACGCCCGGTGCAGGTTCGCCACCAGCCGCTCGCTCTCGCGCCACGCGGCGAACTCCCCGAGGTCCGCCCGCCGCGCCGTCTCCAGCGGCGTGGCGCCCTCGGCGTATCCCTCGGCGGCCAGCTCGCGCACCCGGAGCAGGTACCGCTCGGTCGCGTCGTACGCCGACGGATCGGCCACCGGCCCGTGCCCCGGCACCACCGTCGGCGCGTCCAGCGAGCGCAGCAGCGCGAGCGCCCGCAGCGACCCGGCCAGCGAGCCCATCGGCAGGAACGGCGTCCCGCCGTGGAAGACCAGGTCGCCGGTGAACACCACGCCCTGCTCCGGGAGGTGGACGATCGAGTCGCCCGTCGTGTGCGCCGCGCCCGGATGGATCACCCGGACCTCGATCTCCCCGACGTACAGCGTCAGACGCTCGCGGTACGTGAGCGAGGGCGGCACGATCTCCACCCGGCCGAAGTCGGTCCGCGGCCACAGCAGGTGCAGCTGGTGCCCGGCGGCGAGCTGCTCCGAACGGCAGTTCTCGTGGCCCACGACCCGCGCCTCGGGCAGGAACACCCCGTTGCCGTACGTGTGGTCGCCGTGGTGGTGGGTGGTGACGATCGTCCGCGGCGGCGCGAGCCCCGCGTCGAGGACGGCCCCGCGCAGCAGCCGCGCCCGCCGCTCGGTGGCCGCGGTGTCGACGAGCAGCGACTCCCGCGCGTCGCCGACGAAACCGGCGTTGTTGAGGCACCAGCCGCCGTCCGGCTGGACGAAGGCGTGGACGTGCGGCGCGAGTTCGGCCACATAGGGATCGGTGGCGGGCACAGGTGTTCCCCCGGACGAGAGCCGACTGGACAGGGGAAGCGTGCCAGTCGGCCGGCGCCCGGGGGAAGGGCGACGGGCCGGGATGCGAGGGGCCGGGATGCGAGGGGGCGCGAGCGGGGGACCGGGGTGCGAGCGGAAGACCGGACGGCTCAGTGGTCGTCCCAGTGGTTGTCGTGGGCCGCGTGGCGGTGCCCGTCGTGCTCGTAGTCGAGGTGGTCGCCGTGCGTCACCGCCGTGTGTCCGCAGCCGGGCCCGTGGGTGTGCTCGGGGTGGGTGTGCGGGACGTGGTCGGTCGTCTCGCACTCGTCCCAGTGGCCCGAGTGCTCGCGGTGCAGATGTCCGTCGTGGGCGTAGTCGACATGGTCCCGATGGGTGACGGCGGTGTGCCCGCACGACGGGCCGTGGGTGTGCGCGTGCGTGGGGTGCTCGTGGTGGAGGAGGGTCATGACCGGGCCTCTGCCTCTGTGAGGGGGCGGCTGATGCCACCCAGGCTAGCCCCGTACGCGCCTCTCGTCCCGGTTCGTCGCTTTCCGTCGCGCGACTCCCGAGTTGCGGGCGTGCCGGGCCGCCCCGAGGGTCGTGCACATGAAGGCCATCAGCTACCGCCGGTACGGCGGCCCCGAGGTGCTGGAGTACGGCGAGGTGCCCGACCCGAAGGTCGGACCCGACGAGATCCTGGTCAAGGTGCGGGCGGCCGCCGTCAACCCGGTCGACTGGAAGGCACAGGCCGGTTATCTCGACGGCATGTTCGACGCGGTCTTCCCCGTCGTCCCCGGCTGGGACGTCTCCGGCGTCGTCGTCCGGCCGGGCGTCTCCGTCACCGAGTACGCCGAGGGGGACGAGGTGATGGGGTACGCACGGGAGGACGTCCTCGCCCACGGCACCTTCGCCGAGTACGTCGCCGCCCCCGTCCGCACCCTCGCCCGCAAGCCCCGCACCCTCGGCTTCGAGGAGGCCGCGGCCCTGCCGCTCGTCGGCCTCACCGCCTACCAGGCGCTCCACCAGGCACTCACGGTCGGCCCCGGCGACACGGTCCTCGTCCACGCGGCGGCGGGCGGCGTCGGCTCGATGGCCGTGCAGATCGCCCGCCACCTCGGCTGCCGGGTCATCGGCGCCGCGCGCGAGTCGGGTCTGGAGCGGGTCGCGGAACTCGGCGCGGAACCGGTCCGCTACGAGGAGCGGACCTTCGCCGAACAGGTCCGGGCCCTCGCCCCGGGAGGCCTGGACGCCGTCCTCGACACCATCGGCGGCCCGTACCTCCAGATCTCGGCCCGGCTGCTCGCCCCCGGCGGCCGCCTCGCCTCGATCGCCGACGGCGAGGTCCTCGCGCTCGGCGGCCGCTACTTCTGGGTCCGGCCCGACGCCGCCGACCTCGCCGCCCTCGCGGACCTGGCCGACGAGGGAGTCCTGACCGTACGGGTGGCCCGGACCTTCCCCCTGGAACGCGCGGCGGACGCCCAGCGCGCCAACGCCGAGGGCGGCCTGAACGGCAAGGTCGTGGTGACGGTCCCGTAGGGGTGACCGGGGCCGGTGCCCGCGTCACCAGATGAGGGCCGCCCCGCAGAGGGCGAACGCGAGCGTGCACAGCGCCGCGAGCAGCGCCCCCCGGTGGGAGAGCGGCGCGGGTCGCGCCGCCCCCAGGGACCGGATGCGGCGGTGGGCGACCGCCAGGAACCCGACCCACACCAGAGCCGTCAGCGCCAGCCCGGACAGCCGCGCGGCGCCCGCCCCGTCCTGGACGGCCTGCTTGACGGCCAGCACGGCCACCACCGTGCACGACAGGGTCGTACGCCGCCACGCGAGCCGGGTCCGCTCCGGCTGGAGCCCCGGGTCCCGGGCCGCCCCGGCGGCGCTGCCCCCCGCCCCCGCGCCGAGCCCCCTCATCCGGTCCAGCCGAAGACGACGACCACCACCATCGCGAGCGCCACGACGGCCACCACGAGGCTGAGCACCGCAGGGAACCGGGACACCGGCAGGTCCTCGCCGCGCCGCATCGCCCGCTCGCAGCGCACCCAGTGGTTCACGGCGCGCAGGGCGCACAGCACCCCGGCCGCGAGCAGCGCGAGCGCGAGCCCGACCCGGACCCCCCAGCGCAGGTCCGGCAGGAACTGGTCCACGGCGAAACCGCCGCCGACGAGCGCGAGCGCGGTGCGGACCCAGGCCAGGAACGTCCGCTCGTTGGCCAGCGAGAAGCGGTAGTCGGGGGTCTCGCCCTCGTCCCGGATCCGCTGGGGCGCGAACCACAGCCGCAGGCTCCGCACGAATTCGCTCACCCGCGCACCCTAACCGCCGGACCCGCGCCCGGCGCCCTCACCGACTCCGTCGTGCGCCCGCAGCAGCTCCCAGGCCGCGAGCCCGTCCGGCACCCATTCCCACGGGTCGGCCCCGCCCGGCAGCCGTGCGCCCAGCTCCTCCTCCGTGAGGAAGCCGTGCCAGGCGACCTCCTCCACCTGGGGGCGGACCGGCAGCTCGCAGACGACCTCGTAGACCGCCGACCACCACTTGCCGGCGACGCCGCCGGAGTCGTACAGGAACCGCAGGACCGGCTCGGGCCGGGGCAGCCCCGAGACGCCGAGCTCCTCCTCCGCCTCGCGCAGCGCGGCCTCGTCGTACGACTCGCCGGCGCCGACGACACCACCGACGAACATGTCGTACAGGGAGGGGTAGACCAGCTTCGTGGCCGTCCTGCGGTGCACGAAGTACCGCCCGCGCGGGTCCCGGACCCGGATGAAGACGCAGCGGTGTATCAGACCCCGCGCGTACACCTCACCGCGTGGGGCCCGCCCGGTCACCCGGTCGTGCTCGTCGACGACGTCGAGAATCTCTTCGGCGCTCATGGCCCCATGGAATCACTGCCCCATGACGTACGAGACCGTCGGGCCGGTCGTCCATCCGCCGTCCACGGCGAGCTCCGCGCCCGTCACGTACGAGGCCGCGTCCGAGAGCAGGAAGACGACCGCGCCCGCGATCTCGTCCGCCTCGCCGACCCGGCCCATGGGCGTGTTGGGGTACTTGCCCGGCCCGCGCTCGATGCCGACGGAGGCGGTCATCGGGGTGTACGTCATGCCGGGGTGGACGGAGTTGACCCGGATGCCGGCCGTGCCGAGCTCCACCGCGCCGATCTTCGTCAGGCCGCGCACGCCCCACTTGGAGGCACCGTAGCCGGCGGTGAGGGCCAGGCCCATCAGGCCCGCGGCGGAGGAGATGTTGACGATCGAGCCGCCCCCGGCCTCCTTCATCGCCGGTATCGCGGCCTTCATGCCGATGAAGACACCGGTCAGGTTGACGTCGAGGACCTTGCGGAAGTGCTCGACGGACTCGGTCTCCAGGAAGGCGCCCGTGGAGATGCCCGCGTTGTTCACCAGGCCGTGCAGCCTGCCGAACTCGGCCACGGCGTACGCGACGGCCGCCGCCCACTCCTCCTCCGAGGTGACATCGTGGTGCAGGAAACGGGCCCGCTCGCCGAGCGCCTCGGCGGTCGCCTCGCCGTCCTCGTCGAGCACGTCGGTGACGACCACGTTCGCCCCGGCGGCCACCGCCTGCCGGGCGGCCTCCGCTCCCAGGCCGCGGGCGCCGCCGGTGACGAGGACGGTCTTGCCGGTGAGGTCGATCATGAGGGGTCCTTCCGGAGAGGTGTGACGCTCCGGGGCCGCGGGGCCCGGAGGAGCGCGGTGGTGGTCCCGACGAGGTCGGCGAGGAAGAGCGGCTCGTCGGTGAGCGGCTCGGTGCCGTCGAGGTACTGCCGGGCGCGGTCCGCCAGGGCGGCGCCGACGACGGTGAGCGCCAGGTCGAGGCGCTCCAGGAGCAGCGGCTCGGGGAGCCCCTCGGCGGCGAGCCGGTCGGCGACCCGCTCGATCAGGCGCCAGGCGCCGGTGCCGGCGAGCGTGGGGTGCGGGGTGCGGGCGCGCACGCCGCTCTCGTGGCTGAGCTGCGCGGAGATCCGCAGGCAGCGGCGGCCCCGGTCGGTGCGCAGCTCGCTCGCCTCTGCGGTGACGAGGGCGGCGACCAGGCCGTGCAGCTCATCGCCTCCGCCCCCATTTCCCTCACGCGGGACGGCGTCGAGCAGCGGCGCGAGCACCGCTTCCGTACGGGCCTGGCGGCCGGCCATGACGGCGTCGAGGAGCCCGGCGCGCGAGCCGAAGTGGTACTGGACGGCGGACGGGTTGGCCTGTCCTGCGAGGCGGACGACGTCCCGCAGCTGCGCGCCGTCGACGCCCCGGGCGGCGAAGAGTTCCTCCGCCGCGCGGATCAGCCGCTCCCGGGTCTCGGGTCCGGATGTTCTGCCCATGACCCCATGCTAATGCTCGACATTAAAAAATGGGAGGGAAGGGAGGACGGCGAAACCGTTGACTCGATACATTCGTGTATCCAAGATGCGGTCCATGCCCCATGACGCCGATGTGATCGTGATCGGGGCCGGCCTCGCCGGTCTCGTCGCCACCGCCGAGCTGGTCGACGCCGGCCGCTCCGTGATCCTCCTCGACCAGGAGCCCGAGCAGTCCCTCGGCGGCCAGGCCCACTGGTCCTTCGGCGGACTCTTCCTCGTCGACTCGCCCGAACAGCGCCGCATGCGCATCAAGGACAGCCGCGACCTCGCCCTCCAGGACTGGCTCGGCACCGCCGGCTTCGACCGCCCGGAGGACGTCTGGGCCCGCCGCTGGGCGGAGGCGTACGTCGACTTCGCCGCCGGCGAGAAGCGCTCCTGGCTGCACGCGCGCGGGGTGCGGTTCTTCCCCGTCGTCGGCTGGGCCGAGCGCGGCGGCTACGACGCGAACGGCCACGGCAACTCCGTCCCCCGCTTCCACATCACCTGGGGTACGGGACCGGGCCTCGTCGAGCCCTTCGCCCGCAAGGTCCGCGAGGGCGCCGCCCGCGGCCTCGTCGACCTCCGCTTCCGCCACCGCGTCACCGCCCTCGGCCGCACCGGCGGAACCGTCGACACCGTCTCCGGCGAGATCCTGGAACCCTCGGACGCCGCCCGCGGCGCCGCCAGCAGCCGCACCGCCACCGGCGCCTTCGAACTGCGCGCCCAGGCCGTGATCGTCACCACCGGAGGCATCGGCGGCAACCACGACCTCGTGCGCGCCCAGTGGCCCGCCCGGCTCGGCACCCCGCCCGCCCGGCTGCTCTCCGGCGTGCCCGCCCACGTCGACGGACTGATGCTCGGCATCGCCGAGAAGGCCGGGGCCCACCACGTCAACCGCGACCGGATGTGGCACTACACCGAGGGCATCGAGAACTGGGACCCCATCTGGGCCCGGCACGGCATCCGCATCCTGCCCGGACCGTCCTCCCTCTGGCTCGACGCCACCGGCAAGCGGCTGCCCGTCCCGCTCTTCCCCGGCTTCGACACCCTCGGCACCCTCGAACACATCATGCGGACCGGCCACGACCACACCTGGTTCGTCCTCGACAAGCGGATCATCGGCAAGGAGTTCGCCCTCTCCGGCTCCGAACAGAACCCCGACCTCACCGGCAAGTCGATCCGCGACGTCCTCGTCCGCGCCCGCGCCGACGTCCCGGCGCCCGTCCAGGCGTTCATGGACCGGGGCGCCGACTTCGTCGTCGAGAAGGACCTCGCCTCCCTCGTGCGCGGCATGAACCGCGTCACCGGCGAGGACCTGATCGACGAGACGGCCCTGCGCCGCGAGATCACCGCCCGCGACCGCGAGATCACCAACCCCTTCACCAAGGACCTCCAGGTCACGGCGGTTCGCGGCGCCCGCCGCTACCTCGGCGACCGGCTCATCCGCACGGCGGCCCCGCACCGCATCCTCGACCCCGCTGCGGGCCCCCTGATCGCCGTCCGCCTCAGCATCCTCACCCGCAAGTCCCTCGGCGGCCTCCAGACCGACCTCTCCTCCCGCGTCCTGACCGAGACCGGCGACCCGCTGCCCGGCCTGTACGCGGCGGGCGAGGCGGCCGGCTTCGGCGGCGGCGGCGTCCACGGCTACCGCTCCCTCGAAGGCACCTTCCTCGGCGGCTGCATCTTCTCGGGCCGCGCGGCGGGCCGCTCGGCGGCCCGCTCGGTCGACTGAGCGACCGAGCCTGGGGCGCCGCCTCACGCGCGAGGGCCGGCCGTGGAGACGACGTACGCCTCCACGACCGGCCCCTCCCGCATCAGCCACCCCCCCCATGCACCGACCGCTCCCGCGCTACAGCACCAGCGACAGCAGCAGCACGAACACCAGCCCCACGACCGAGATGATCGTCTCCATCACCGACCAGGTCTTGACCGTCTGGCCGACGTTCAGGCCGAAGTACTCCTTCACCAGCCAGAACCCGGCGTCGTTCACGTGGCTGAAGAAGAGCGAGCCCGCACCGATCGCGAGGACGAGCAGCGCCGTCTCACCCGTCGACATGCCCTCCGCCAGCGGAGCCACCAGGCCGGCCGCCGAGATCGTGGCGACCGTCGCCGAGCCCGTCGCGAGCCGGATCGCCACCGCGATCAGCCAGGCGAGCAGCAGCGCCGGGATCGACCAGTCCTTGGAGAAGTCGAGGATCATCTGACCGACGCCGATGTCGATCAGGGTCTGCTTGAAGCCGCCGCCCGCGCCGACGATCAGCAGCACGCCCGCGATCGGGGCGAGGGACTTCTCGACGGTGGAGGAGAGCCGCTCCTTGGTGAAGCCGGCCGCCCGGCCCAGCGTGAACAGGCCCACTATGACGGCGGCGAGCAGCGCGATCAGCGGCGAGCCGATGACGTCGGTGACCTTCTGGACGCCGTTCTCCGGGTCGTCGACGACGATGTCGACGAGCGCCTTCACCAGCATCAGGACGACCGGCAGCAGCACCGTGGCGACGGTGACGCCGAAGCCGGGGCGCTTCTCCAGGTCCTCGGACGGGCGCGTCGGGATCATGTGCTCGGGGGCCGGGACGTCGACCCAGCGGGCCGCGTACCGGGAGAAGACCGGCCCGGCGATGATCACGGTCGGGACCGCGACGACGAGACCGAGGGCGAGGGTGACGCCCAGGTTGGCGCCGACGGCGTCGATCGCGACGAGCGGGCCGGGGTGCGGCGGGATGAGCCCGTGCATCACCGACAGGCCGGCCAGGGCCGGGATGCCGATCCGCATCAGCGAGTAGTTGCCGCGCTTGGCGACCATGAGGACCACCGGGATCAGCAGCACGATGCCGACCTCGAAGAAGAGGGGCAGGCCGATCACGGAGGCGATGAGGACCATCGCCCAGGGCATGGCCCGGCCGCCGGCCTTGGCGAGGATCGTGTCGACGATCTGGTCGGCGCCGCCCGAGTCGGCGAGGAGCTTGCCGAGGATCGCGCCGAGCGCGATGAGCACGCCCACGCCGGCCACGGTGGCACCGAGTCCGGTGGTGAACGACTTGATGGTGTCGGCGAGCGGGGCGCCGGCGAACGCGCCCAGCGCGAGCGACCCGATGGTCAGCGCGAGGAACGCGTGCAGCTTGAACGTGGTGATGAGCAGGACGATGACGGCGATGCCGGCGAGTACGGCGATGCCCAGCTGGGCGTTGCCGGCCGAGGTGATCGGTTCGACGGCGTCCGCTGCCAGGGTCTCGACGCTGAGACGGGTCACGGTGGGGTCCTTCGTACGGGCAGGGGGGAAGGGGACGGAGAGGCTCAGCCGGCCAGGCCGCGCAGGGCGGCCACGGCACGGGCGGCGATCTCCTCGGGGGTGCCGGAGACGTCGACGGCGACGCCGGCCTCGTCGTCCTGCAGCGGCTGCAGGGTGGCGAACTGGGAGTCGAGCAGGGCGGTCGGCATGAAGTGGCCCTTGCGGCCGGCCATCCGCGCCTCGATCAGCTCGCGGTCGCCGGTCAGATGGAGGAAGACGACTCCGGGCGCGGCGGCGCGCAGCCGGTCCCGGTAGATCCGCTTGAGGGCGGAGCTGCTCACCACCCCGCCGAGCCCGGCGCGACCGTGCGCCCACTCCCCGATGGCGTCGAGCCAGGGCCCCCGGTCCTCGTCGTCGAGGGGGACCCCGGCCGACATCTTGGCGACGTTGGCCGCCGGGTGGAAGTCGTCGCCCTCCGCGTACGGGAGGGCGAGCGCCCTCGCCACCAGCGGGCCGATCGTCGTCTTGCCGGTCCCGGCGACGCCCATCACGACGACGACGGGGGGACCGGTGCGGGGGGTGGTGCTCATGGGGGTGCCTCGCTGTCTTCTTCGACATCGATTCGTGGATCCGTCGCGCTCATGAAACCCATTGGGTACGACGTATTCAAGAGGCTGTGACATAAAAGTCGTACTTTTCATTCCCCGCTGTGATCGCCCGGGGGAGCGCGCATAGGCTGATCACCATGACGACACCGGCCCAGGGGCTCCACTCCCACGTCCTGGCCACCCTGGGCCTCGCGATCACCGCCGGGGAGTACCCCCCGGGCACCGTGCTGCGCACCGACGAGCTGGCCCGGCGCTTCGACGTCTCCCGGACCGTCGTCCGCGAGGTCGTGCGCGTCCTGGAGTCCATGCACCTCGTCGAGTCCCGCCGCCGCGTCGGCGTCACCGTCCTGCCGACCGCCAGCTGGAACGTGTACGACCCCCAGGTCATCCGCTGGCGCCTGGCCGGCGCCGACCGCCCCCGTCAGCTCCGCTCGCTCACGGTGCTCCGCTCGGCCGTCGAGCCGGTCGCCGCGGGGCTCGCCGCCGAGAACGCCACCCCCGAGCAGTGCCGCGAGCTGACCGAGTGCGCCCTCGGCATGGTCGCCACCTCGCGCGGCCGCCGCCTGGAGGAGTACCTCGTCCACGACATCGCCTTCCACCGGGTCGTCCTCAACGCCTCCGGCAACGAGATGTTCGCCCGCCTCGGCGACGTCGTCGCCGAGGTCCTCGCCGGCCGCACCCACCACCACGTGATGTTCGAGGACCCCGACCCGGCCGCCGTCACCCTCCACGTCCAGGTCGCCGAGGCAGTACGGGAACGGGACGCGGCCCGCGCCGAGGCGCTGACCCGCGAGATCGCGGTCGGCGCGCTCAAGGAGCTGGACGTCCTCGCCCCGTGAGGCGCCGCGGGCCCAGCCGCCTCCGTAAGTTCACCCGTGCGTAACCTCTGAACTAGCTCAAATACGGGCGTTCAGTGAATTCGCTCACAGTCAGTCACCCCAGCTTGCCGTGAGGATGTCCGCTGGCCGTGCCGAGAGCCCCACAAGGGCACGGCCGGGTACCGCACAGCCCACCCCCTCACGAAGGCGAACAACTCCATGAGTGACCGCGTCTCCACTGCGGCCGACCCGCTGTCCGCCACCGCGGCCCCCGGGCCGACGGCGTCCCCCCACATCGACGCCGGCGACGCCGGATACCGCAAGGACCTCAAGTCCCGGCACATCAACATGATCGCCATCGGCGGCGCCATCGGCACCGGTCTGTTCCTGGGCGCCGGCGGCCGCATGGCCAACGCCGGACCCTCCCTCTTCATCGCGTACGCGGTCTGCGGCGTCTTCGCCTTCTTCGTGGTCCGCGCCCTCGGCGAGCTCGTGCTCTACCGCCCCTCCTCCGGCGCCTTCGTCTCCTACGCCCGTGAGTTCATGGGCGAGAAGGGCGCCTACACGGCCGGCTGGCTCTACTTCCTCAACTGGTCGACCACCGCCGTCGCCGACATCACCGCCGCGGCCACCTACGCCCACTTCTGGTCGATGTTCAGCGACGTCCCGCAGTGGATCCTCGCCCTGATCGCCCTCGCGGTCGTCCTCGCCGCCAACCTCATCTCCGTGAAGTACTTCGGCGAGATGGAGTTCTGGTTCGCGATCGTCAAGGTCGCCGCGCTCGTCGCCTTCATGCTCGTCGGCATCTTCCTCGTCGTGACCTCGCACGACGTCGGCGGCCACACCCCCGGCTTCGGCAACATCACCGAGAACGGCGGCATCTTCCCCAACGGCATGATGCCGATGCTGCTGCTCATCCAGGGCGTCGTCTTCGCCTACGCCTCCGTCGAGCTCTGCGGCGTCGCCGCCGGCGAGACCGAGAACCCCGAGAAGATCATGCCGAAGGCGATCAACTCGATCATGTGGCGCGTCGGCCTCTTCTACGTCGGCTCCGTCGTCCTGCTCGCGCTGATCCTCCCGTACACCGCGTACTCCGGCGACCAGAGCCCCTTCGTCACCGTCTTCGACAAGCTCGGCATCCCCGGCGCCGCCGGCGTGATGAACCTCGTCGTCCTGACGGCCGCGCTCTCCAGCCTCAACTCCGGCCTGTACTCCACCGGCCGCATCCTGCGCTCCATGTCGCTGTCCGGCTCCGCGCCCAAGTTCACCGGCGTCATGAACAAGGGCGGCGTCCCCTACGGCGGCATCCTGCTGACTGCGGGCTTCGGCGTCGCCGGTGTCCTCCTCAACTTCGTGATGCCCGAGGACGCCTTCGAGCTCGTCCTCAACTTCGCCTCCATCGGCATCATCGGCACCTGGGCCATGATCATGGTCTGCTCGCTGCTCTTCGTGCGGCGCGCCAAGGAGGGCAGGCTCACCCGGCCCGCCTACCAGCTGCCCTGGGCCCCCTACACCCAGATCGTGACCCTGGTCTTCCTCGCCTCCGTCGTGGTCCTCATGTGGATGGACGGCGGCATCGGACGCACCACCGTCAACTGCCTGCCGCTCATCGCGGCCGCGCTCGTCGGCGGCTGGTTCCTGGTCCGCGGCCGGGTCCGCGCGACCGCCGCGGCGAACCGCGGCTGATCCTCCCGTCGTCCTCCCCCGACGGGACGGGAGCGAGACCCCCGCAGGGCACGACCTGCGGGGGTCTCGCGTTTCCTCAGGAGACAGTGGTACGCAGGAGCCGTACAAGATCAGCCCGGAGGAAGGACAGTTCACATGCCACAGCAGGTCCAGGGGGTCGTCGCCCCCGGCAGGAACGAGCCCGTGCGGGTCGAGACGATCGTGATCCCCGACCCCGGCCCCGGCGAGGCCGTCGTGAAGATCCAGGCCTGCGGCGTCTGCCACACCGATCTCCACTACAAGCAAGGCGGGATCAACGACGAGTTCCCCTTCCTCCTCGGCCACGAGGCCGCCGGGGTCGTGGAGTCCGTCGGCGACGGCGTCACCGACGTCGCCCCCGGCGACTTCGTCGTCCTCAACTGGCGCGCCGTCTGTGGCACCTGCCGCGCCTGTCTGCGCGGCCGCCCGTGGTACTGCTTCGCCACCCACAACGCCCGGCAGCGCATGACCCTCCTCGACGGCACCGAGCTCTCGCCGGCCCTCGGCATCGGCGCCTTCGCCGAGAAGACCCTCGTCGCCGCCGGCCAGTGCACCAAGGTCGACCCCACCGTCGCCCCCGAGGTCGCGGGCCTCCTCGGCTGCGGCGTCATGGCCGGCATCGGCGCCGCGATCAACACCGGCGAGGTCGGCCGCGGCGACACCGTCGCCGTCATCGGCTGCGGCGGCGTCGGCGACGCGGCCGTCGTCGGCTCCCGCCTCGCCGGAGCCGCGAAGATCATCGCGGTCGACATCGACGACCGGAAGCTGGAGACGGCGAAGGCGATGGGCGCCACCCACACCGTCAACTCCCGCACCACCGACCCCGTCGAGGCGATCCGCGCCCTCACCGGCGGCTTCGGCGCCGACGTCGTCATCGAGGCCGTCGGCCGCCCCGAGACGTACGAGCAGGCCTTCTACGCCCGCGACCTCGCCGGCACCGTCGTCCTCGTCGGCGTGCCCACCCCCGAGATGAAGCTCGAACTCCCCCTTCTCGACGTCTTCGGCCGCGGCGGCTCCCTCAAGTCCTCCTGGTACGGCGACTGCCTGCCCTCCCGCGACTTCCCGATGCTCATCGACCTGCACCAGCAGGGCCGCATCGACCTCGCCGCCTTCGTCACCGAGACCATCGGCCTCGGCGACGTCGAGAAGGCCTTCGCCCGCATGCACGAGGGCGACGTCCTGCGCTCGGTGGTGGTGCTGTGATGGCCGCCCGCATCGACCACCTCGTCACCTCCGGCACCTTCAGCCTCGACGGCGGCACCTGGGACGTCGACAACAACGTCTGGATCGTCGGCGACGACACCGAGGCGATCGTCATCGACGCCGCCCACGACGCCGACGCCATCCTCGCCGCCCTCGACGGCCGCACCCTGCGCGCCATCGTCTGCACCCACGCCCACGACGACCACATCGACGCGGCACCCGCGCTCGCCGCCGCCACCGGCGCCCGCATCCTGCTGCACCCCGCCGACCAGCCGCTGTGGAAGCAGACGCACCCCGACCACAGCCCGGACGGCGAACTCGCCGACGGCCAGGTCCTCACCATCGCGGGAACGGACCTCACCGTCCTGCACACCCCCGGCCACGCCCCCGGCGCCGTCAGCCTCTACGCCCGCGACCTGGGCACCGTCTTCACCGGCGACACCCTCTTCCAGGGCGGCCCCGGCGCCACCGGCCGGTCCTTCTCCCACTTCCCGACGATCATCGGCTCGATCCGCGAGAAGCTCCTCACGCTCCCCCCGGAGACGGTGGTGCGGACCGGCCACGGCGACGCGACCACCATCGGCGCTGAGGCGCCCCAGCTCCAGGAGTGGATCAACCGAGGGCACTGAGCCGCAGCCGGCTCTCGAACCGCATCGCCACGCCCGTGACCGGGTCGGTGAACTCCAGCGTCCGCGCCAGCAGCTGCAGCGGCCGCCCGAAGTCCTCCGGCCCGTCCTCACGGACCACCGGGTAGACCGGATCGTGCAGGATGGGCAGCCCCAGCGCGTTCATGTGGACCCGCAGCTGGTGCGTCCGCCCGGTCACCGGCACGAGCCGGTACCGCCCGAGCCCGCCCCGCCGCTCCACGAGCTCGATCCGGCTCTCGCTGTTCGGCTCGCCCGGCTCCTCCCGGGCGGCCATCACCCCGCGCTCCTTCACGATCCGGCTCCGCACGGTCACCGGCAGCTCCACCGCCGGATCGTACGGAGCCACCGCCTCGTACTCCTTGTGCACGACCCGGTCCCGGAACAGCGTCTGGTACGCCCCCCGGTCCTCCGGCCGTACGACGAAGAGCACGAGCCCCGCCGTCAGCCGGTCCAGCCGGTGGGCGGGCTGCAGCCGGGGCAGCCCCAGGTCGCGCCGCAGCCGGGCCAGCGCGGTCTCCGTGACGTGCCGCCCGCGGGGCATGGTCGCCAGGAAGTGCGGCTTGTCCACGACCAGGATCCGCTCGTCCCGGTGCACGACCCCGATCCCGTACGGCACCGGCGTCTCGGCCGGGAAGTCCCGGTGGAACCAGAGGTCCCGCCCCGCCGCGTACGGCTCGTCCCCGTCGGCCGCCCGCCCGTCGGCCCCGACGAACCGCCCCGCCGCCAGCATCTCCTCGATCCGTGCGGCTCCGACGGCCGCCCCGTACCGCTCGAGCAGGTACTCCCGCACGCTCGTCCAGGCGCCCGCGGGGTCCTCGGGCAGCCGCACCCGCACCGCGTCGATCCCGTCCCGCTGGGGGAGCGGAGAGGAGGGGGCCTTGGATCTGCGTCGCACCGGACCTACCGCCGTAACAAGAAGGACCCCACATGATGTGGGGTCCTTCGCTGGTGTCCGAGGGGGGACTTGAACCCCCACGCCCGATAAAGGGCACTAGCACCTCAAGCTAGCGCGTCTGCCATTCCGCCACCCGGACAGGTGATCTGTCGTCCGGCCCGCTGGGCCCTTCCGACGAGGAAAACCATAGCAAACATTCGAGGTGGTCGATCACCACCCGTCCGGCCCCCCGCGGGGGACCGGCGCAGGTCGGCCGAGGGGCGCCCTTGGGAGCGGGGAGCATCCGCGCGAGGATGGGGGCGATCGCAAGGAAGCACGTGGGGCACGGAGTGGGAGGAAGCAGCGTGAGCGAGTCGAACACGACCGGGAGCGTCAGGGGCGAGGACGAGGTCGTGGACCTCTGTCGCGACCTGATCCGCATCGACACCAGCAACTACGGCGACCACTCGGGCCCCGGCGAGCGGGCGGCCGCCGAGTACGTCGCGGAGAAGCTGGCCGAGGTGGGTCTCGAACCGAAGATCATCGAGTCGCACCGGGGGAGGGCCTCGACCGTCGCCCGCATCGAGGGCGAGGACCCGTCGCGCCCGGCGTTGCTCATCCACGGCCACACCGACGTCGTCCCGGCCAACGCCGAGGACTGGACCCACCACCCCTTCTCCGGCGAGGTCGCCGACGGCTGCGTCTGGGGCCGCGGCGCGGTCGACATGAAGGACATGGACGCCATGACCCTCGCGGTCGTCCGCGACCGGCTCCGCAGCGGCCGCAAGCCCCCGCGCGACATCGTCCTCGCCTTCCTCGCCGACGAGGAGGCCGGCGGCACCTACGGCGCCCGTCACCTCGTCGACAAGCACCGCGACCTCTTCGACGGGGTCACCGAGGCCATCGGCGAGGTCGGCGGCTTCTCGTTCACGGTCAACGAGAACCTGCGGCTCTACCTGGTCGAGACGGCCCAGAAGGGCATGCACTGGATGCGGCTCACGGTCGAGGGCACCGCGGGCCACGGCTCGATGACCAACAGCGACAATGCCATCACGGAGCTCTGCGAGGCCGTCGGGCGCCTCGGCCGCCACCAGTGGCCGGTGCGGGTGACCAAGACCGTGCGGAGCTTCCTCGACGAGCTGTCGGACGCCCTCGGCACCCCGCTCGACCCCGAGGACATGGACGCCACCCTCGCCAAGCTCGGCGGCATCGCCAAGATGGTCGGCGCCACCCTCCGCAACTCCGCCGCCCCGACCATGCTCGGCGCCGGCTACAAGGTGAACGTCATCCCCGGTCAGGCCACCGCGCACGTCGACGGCCGCTTCCTGCCCGGGTACGAGGAGGAGTTCCTCGCCGACCTGGACCGGATCCTCGGCCCGCGCGTGAAGCGCGAGGACGTCCACGGCGACAAGGCCCTGGAGACCAGCTTCGACGGCGCCCTCGTGGACGCGATGCAGCTCGCGCTGCGCGCCGAGGACCCGATCGCCCGCGCCGTGCCGTACATGCTCTCCGGCGGCACCGACGCCAAGTCCTTCGACGACCTCGGCATCCGCTGCTTCGGCTTCGCCCCGCTCCAGCTGCCGCCCGAGCTCGACTTCGCCGGCATGTTCCACGGCGTGGACGAGCGGGTCCCCGTCGACGGCCTGAAGTTCGGCGTCCGCGTCCTGGACCGCTTCATCGACGCCTGCTGAATTCGATCGCCCGTACGCACGTGACCGGAAAGAGTGAATGCACCCGGGGGCCGTAGCCCCCACCCGTCCCCCTCGTTACAGGTGATGCGGTCCGCGGCTGGGGCCGCATTGTCAACTAGGAGGAATAATGATCAAGAAGGTCGTCGCTGCTGCGGCTGCCACCGGCGGTCTCGTTCTCGCGGGCGCGGGCATGGCCGTCGCCGACGCGGGTGCCCAGGGTGCGGCCATCGGCTCCCCCGGTGTCCTCTCGGGCAACGTCGTCCAGGTGCCGGTTCACATCCCCGTGAACGTGTGCGGCAACACGGTCTCCGTGATCGGTCTGCTGAACCCCGCCTTCGGCAACACCTGCGTCAACGCCTGACGTTGTCCCTCGCCCCGTGAGGGTGTGAGCCGGTCCGGCCCCGGAGTGCGTGCCATGCACTCCGGGGCCGGTGGCCATTTCGGGCCCGGGTGTTCCGCCCGGTGGTCCTCTTGGAAGCCGAGAAGGCGATGAGCCGATAAGGCAGGGAAAGCAAGCAATGCGACAGGTCACACGCAAGGGCCTCATCACGGTCGCGGCCGCGGGAGGCGTTTTCGCCGCTCTCGGCGGCGGTTACGCGAACGCCGACTCCGGCGCGAGCGGTACGGCCACGAATTCTCCGGGCGTCGCGTCCGGAAACACCGTCCAGGTCCCGGTCCACGTGCCGGTGAACGCCTGCGGCAACACCGTCAGCGTCGTCGGACTCCTCAATCCGGCGATGGGGAACACGTGCGCCAACGTCTCGAAGCCCGGCAAGCCGGGCAAGCCCGGCGGCGGCTCCTCCGCCGAGGGGGGCAGCAGCAACTCGCCCGGCGTGGGCTCCGGCAACGTCGTCCAGGTGCCCGTCGACGTACCGGTCAACGTCTGCGGCAACAGCGTCACGGGCGTCGGCGCGCTGAACCCGGCGGCGGGCAACAACTGCGGCAACGGCGTCGAGCCGACGAAGCCGGGCAATCCCGGCAACCCCGGTAATCCGGGTAACCCGGGGAACCCCGGCAACCCGGGCAACCCGGGGAACCCGGGGAATCCCAGCAACCCGGGGAACCCCGGCAATCCGGGTAACCCGGGCAACCCCGGTACGCCCGGCAACCCCGGCACCCCGGCCACGCCGTCCACTCCGGGGACGCCGACCCCGCCCGGGACCGACGGCGGGTCGAACGAGCCCGGTGCCCACGGGATCACCCCGCCGCGTGCCGACGAGGAGCTCGCCGAGACCGGCTCCGGGATGCTCGGCGTGGCCGCCCCCGTCGGCGCCGGACTGCTGCTCGCGGGCTCGCTGATCTACCGCCGCGCCCGCCGCGCCGCCTGACCCGACGCGCGCACCACGCACAGGGGCCCCGCACAGCGCGGGGCCCCTTCTCGTCGTCTCACGGTCTCACCGTCTCACCAGGTCGCCCGGACCTGGCGGATGATCCGGCGCTTCAGCCGCACCCTGCGGCTCCCGTCACGGTGCAGGCTCAGGCGGTCCAACTCCCAGTGTCCGTACTCGGCATGGTCGGTCAGGAGCCGCGTGGCCTCCTTGCGGGAGACACCGCGCGGCACGTACACGTCGACAAATTCGTATTCCGGCATCGGTATCTATTGTGCGGGCACCGGCCCGGTACGGATAGCGTCTGTCCCATGTCTGATGCTGCGCAGCCCACCGCTGCCGAGGTACGTGCCGCCGCCGAGGCGGTCAAAGCCGCACTGGACCGTCACCTCGCGGCGGTCGAACGCCGCTCGGGAGACGACGACCCGGCCGTCTACGAGGCCTTCAACGCCCTTGCCACGGCGGCCGAGGCCTACGACGAAATCCTCTACGACCGCTACGACGAGGTGACCCCCTTCGAGATCCCGGGAGCCGACGACCGCCTCCCGCCCTACGCCGGACCTGACGAACCTCACGCCCTCAGCCTGCTGATCCGCCGCGACTACGCCGTCGTCGAACCCAAGCGGCTGATCGCGCAGGCCCGGCGCGTCACCGCGCTCGACCGGGACGCCGACGGGCCCTCCGGGACGGCGGCCGCGCTCGGCGTCGTCTTCGGCGAGTACGAGCCCGACGAGATCGCGTCGCGGCACAAGGAGTTCGGCCTGGAGGAGGGCGACTCCACGCTCTGGCTCAGCACGGCCGACGAACCGCCCGAGCCGGGGGAGTGGCTCGACAGTCCCTTCGAGCACGTCGACCCGGAGCGGGTCGTCTGCCGCTTCGACATCAGCTCCGTCTTCGATGAGGAGTTCGACGAGGACGCCGAAGAAACCGAGGACGTCGAAGACGCCGAGGCCGAGGACGCGGAGGACGTGGAGCCCGAGGGCGCCGCCGCCCGCTTCTGACGGGCGCCGCACGAGCGAGGAGGGCCGGGACACCCACGGGTGCCCCGGCCCTCCGTCCTTCACTCCTCGTCGGCGGCGAGCAGCCCCTCCAGGAGCGGCCGCAGCCGGGTCGTGCGCTCCGGGGCCGGCCGCTCGGCGACCGCCCGCGCGAGGGCCTGCTCCACCCCGTGCACCACCGAGAGGTGCCGCTCCGCCCGGCCGAAGGCCGTGTACACCCAGGGCCGGGTCAGCCACTGGCCCGCGTCGCCGGGCAGGACGACGACCACCGCGGGCCAGCGCCCGCCGACCGCCTGGTGCGCGGTGAGCGCCCAGCCGTGCCGCAGGGCCGACTCCACCCGCTCCTTCGGTACGACCGGCTCCTCGGTGCCGCAGCGCAGCCGCAGGCCCTCGGCGTCGGCCGAGAGGACCGTCCCGAGCACCGTCCGGCCCGGCGCGGGCGCGTACGCCACGCGGTCGCCCGGGTCGTAGCCGCCGAAGCGGCCGGGCCCCGGGTTGAGCCGCTGCTTGAGCGCCGCGTTGAGGGCGCGGGTGCCCGCGGAGCCGCCGTGGCCGACCGTGATCACCTGCGTCCGGTCCGCGGGCACCCCGATCGCCCGGGGCACCGAGTCCGCGACCAGCTGGACCGTGCGGTGCACGGCCTCGCCGGCGTCCCGGACCGGGACGATCACGACCTCCTTGCCCGGCGCCTCGACCTGGTTCAGCTCGCCGATGCCGATGCCCGACACCAGCTCGCCGATCGGGCCCGCGTCCGGGACCCGCGAGGCCACGCGCGGGCACACCCGGGCCGCGAGCACATCGGCGAAGACCCGTCCGGGGCCCGGGGCGCCGAGCACCTCCGGGTCCCCGCCGAGGACCAGGCGGCAGCCGTCGGGCAGCGACTCCACGAGCGTCGTCGCCGTCTCCACGTCCAGCTGCGGGGCGTCGAGGACGACGAGGAGGTCCAGGGCGAGGGCGCCGTCCTCGTCCCGGCCGGGGCCCGCCGCGCCGGAGAGCAGGGCGGTGAGGGTCACGGCGTCGGGGACCGCCCGCAGCCCCTCCGCGCTGTGCACGGCGACCAGGGTGCGCAGGCCGCGCGCGCGGGCCTCGGCGGCGAGCGCCACCGGTTCGGCGCGGGCCGCCTCGCCGCCCGTGTGGAGGACCAGCCCGTGGGCACCCGCCGCGCGGGCGAGTTCGGAGCCCTCCCAGGTCTCGGGGGTGGCCGTCCTGACCAGCCGGGCGAGCCCGTCGGCGAGGCTCTCCTCGGCCATCGCGTACCGGTCGAGGCCGAGCAGCACCGGCGCGTCCGGCTCCGGGGACGCCGCACCGGCGGACTCCTCCGGCTCCTCCGCCCCGTCGTCGTGCGCCTCGGTCTCCTCGGTCTCCTCCTGGAAGACCAGCACCGCGCCCTCGGCGACCGCGATCTCGACGGCCTTGTCCGGGTCGGGGACCCGGTGGCCCGCGAGGCCGGAGCGGACCGCGCCGGTCTCGACGGCGGTGTGTCCCTGCCGCGCCGCCTTCTCGAGGAGCCACACGGTGAGGGCGACGGCCCTGCGCGGGTCGTCGGGACCGCACTCGGCTCCGAGGAGCGCCCGCGCGAAGCGGTCGCCCTGCTCCGGCAGGACGCCCGGCACCGCGAGCAGCTGCCAGGGGTCGGCGCGCAGCGCGGCGGCCGCGTTGTCGCCGAGCGCGCGGGCCACCTCCCCGGCCAGTGACTCCGGAGCCCCGCCGCGGGCGAGCACCTCGCGCACCGCCTCGGTGGTCCCGGGGGCGGGCCCGGCCGGTCGTACGGCCTCGGACCCGGCGGCGTACGCGGGTACGGGTACGGGTGCGGGCGACGCCGGTGCCGCGGGCGGCTGCGGTGCGGGCTCCGGCGCCCGCGGCGGCTCCGCGAACACGGCGCTCGCCGCCTTGCCGCTCTCCACCGCCCGTACGGCCGCCAGCAGATCGGCCGCCGTCCCGCTCAGCTTGGCCCCGGCCGCGACGGGTCCGGCCTTCTCGGCCTTCCGCGCCTCGATCCGCGCCCGCAGCTCCCGCTGGGCCGCGAGCTCGGCCTGCGCCTCGCTCAGCTGCCCGGCCTCGCTCTCCTCCGCGCCCGCCCCCTCGGCCGTGGCGCCGGAATCCGCCTCCTTCTCCGTCCCCGTCTCCGCCTCCCCGTCGGCCCCGCCGTCCGCGCCGTCGACCTCCGGGGCGGTCGCCCCGCCCCCGGTGGACTCGGTGGGCTCCGTGGACTCGGCGGGCTCGGCGGCTGCCCCGGCCCCGCCGGGAGCATCGGCCGGCTCGGTGGTCTCGGTGACGGGCTCGACGGAGGGGTCGGTCACAGGGTGCTCCAGTCGTGATCCGGATAGCGGTGCACCGGGGCCGACACATCGTCGAGCGCCCGGCAGATCTCGTCAGGAAGACTAAGGGTCTCCACCGACAACGCGGCCGTGAGCTGGCGTGCCGTCCGCGCGCCGACGATCGGGGCGGTCACCCCCGGCCGGTCGCGGACCCACGCGAGGGCCACGTGCAGCGGGGTCGTCGCGAGGCCGTCGGCCGCCGTCGCGACGGCGTCCACGATCCGGCTCGCCGCCTCGTCGAGGTACGGCTCCACGAACGGAGCCATCGTCTCCGACGCCCCGCGCGAGTCCCCCGGGGTCCCGCCGCGGTACTTGCCCGTCAGCACCCCGCGCCCCAGCGGCGAGGACGGCAGCAGGCCTATCCCCAGGTCCAGCGCGGCGGGCAGCACCTCGCGCTCGACGCCCCGCTGGAGCAGCGAGTACTCCAGCTGCGCCCCCGCGAGCCGGGTCCGGTCGCCGCCGAGCTGCCAGGTGCCGGCCTTCGCCAGCTGCCAGCCGCAGAAGTTCGCCACGCCCGCGTACCGGGCCCGGCCGCTGCGCACCGCGATGTCGAGCGCCTGGAGCGACTCCTCAAGGGGCGTGTACGGGTCGAAGGCGTGCAGCTGCCAGAGGTCGACGTGGTCGGTGCCGAGCCGGTCGAGCGAGGCGTCGAGGGCCGCGAGCAGATGGCCGCGCGAACCGTCGGTGCGCCGGTCCGGGTCCGGCACGCTGCCGGCCTTGGTCGACAGGACGAGGTCCCGGCGCGGCACCAGCCGCTCCATCAGTCGCCCGAGCAGGTACTCCGCCTCGCCGCCCCCGTACACGTCGGCGGTGTCGACGAGCGTCCCGCCCGCGTCCCAGAACGCCTTCAACTGTTCGGCCGCGTCGTGCTCGTCGGTGTCCCGGCCCCACGTGAGGGTGCCGAGCCCGAGACGCGACACGCGCAGGCCGGTACGTCCGAGATGCCTCTGCTCCATGGCCGCGAGATTACTGGCCAGGGCACCACGCGGAGAGAGCCTGTGGACAACGGAGCCCTGACGGATGCGGGGACCGCGCGCTAGAGTCCCCGGCACAGGGACGTTACCGATGGGTAAGGGGTGCGTGGAATGCGGCTCGGCATCAACCTCGGCTACTGGGGCGCCGGCATGGACGGCGACAACCTCGCCGTCGCCCAGGAGGCGGACCGCCTCGGCTACGACGTGTGCTGGGCCGCGGAGGCGTACGGCTCCGACGCCCCCACCGTCCTGTCCTGGGTCGCGGCGAAGACCGAACGGATCGACGTCGGCTCCGCGATCATGCAGATCCCGGCCCGCCAGCCCGCCATGACGGCGATGACCGCCGCCACCCTCGACTCCCTCTCCGGCGGCCGCTTCCGGCTCGGCCTCGGCGTCTCCGGCCCCCAGGTCTCCGAGGGCTGGTACGGCGTCAAGTTCGACAAGCCGCTCGCCCGCACGCGCGAGTACGTCGAGATCGTCCGCAAGGCCATGTCCCGCGAGCGCCTCACCCACGACGGCGAGCACTGGACCCTGCCGCTCCCCGACGGCCCCGGCAAGCCCATCAAGCTCACCGTCCACCCGCAGCGCGAGCACATCCCCGTCTACATCGCGGCCATCGGACCCAAGAACCTGGAGCAGACGGGCGAGATCGCCGACGGCGCCCTGCTGATCTTCCCCTCCGCCGAGCACCTGGAGGAGACGGCCCTGCGCCCCCTGCGCGCCGGACGCGAGAAGGCCGGCCTCACCATGGACGGCTTCGACGTCTGCCCGACCCTCCCGATCGCCCTCGGGGACGACGTGGACGCGCTGGCGGACGTGTTCCGCCCGTACACGGCCCTCTACGTCGGCGGCATGGGCAGCCGCAAGCAGAACTTCTACAACCAGCTCGCGCGGCGCATGGGGTACGAGAAGGAGGCCGCCGAGATCCAGGACAAGTACCTGGCGGGCGACAAGACGGGCGCGGCCGCCGCCGTGCCCCGCACCCTGATCGACCAGACCGCCCTGCTGGGCTCGGTGGAGCGGATCGCCGACCGGATGACCGCCTACGCGGCGGCCGGCGTCACCACCCTCACGCTCTCCCCGGCCGGTTTCACCCTCGACGAGCGGGTGGCGGCGCTGCGGGCGGGCGTCGAGGCGATGGAGCGCGCGGGCCTCGCGTAACGGCGGCCGGAGAGCGGCGGGAACGTCCGCGGCCGTGGTGGGGGCTCGGGGGTCTTCCCCGCCACGGCCGTCACGCAGAACAACGCGTCACGACGCCGGCGGTTACGGCCCCGCCCCTCACTCTTTCGGCCGAGCCCCGGACCCCTCCTGTTGCCCGCCGTCCCGGACCGCATTTGACTCGGTCTCCCGGACGGACGTCCGCATCCGCAGGGAAGGTGGCGGCGATGCTCACGGCGAAGAGCGTGTTCCAGGAGATCATCGACGACGACGAGGCCTTCCGGCTCTTCTGCTCGATCGCCGCAAGCGGCGAAGCGCAGGGCGGCTGGGAGAACGCGCGGATCGCGGCCCTCGTCGCCCCCGGCATGCGCGAGCTGGCGCCCAAGATCACCCGGCACGGCGCCGACGAGGACAAGCACGGCCGCATCTTCCACGCGCTCATGCACAAGCGCGGCCTCGACCCCGTCCCCGTACCCCCCGACACCGACTACACGATGCTCCTCGAAGAGCGCGGCATCGGCCTCGCGCACTCCAAGCTGCGCGGCGACCGGCCGCTCACCGAGGAGGACGTCGTCGTCTACCTCTCCCACAGCCGGGTCACCGAGGAACGGGCCGCGGCCCAGATGCAGCTGCTGGTGAAGTACTTCGGGGACCACCCCGAGCTCGGCAAGGCCATCAGGATGATCTGCAACGACGAGGACAACCACCTCGCCTACTGCCACGAGGAGCTGCTCCGGCTCGCCCGCGCGGGCCACGGCCGGCTGATCCAGCGCACCCTGCGCGCCTCCGCGCTCGCCGAGATCCAGGTCTACCGGGACGTCAGCCTCGCCGTCATGGGCCACATGGGCCGCATCCTGCGCTGGCCCCGTCCCAAGGCCGCCGCCCTCGCCGCCGGGATCCACGGCGTGTACGCGTACGAGCGGGCCGCCGGCTGGCACCGCATGGTCGACCTCCGGATGCCCGAGCGGCTCGACGCCCTCGGCGGCCCGGCCACCCCGGCCCCCGCCTTCTGAACCACCGCGCGCGCCTGCCGGCCTCGTCGCCCCGCGACCCCCGACCTACATCCAGCCCCGGCGCTTGAACAGCCGGTACAGGCCCACGACGGCCCCCGCCATCACCACGATCACCACCGGGTACGACCCCGCCCAGTGCAGCTCCGGCATGTGGTCGAAGTTCATGCCGTAGATCCCCGCCACCATGGTGGGGACCGCGGCCATCGCCGCCCACGCCGAGATCTTCCGCATGTCGTCGTTCTGCCGCACCCCCATCTGCGCCAGATGCGCCGACAGGACGTCCGACAGCAGCCGGTCGAGCCCCTCCACCTGCTCGTTGGCGCGGGTCAGATGGTCCTCCACGTCCCGGAAGAACGGCCGCGCCTCCTCGTGCACGAACGGCACCGTGCCCGACGTCAGCCGCGACATCGGCGCCCGGAGCGGGCCGCTGGCCCGACGGAACTCCAGGACCTGCCGCTTCGCCGTGTAGATCCGCTCCGCCGTGTTCCCCGGCCGGCCGCCGCCCGCCGGGGTGAAGACGTCCGCCTCCAGCTCCTCCAGGTCCACCTGGAGCTCCCCGGCCACCTCCACGTAGTGGTCCACGATCGCGTCGCTGACCGCGTACAGCACCGCCGTCGGGCCGTGCCTCAGCAGTTCGGGGTCGGCCTCCAGCCGCCTGCGCACCGCCGCCAGCGGCGCGCCCTCGCCGTGCCGCACGGTCACCACGAACGAGTCGCCCATGAACAGCATCAGCTCGCCCGAGGAGACCCGGTCGCTCTCCGGCTCGTACAGCACCGGCTTGAGGACGACGAACAGCGAGTCGTCGTACACCTCCAGCTTGGGGCGCTGATGGGCCTTCAGGGCGTCCTCGACGGCCAGCGGATGCAGCGCGAACTCCGAGGTGACGTGGTCGAACTCCGCCGGTGTCGGCTCGTGCAGTCCCACCCACAAGAAGGCGTCGCCCGCCGCCCTGGCCTCCTCCAGGGCCTGCGAGAGGTCGGCGGGGCCGCCCGTCCGGCGCCCGTCCCGATAGATGGCCGAGTCCACGATCATGCGCCGCATTCTTCCCCGTCCGCCCCGACCCACGCATGCGCGCTCCGCTCGGGGCCTGTCCTACGCTGGCGGGCATGGCCACGCTGATCCTCGTCCGGCACGGACGCTCCACCGCCAACACCTCCGCGGTCCTCGCCGGGCGCACGCCCGGTGTGGCGCTCGACGAGCGCGGGGCCGCGCAGGCCGCCGCGCTGCCCGGACGCCTCGCGGGCGTACCGCTCGCCGCCGTCGTCTCCAGCCCCCTCCAGCGCTGCCGCGAGACCGTACGGCCCCTCCTGGACGCCCGGCCGGGACTCCCGCTGCACGTCGAGGAGCGGATCAACGAGTGCGACTACGGCGACTGGTCGGGGCGCAAGCTCGCCGAGCTGGGCGACGAACCGCTGATGGAGGTCGTCCAGGCCCACGCCTCCGCCGCCGCCTTCCCCGGCGGCGAGTCCATGCGCGCCATGCAGGACCGCGCCGTCGAGGCCGTACGGGACTGGAACGCGCGGATCGAGGCCGAGCACGGCGAGGACGCCGTCTACGCCATGTGCTCCCACGGCGACATCATCAAGTCGATCGTCGCCGACGCCCTCGGCCTCCACCTGGACCTCTTCCAGCGCGTCCACGTCGACCCCTGCTCGGTCACCGTCATCCGCTACACGCGCCTGCGGCCCTTCCTCGTACGCCTCGGCGACACCGGGGACTTCGCCGCGCTCGCCGCGCGCGAGACGCCCGGCGACGGGGGGACGGCGGAGGTCGGCGGCGGCGCGGGCGCACCGTGATCCCTTCGCGCAGTAGGGTGGACGCGCCGCAGTAGTACGACTGTCGAGACGCAAGGGAGCCGGGAACGTGTCCCGTCAGGTGTTCCTCTACGACCCACCGGAGCGTTTCGTGGCCGGTACGGTCGGACTGCCTGGCCGCCGCACCTTCTTCCTCCAGGCGTCCGCGGCCGGCCGGGTCACCAGCGTCGCCCTGGAGAAGACCCAGGTCGCGGCCCTCGCCGAGCGCATCGACGAACTCCTCGACGAGGTCGTGCGCCGCACCGGGGGCAACGCCCCCGTCCCCGCCGTCGCCCCCGCCGACATCGCGGACACCGCCCCCCTCGACGTCCCCGTCGAGGAGGAGTTCCGGGTCGGCACCATGGCGCTCGCCTGGGACGGCGAGGAACAGCGCATGATCGTCGAGGCGCAGGCCCTCGTCGAACTGGAGGCCGACTCCGACGAGGACCTCGCCGAGGCCGAGGAGCGGCTGCTCCAGGACGAGGAGAACGGCCCGCCCATGCTCCGGGTCCGCCTCACCGGCGCCCAGGCGCGCGCCTTCGCCAAGCGGGCCCTCGACGTGGTGAACGCCGGCCGCCCGCCGTGTCCCCTGTGCAGCCTGCCGCTGGACCCGGAGGGCCACGTCTGCCCCCGCCAGAACGGATACCGTCGCGGAGCATGAGCAGTCCCGAAGGACCGCGCGACGCCGAGCTGCTCGCGCGCGGTGAGCTGACCGTGCGCGGCCGCGTCCGCGAGGCCTCCAACGCCGTGCTGTACTGCTCGGTCGCGTACGGGGGCAGGGAAGCGGCCTGCGTCTACAAGCCGGTCGCGGGGGAGCAGCCCCTGTGGGACTTCCCCGACGGCACGCTCGCCCAGCGCGAGGTCGCCGCCTACGAGATCTCCGAGGCCACCGGCTGGGGGCTGATCCCGCCGACCGTGCTGCGCGACGGGCCGTACGGGGAGGGCATGGTCCAGCTCTGGGTCGAGGTCGACCCGGAGGCGCGGCTGCTGGCGCTCACCGAGGACGAGGAGGCGGCCGAGGGCTGGAAGGCGATCGGGCCCGCCGAGGTCGGCGAGGGCCGCACCGCGCTCCTCGTGCACGCCGACACCCCCGCGCTGCGGCGGCTCGCCGTCCTCGACGCCGTCATCAACAACGGCGACCGCAAGGGCGGCCATCTGCTGCCGGCCCCCGGCGGGCGGCTGTTCGGCATCGACCACGGCGTCACCTTTCACGTCGACGACAAACTGCGCACCCTGCTGTGGGGGTGGGCGGGCGAGCCGCTGCCCGGCGAGGCGGCGGAGGTCCTCGACGGACTCGACGCGGCGCTCGCGCCCGGCGCGCCCCTCGTCACCCGTCTGGCGGAGCTGCTCACGGCGGCCGAGGTGGACGCGCTGCGGGGCCGGGTCGGGGCGCTGCGGGCCGCCGGGCGGCACCCGGAGCCGTCGGGGCAGTGGCCCGCGATCCCCTGGCCGCCGGTCTGAGGGCCCTGTTCCGAGCCCGCGCGGCCGGAGGTGATCCGGGTCACAGGTTCGGTCGCGCTTTTTCGGCCAGATCCGTGCAGGGGCCATGAATGCCTCGGGGGATGCACGCACGCCCCCGACCCGCAAGAGCGCCTAATCGGTCAAGATCTTCGATCCGGTTCGTATCCGGAACACCTGTCCGGTTACGCTCGGGTCATGCATGCCTGGCCCGCTTCTGAGGTCCCCGCCCTGCCCGGCAAGGGCCGCGACCTCCGGATCCACGACACCGCGACCGGCGGACGAGTGACCCTCGCCCCCGGCCCCGTCGCCCGTATCTACGTCTGCGGCATCACGCCGTACGACGCGACCCACATGGGTCACGCGGCGACCTACAACGCGTTCGACCTCGTGCAGCGCGTGTGGCTCGACACCAAGCGGCAGGTGCACTACGTCCAGAACGTGACGGACGTCGACGACCCCCTCCTGGAGCGCGCCCTCCGCGACGGCATCGACTGGGTCGGCCTCGCCGAGCGCGAGACCGCCCTCTTCCGCGAGGACATGACCGCCCTGCGCATGCTGCCGCCCCAGCACTACATCGGCGCGGTCGAGGCCATACCCGGCATCGTGCCGCTCGTCGAGCGGCTGCGCGACTCCGGCGCCGCCTACGAACTCGACGGAGACATCTACTTCTCCGTCGAGGCCGACCCGCACTTCGGCCGGGTCTCGAACTACGACACCGAGCTGATGCGCCACCTCTCCGCCGAGCGCGGCGGCGACCCGGACCGGCCCGGCAAGAAGAACCCCCTCGACCCGATGCTCTGGATGGCCGCCCGCGAGGGCGAGCCGAGCTGGGACGGCGGCAGCCTCGGCAGCGGACGCCCCGGCTGGCACATCGAGTGCGTCGCCATCGCCCTCGACCACCTCGGCATGGGCTTCGACGTGCAGGGCGGCGGCTCCGACCTGATCTTCCCGCACCACGAGATGGGCGCCTCGCACGCCCAGACCCTCACCGGCGAGTTCCCGATGGCCACGGCGTACGTCCACGCCGGCATGGTGGCGCTCCACGGCGAGAAGATGTCCAAGTCCAAGGGCAACCTCGTCTTCGTCTCCGCGCTCCGCCGCGACGGCGTCGACCCGGCCGCCATCCGGCTCGCCCTGCTCTCCCACCACTACCGCGCCGACTGGGAGTGGACCGACCAGGTCCTCCAGGACGCCGTCGACCGGCTCGACCGCTGGCGCGCCGCCGTCTCGCGCCCCGACGGCCCGTCCGCCGACGCCCTCGTCGAGGAGGTCCGCGAGGCCCTCGCCGACGACCTGGACGCCCCGGCCGCGCTCGCCGCGGTCGACCGCTGGGCCGACCTCCAGACCGCCGCGGGCGGCACCGACGAGTCCGCCCCGGGCCTCGTCTCCCGTACGGTCGACGCCCTCCTCGGCGTCGCGCTGTAGCGCCGGACGTCCCCCACGACGCGGACCGCTCCCCCCCCACCATCCGGCGGGGTGGGGGGGACGGCCAGGCCGCCGGGGCGATCACCCCACTCTGAGACTCTGTCACCCCTGTACTACACTCAC
>NZ_JBSFSA010000048.1:0-44581 GCF_053589515.1 Streptomyces sp. NPDC003327 | reverse complement strand
TAGCGGGGACAGGATTTGAACCTGCGACCTCTGGGTTATGAGCCCAGCGAGCTACCGAGCTGCTCCACCCCGCGTCGGTGAACCCAACCTTACGGGACCCCCGACGCAGGAGCAAATCCGTTAAGCGGTGAGCTCCTGGTGGAGGGCCTCGCTCAGCCGCGCGGCGCGCTCGGCGACCTCGGCCGGACCGAGCTCCACCGCCCGGGCGCACCAGCGCCGCCCCTCGGTCAGCTCGCCGCGCCGGGCCGCGAGCAGCGCGAGCCGGAGCGCGGCGCGGCCGTGCCCGGCCCTGGCGGCCCTGGTCCACCAGAGCGCGGCCTCCCGCTCGCTGCCCTCGCGGGCGAGGAGCAGGCCGAGGTTGAAGGCGCCGTTGCGGCTGCCCGCGTCCGCCGCCTCGCGGTACCAGCGGGCGGCCTCCGCCAGGTCACCGCGCCCGGCGGCGAGCATGCCGACCCGGACCTGGGCGCGCCGGTGGCCCTGCTGGGCGGCCCGCTCGTACCACTCCTCGCACTCGGTCTTCTCGTCCCGGGGCGCGCCGAGCACGGCGGGGCCGGGCTCGGGGCGGCGCGCGTCCAGAACCGTGGCGAGCCGGAAGGCGGCCTCGGCGCTGCCGCCGCCGGCCGCGCACCGCAGGTGCCGCTCCGCGGTCTGCTCGTCGCCGTCCCGGAGGGCGGCGATGCCGACCTGGAGGGCGGCCTCGGTGTGCCCGGCGGCCGCGGCCCGCTCGTACCAGAGGAGGGCGGTGTCGTCGTCGCCCCGGCCCGCGTGCAGGATGCCCAGGTTGAAGGCGGCGTCCACGCTGCCGGCCTCGGCGGCCTTGGAGAACCAGGGCTCCGCGCCGCCCGCGTCACCGGCCTGGAGCAGTAGGACGGCGAGCGCGTTGGCGGCCTCTCGGTGACCCGCGTAGGCGGCGCGGCGGTACCACTGCTCGGCCTGCGGGATGCGGTCCTGGGCGGCGCAGAGCAGCCCGAGGTTGTAGGCGCCGTTGACGTCGCCCGCGTCCATGGCGGCCCGGTACCAGCGCTCGGCGGTCTGCTGCTCCCCGCGGGCGGCGTGCAGCGCGCCGAGCGCGTTGGCGGCGTTGCCGTCGCCGTCCTGGGCGGCGCGCAGCCACCACACGGCGGCGGACTCCTCGTCGCCCGCGTCGCGGAGGAGGAAGGCGAGCGCGCAGGCGGCCCTGGCCTCGCCCTCCTTGGCGGAGTTCAGGTACCAGCGGCCGGCCTCCTTCAGCTCGCCGCGCTTCTCCAGGAGGGCCCCCAGGTGCAGGGCGGCCCTCCGGTGGCCGCGCGCGGCGGCCTGCCGGAACCACTGCTCGGCCTCGGCCAGTTCGCTGCCGGGAACGGCGACCGGGGCCCCGGCCTCCGTGGCTCCGGCTCCCGCGGCGCGGTCACCCGCACCGGGCCGCCCGGGCGCCGTGCCCGTCGTACGCCCGCCGGTGGGGACGTCGCCGGGGAACACGTCGCCTGACGGTACGTCGCCGGGGGCGGCCGGACGCGTGCCCGCGGCGAGCGCGTCGGCCGCCCGCAGCCGGGCGGCCGTGTCGTAGGTGTGGCCGGTGCGGCCCGGCCCGGCGGCCGGTCCGTACGCGTGCGGGCCCCGCGCGGCCTCCGTCGCACGCCGCTCCAGGGCGACCGCGAGGCGGTAGGCGGCCTCCCGGTGGCCCTGCTCGGCGGCGGCGCGCAGCCAGCGCTCGGCGCCGACGTCGCTGCGGTGCTCCAGGAGGTCGGCG
The DNA here is from genome assembly GCF_053589515.1 of Streptomyces sp. NPDC003327. Classification (NCBI taxonomy): domain Bacteria; kingdom Bacillati; phylum Actinomycetota; class Actinomycetes; order Kitasatosporales; family Streptomycetaceae; genus Streptomyces; species Streptomyces sp. NPDC003327. The sequence goes on along the minus strand of NZ_JBSFSA010000048.1, from coordinate 42,852 downwards.
AGGGCGTAGGCGCCGAGGGCGTGGCCCTGTTCGGCGGCCTGGCGCAGCCAGTACTCGGCGGCGGGCTCGTCCCCGCGCTCGCGGTGGTGGCGGCCGAGCGCGTGGGCGGCGGGCGCGGACCCGGCGACGGCGGCGACCCGCCACCAGCCGGCGGCCTCCTCGGCGTAGCCGCGCTGGTGCAGCAGGACGCCGAGGTTGTTCGCGGCGGCGCGGTCGCCCTCGGCGGTGGCGGCGCGCAGGTAGGGCTCGGCGGCGTCGAGGTCGCCGCGGCGCAGGAGGAGGGCGCCGAGGGCGCTCATCGAGGCGGTGTCACCGCGCTCGGCGGCCCGTCGGTGACGCGCCTCGGTCTCGGCTTCCGTCTCGGCGTCGGTGTCCGTGTCGGGCCCGGCGGTGATGTCGACGACCGGATCGACGGCCTTCACGGCCTCGATGATCTCGTCTGCGGCGTTCCTGGCGTGCCGCTGCACAAACCGCCCTGTCTCCAACAGAGTTGCCCTGTCCCCCATAAATACCATCGTCGCACCACCCGCAACCCGCGCACACCTGGTATACCGCAGCCAGTGAGGTCACCTCAGCGTTTTGTCGACATGCCCACAGAGAGACAAGTCAAACACGACTCACGCCAACTCGCCCCCTCCGTACCGCTCTTCGGAACCCCTCCGCCAGCCGACACGCGACGAGGGCCCGGATCCTTATGGATCCGAGCCCTCGTCATGAGTAGCGGGGACAGGATTTGAACCTGCGACCTCTGGGTTATGAGCCCAGCGAGCTACCGAGCTGCTCCACCCCGCGTCGGTGAACCAACAGTATCACGACGCGGGACGGAGCTTCGCAGGTCAGCCCCCGGAGCCCTGGCCGGCGCCCTGCTCCGGACCCTGGCCCGACCCGGCGGCCGGGGGTGCGCCCGAGCCGCTCGGCTTCAGCTTGGCACCGGCCTCGGCGGCCCGCTGGAGCGCGGCCTGGAGGTCTTCCTGGGCCTTGCCGTACGCGGTCCAGTCGCCCTTCTGGAGCGCCGTCTCGCCCTCGTCGTACGCCTTCTGGGCGTCCGCGATGGCCTGCTTCAGAGCGGCGTCGGCGGCCGTCGGCGGCTGCTGCGTGCCGGGGGGCTGCGTGGTGCCCGGCGGGGTCGGGGGCGTGGTGGGCGCCTCCACCCCGAAGACCGCGTTGAGCGCCAGGGTGAGGTTGTCCTCGAACACCGTGGTGTCCTTGGTCGTGTCACCCTCCGGCTGGTCCGCGTCCACGTACGACACCGCGACCTTCTTCAGGAGCGGGTAGAGCGCGTTGCGGCCCTGGGCGTACACCGGCTCCACGTACAGGAACCCGCCGTCGAGCGGCACCGTCAGCAGGTTGCCGTACTGGATGTCGGAGTCGGCGCCCTTCATGTCCCGGACGAACTGGGCGACGGACGGCAGACCGTTCAGCTTGCTCTGCACCTGTGCCGGGCCCGGCACGTCCTGCGTGACCCGCAGCAGTCTCAGCCGGCCGTACTCCTTGCTGGTGGCGTCGGCGTCGACCGCCATGAAGCCGCCCAGGTTGGGCCGGCCGATCGGGGTGAACGTCGTCGTCAGCGAGAAGCGCTGGGCCGTGTCCCCGGGCATCTTCATGCTCAGGTAGTACGGCGGGACCGCGTTGCCGTCCTTGTTGGTCGGGTCGTCCGGCACCTGCCAGGCGTCCGAGCTGCTGTAGAACTGCGCCGGGTCGGTGACGTGGTAGCGGGTCAGCAGCTCGCGCTGGACCTTGAACATGTCCTGCGGGTAGCGCAGGTGCGAGAGCAGGTCGGGCTTGATGTCGGACTTGGCCTTGACCGTGCCCGGGAACGCCTTCATCCAGGTCTTCAGGACCGGGTCCTGGGTGTCCCACTGGTAGAGGGTCACCGAGCCGTCGTACGCGTCGACGGTGGCCTTCACCGAGTTGCGGATGTAGTTGACCTGGTTCTGCTGGGCCACGACCGCGCGCTGCTGGTTGTTGACGGTCAGCGAGTCCGCCGTCGTGTCGCCGAGCGTGGTGCGCGAGGCGTACGGGTAGCCGTTGGTCGTCGTGTAGGCGTCGACGATCCAGACGATCTTCTTGTCGACGACGGCCGGGTAGGCGTCGCCGTCGATCGTCAGCCAGGGCGCGACGGCCTCGACGCGCTCCTTGGGCGTGCGGTTGTAGAGGATCCGCGAGCCGTCGCCGATGGCCCCCGAGTAGAGGATCTGCGGCTCGCTGAAGGCCACCGCGTACGCCGCGCGGTTGAAGGCGCTGGAGAGGCTGACGCCGCTGTTGCCCTCGTAGCTGGTGGTCTTCTCGCCGTTCTCCTCGTAGTCCAGCTCCCGCTGCGGGCCACCCACGATCGAGTACTGGTCGGTCTTCTCGCCGTAGTAGATCCGCTGCTGGTACGGGCCGAGCTGACCGGTCGTCGGCAGGCCGGCCTCGGTGAAGACCGGAGAGCCGTTGGCGTCCGCCTGGGTGCCCGCGGCCATGATGGCGCCGTAGCCGTGGGTGTACGTGAAGTGGTCGTTGATCCAGTTCCGCTTGGGGATGCCCCGGATGTTCAGCTCGCGCAGACCGACGACGGTGTCCTTGCCGTTGTAGCGGTCCACGTCGAGGGTGGTCGGGAACTGGTAGTACTTCCGCTTCTGCTCCAGCTGCTGGAACGTGGGCGAGACGATGTTCGGGTCGAGGACGCGGTAGCTGGCCGCCGTGTCGGAGTCGGCGCGCAGCTGGTCCTTGGCCTTGACCGTCGACTTGCCCGAGTAGTTCTCGGGCTTCGTCTGGTCGATCGCGTACGCCTTGCGGGTGGCGTCGATGTTCTTCTGGATGTACGGCGCCTCCTTGGCCTGCTCGTTCGGCTGGACCTGGAACTTCTGCACGATGGCCGGGTACAGGCCGCCGATCAGGACCGCCGAGAGCACCATCAGGCCGAAGCCGATGACGGGGAGCTGCCAGGTGCGGCGCCAGAGCGTCGCGAAGAACAGGACCGCGCAGATCGCGGCGATGCAGAAGAGGATGGTCTTCGCCGGCAGGTAGGCGTTGGCGTCGACGTACCGCAGGCCCGTCCAGTTGCCGGTGGCCTTGAAGTCGCTGGACTTCACGGCCAGGCCGTAGCGGTCGAGCCAGTACGCCACGGCCTTCAGCGAGACGAAGACGCCGAGGAGCACCGAGAGGTGTCCGGTGGCGGCGGCCGTCGCGCGGGCGCCGGGGCTGGTGATCCGCAGCCCGCCGTACAGGTAGTGGGTGAGCGCGGCGGCGATCAGCGACAGGACCGTGGCGGCGAAGCCGAACGCCAGCAGGAAGCGGTACCACGGCAGGTCGAAGGCGTAGAACGACACGTCCAGACCGAACTGCGGGTCCTTCTGGTCGAACTTCACGCCGTTGACCCACATCAGCCAGGTGCGCCACTGCCCGGAGGCGGAGGCGCCCGCGATCAGGCCCACCAGGGCCGTCACGGCGAGCAGCACCCACTTCTTGAAGGGCGCGACACCCATCCGGTAGCGGTCCAGGCTCTGCTGCTCCAGCGACATCGCGCTGAGCGGCGGCCGCAGCCGGTGCGCCAGCCAGATGTTGAGGCCGACGGCGAGCGCCATCAGCAGGCCGAAGACGGCGAACAGGCCGATCTTGGTCCACAGGGTGGTGGTGAACACGGACGAGTAGTCGACGGAGCGGTACCAGAGCCAGTCCGTCCAGAACCCGGCGAACATCACGAACGCCATGGCCAGGACGGCCAGCACCCCGAGTGTCATGAGCAGGGTGCGGGCCCGCCGGGACGGCCGGCCGACTCTCATCCTCGGCCCGGTCGGGCCCCCGCCGCCTCCGCGGTCCGGCATCTGGAAAGCCAACGTGCGCCCCTCGGTGTTGATGCGTCGATATCAGGCCCCCGCGATCGTAGGGCCCACTGGTGCAACTTACTGAGGCTTTACCTAGTTCCCGTCTCCGGGGCGAAACGAGGCAGGATGTTGTGCATGTCCAACGTTTCCCCCTCCGGCCCCCCGATGGCCGCGAGTCCCCTCACCCGTGCGGTGCTCGAGATCGACGAGTACGCCTCGGGTCTCGGCTGGGACCGACCCGCCCGCCTCTTCGCCCTCGTCGACACCGCGCGGCTGCGCGCCCAGGAACCCTCCCTCGCCTCCCAGCTCGGCCTCGGTGACGAGGCCACCGCGTACACCCCGATCGAGCAGGACGAGCTCCCCGCCGGCAAGGCGCTCGACGAGTTCCTCGGCACGATCGCCTGGCCGGACGCCGTCGTCGGCTGCGCGCTGACCGTGGAGCGGCTGATGCTGCCCCCGTCGGCCGAGGCGCAGGTGCCGACCGGTCTCGGCGAGAAGCAGCTGGCCAAGTGGGTGGCCGCCCACCCGGACCGGCAGGAGGTCCGGATGACCGTCGCCGTGCTGCGGGACGGGGCGCGCGAGGCGGCGATCCGGCTGCGCGAGAAGGACTCGCCGAACGAGGTGCTGACCGGACCGGACCTGGTCCCGGGCCTGGCCGAGGCGCTCGCGGCGACCTTCGAGGGCTGACCGCCCGACCGCGCCCTTCTCGTACGGGATGGGGGCGGGCGTACGACGGAGGGGCGCCCGGTCGATGTGACCGGGCGCCCCTCCGTCGTACCGGCCGCTACTTCTTCGAACAGCTCGGGAGGGACGTCGTGTCGCCCTTGCGGAGCTTCTCCAGCGACCTGGTCGCGTCGTCGATGGTGTCGACCTTGACGAGCGTGAGCCCCGCGGGCGTGTCGGCGGCGGCGGCCGCGCAGTTGTCGGCCGGGGTGAGGAAGTACTCGGCGCCGGCGTCGCGCGCCCCGACGAGCTTCATCTGGATGCCGCCGATCGGGCCCACCGCGCCCTCGTCGTCGATGGTGCCGGTGCCGGCGATGAACTTGCCGCCGGTGAGGCTGCCGGGGGTGAGCTTGTCGACGATGCCGAGGGCGAACATCAGACCGGCGCTGGGGCCGCCGACGTCGGCGAGGTTGATGTCGATGGTGAACGGGAAGACGTGGTCGGTTCCGGCCTGGATGCCGACGATCGCCCGGTCGCCCTCCTCGGAGGTCGTGGTCGTGATGACCACCTTGCGGGTCCCGGTGGGCTCCTTGCCCGCCTTCTCCGCGGCGGCCGCCTCCTTGGCGGGGACGACGGTGAACTCGACGTCCTGCCCCGGCTTGCGCCGGGTGACCTGCTTGGCGACGTCCCCCGGCTCGGAGACGGGGGTTCCGTCGACGGCCCTGACGACGTCACCGGCGTGCAGCTTGCCCTCGGCCGGGGAGCCCTTCACGACGGTGGCGACGACGACCCGGCTGGTCACGGGGATGTTCAGCTCCCGGAGGGCGGCGACCTTGGCGCTCTCCTGGGACTGGCTGAACTCCTCGGCGTTCTCCTGGCTCGACTCCTCCTCGGTCTTCCCGTCCGGGTAGAGGGTGTCGTGCGGGACCACCACGTTGTCGTGGGCCAGCCAGCCGTAGACGGCCTCGACGGCGTTCATCTTGTAGTCCGCGCTCGTGACGCGGACCGTCGTCATGTTGAGGTGACCGTCGGTGGGGTACGTCTTGCGTCCGGAGATCTGCAGGACCGGTTCCCCCCTGGCCTCGCCGAGGGTGTTGACCGTGGGGCCGGGGCTCATCTCCGAGTAGGGCACCGGGATCAGGACGCCTGCGATGAGCAGACAGATCAGGACCAGTGTGGAGGCGAGCATCGTCGCGGTGCGGCGTGGCATGGAACGACATTACGGGACTCGCCTGTGGGTGCACCCCTGGGGCGGGCCGTACGGGCACCGGGAGCGGCGGAGCCGGGCGAGGGCGTCAGCCGGACGGCCAGGTGGTCGCGGCGGCCGCGGCGGGGGTGGTCTCGCGCTCGGGGCGGGCCGTGGCGGAATCGGCGGCGGGGACGGGAGCGGTGGTGCCGTGGGCGCGTTCCATCGCGTCCCGGAAGCGGGCGTAGCCGGCGAGCTCGGCCACGTCACCTATCGTCTTGTTCCTCGATGCCCAGCTTCCCCATATCGCCGCGCCGACGACTGCGAAAAGCGGAATCAGCAACCAGGCGAGCGCTGCCATCCCGACCTCCCATCCCCAGTGAGTTGATCAGCAGATTATTCATCTGTGTCCTCAACGCTCACGCCTGGGGGCCGGTTACGCAAATCGGGCGTTCGGCTACGCGCTGTCGGCGCGCCTTCTTGCACGCCTGGGCGCTCCTCGGGCTCTCGGGGCGAAGGCTCAGCAGGGACGCCCAGCCTCGGGGCGAAGGCTCAGCAGGCGCCCACCCACTCCTCGGTGCCGTCCGAGAAGGTCTGGTGCTTCCAGATCGGGACCTCGTGCTTGAGGTCGTCGATCAGGCGGCGGCAGGCGTCGAACGCGTCGCCGCGGTGGGGGCAGGAGACCGCGACGACGACCGCGATGTCACCCACGCGGAGGTCACCCACCCGGTGGACGGCGGCCAGGGCGCGGACCGGGTGGTCGGCGACGACCTTCTCGGCGACGCGCCGGAGCTCCGCCTCCGCGGTGGGGTGGCAGGAGTAGCCGAGCGCGTCGACGTCCGCCCCGCCGTCGTGGTTGCGCACGGTGCCGACGAAGAGGGTCGTGCCACCGGCGGCGTCGTCGCCGACGGCCCGGAAGACCTCGTCGACGGAGAGGGGCGTGTCGCGGATCGCGAGCAGCTTGATCGGATCGGCGGCGGCCTGCTCGCCGGGGTGGTCGTGCGTGTCAGCCATGGGTTCATGGTGCCGCACGGCACCGACATCCCGGAATGGCCTTTTCGACCGGTGGACCGGACCCTCCGTAGGAGGGTCCTACAGGACCGGCCGGCCCCCGGTCCGTACGACCCGGCCGACGGGCCCTACAGCCCGCGCCGCTTGCGCATCTGGCGGACCAGCGCGGCCGTGCCGAGCAGCGCCACCGTCGCACCGGCCGCGCCGGCGGCCGTCGCGTCCTTCCGGCCCAGGCGGCGGCCGGCGACGGTGTGGCGTCCCTCGACCTCCTCCAGGAGCGCGGCGAGGACCGCCTCGTTCGTCCACGCGGGCCGCCAGCCCGCGTCGTGGAGACGGCCGACGGAGACCACCCAGGGGTGCATGGTGTACGCCAGGTCACCGGCGGGCGACGGGGTGAGCCCGATCCGGTGGAGGCGGGCGGCCGCGCCGAGGGCGACCGCGGAGGGCAGCTCCATGCGGCGGATGCCGGACAGCTCCTCCACCTCCTCCTGCTCGAGCCAGCCCTCGCAGCCGACGGCGAACTCGCCCTCGACCTTCTCCAGGGCCGCGTACTCCAGGGCGCTCACCAGGTCGTCGACGTGGCAGAACTGCCACGTGGGCCGCGAACCGGCGACCACGAGCAGCCGGGGCGACTCGAAGTAGCGGGTGAGCGCCGTGTCCGTGCCGCCGACGAGGACGGCGGGCCGGACGACGGTGACGTTGAGACCGGGGTGCGCGCGGGGCGCGCGGCGGCCCAGGCGCTCGATCTCCAGCATGTCGCCGACGCCGGTGGCCTCGGCGGTGGCCCGCAGCTCGGCGTCCTCGGAGAGCGGGATGTCGTTGTCGGGCAGGGCGCCGTAGACCATCGTCGAGGTGCAGAGCACGACCCGGTGCACCCCGGCCGCGGCGGCGGCCGTGAGCACGGTCTGCGTCCCGCGCACGTTGTAGGCCGTACGGGCGGCGGGGTCGGTCTCCAGGTCGAGGTCGACGGCGAGGTGCACGACGACGTCCGCGCCGCGCAGCTTCTCGGCGATGGCCGGATCGCGCACGTCGAGGATGTGCCACTGCGCCTCGGTGACCTCGCCCCGGCGCTCGTCGATGGCGATGACCTGCTTGATCTCGTCGGACGCGGCGAGGCGCCTGGTCAGGAGGTCGCCGACGCCGGTGGCGGCGCCGGTGACCGCGACGACGGGGCCGCGCGCGGCGGACCGGGTTGAGTGGTTTCGCGCTCCGCGAACCTGAGGATCTGGGGAACTCACCGGGCGTCTCCAGCGGTTGTCTTCAGTACGTACACGCATGACGCGTACGGACCAGGTGGCGTCCATCCTGCCGCAGGGCACGGCCCGGCGGAGCACCGAGCCCATATCCGGCCCCGGATGTCGAGCCCGGTCCGGGCGGCGGGACACCACCTACGCTGGTGGTGTGCAACGGGCAGTCGCCGTCGGCAGAGGCCGGCGGCCCTAGGAGCCGAGGAAACCTGTGAGTGACACCCCATTCGGATTCGGCCTTCCGCCGGAGGAGCCGGAGAACGGCGACGAGGGCAAGAAGAAGGACCCCGCCGGAGGTGGCCAGGGGTCCGGTGGCCAGGGCGGCAACCCCTTCGGGGCGAACCCCTTCGGCTTCGGCGGTCTGCCCGGCATGGGCGGGCCGGGCGGTGCGGAGAACCCGTTCGCCGCGATGTTCGGCTCGCTGAACCCCACGGACCTCGGCGCCGCCTTCCAGCAGCTCGGGCAGATGCTCAGCTACGAGGGCGGTCCCGTGAACTGGGACATGGCGAAGCAGATCGCCCGCCAGGTCGTGGCCCAGGGCACCGCCGACGGCACCAAGGACGCCAGCGTGGGTCCGGCGGAGAGGACCGCGGTCGAGGAGGCCGTGCGCCTCGCCGACCTCTGGCTCGACCAGGTGACCTCGCTGCCGTCCGGCGCGAGCACGGCCGTGGCGTGGAGCCGGGCCGAGTGGGTGGAGGCGACCCTGCCCGCGTGGCAGAAGCTGGTGGACCCGGTCGCGGAGCGGGTCGGCTCGGCGATGGGCGACGTCCTGCCGGAGGAGATGCAGGCCATGGCCGGCCCGCTGATCGGCATGATGCGCTCGATGGGCGGCGCCATGTTCGGCCAGCAGATCGGACAGGCCGTCGGCGCGCTCGCCGGTGAGGTCGTGGGCTCGACGGACGTCGGCCTGCCGCTCGGCCCGGCCGGGAAGGCCGCGCTGCTCCCGCTGAACGTCGCGGCCTTCGGCAAGGACCTGGGCGTCCCGTTCGACGAGGTGCGGCTCTACCTCGCGCTGCGCGAGGCCGCCCACCAGCGGCTCTTCGCCCATGTGCCGTGGCTGCGGGCGCACCTCTTCGGCGCCGTCGAGGGGTACGCGCGCGGGATCAAGGTCGACACCTCGAAGCTGGAGGAGGCGGTCGGGCAGCTCGACCCGACGCACCCGGAGCAGCTCCAGGAGGCGCTCCAGCAGGGCATGTTCCAGCCGGAGGACACCCCGGAGCAGAAGGCGGCCCTGGCCCGTCTGGAGACCGCGCTCGCGCTGGTCGAGGGCTGGGTGGACGCGGTGGTCCACGAGGCCGCGAAGTCCCGGCTGACCTCGGCGGACGCGCTGCGCGAGACGCTGCGTCGGCGCCGGGCGTCGGGCGGTCCGGCCGAGCAGACCTTCGCGACCCTGATCGGCCTCGAACTGCGTCCGCGCCGGCTGCGGGACGCGGCCCGGCTGTGGGCGTCGCTCACGGACGCGCGCGGCGTGGACGGCCGGGACGGTCTGTGGGAGCACCCGGACATGCTGCCGACGGCGACGGACCTGGACGACCCGGACGGCTTCGTCCACCGCGAGCACCTCGACTTCTCGGAGCTGGACAAGATGCTCGGCGAGGCGGCGAAGGGCGACGCCCGCGAGGACGGGGACGGCGCCGAGGACGGGGACGGCAAGGAGTGAGCCTGTACGACGACGCGGTCCTCGTCCTGAAGGGGTACGAGGACCAGCCGGAGCTGCGTGACGTCTATCTGGAGCACCTCGCGGCGCACCCCGACGGCATGTACAAGCCCTGTACGGCGGGTCATCTGACGTCCAGCGCGCTGGTGGTCGACCCCGCGCGGGAGCGGGTCCTGCTGACGCTCCACAAGAAGCTGGGCATGTGGCTGCAGATGGGCGGCCACTGCGAGGAGGGCGACCCGACGGTCGAGGCCGCCGCGCTGCGCGAGGCGACGGAGGAGTCGGGGATCCCGGGTCTGACGCTGCTGCCGGGCGGTCCGGTGCGGCTCGACCGCCACCCGATCCCGGCGCCCTGCCACTGGCACCTGGACGTGCAGTACGCGGCGGTCGCGCCGGCCGGGTCGACGGCGGCGATCAGCGAGGAGTCGCTGGACCTGCGCTGGTTCCCGTACGCGGAGGTGGCGGCCGTCGCGGACACGTCGGTGGTCCGGCTGCTGGAGGGCACGCTGACGCGGCTCTCGTAGACGCCGTGACGCGCGGGGGGCTCGTGAACGTGGTGAAGGGGGCGGTCGCCGTGGCGGCCGCCCCCTTCCCGTACCCCTGACTAGTTCCAGGCGTTGTTCTGGTTCTGGGCGTGCGAACCGTGCTGGCCCGCGCCGAACTGGGCGGCGATGCCCTGGCCGATGGCCGCGTTCTGCGGGGGCATCACCTCGCTGGGCTGCACGAGGGCGAAGCCCTGGCCGAGGAAGCTGAGCTCCCAGCCCTCGCCGGTGCTGCCCCGGCGGGTGCGGACGCTGGTGTTGGTCGTCTGCGACTGCATCTGGACGCGCAGCGAGGTGGACCAGGCGACGATGGCGTCCGCGTCCACGTTGACGTACTTCTCGGGCGTGACGTGCATCATCAGCGGCTGGCCGGAGGTCATCAGGGCGACCTTGCCGCGGCCGGAGATGTTGAGCTGGTACTTGCCCGAGCCGGAGATGCCGTACTGGCTGTCGACGGCGATGACCTCGGTGTGGAGGGTCGAGTCGAGCGCGAGGACGTAGGCGCTGTCGACCGTGAGGCCCTCCTGCTCGACCTCCACGACGTGGATGTACTGGGCGAGGTTGGCGAAGTAGACCGTGCCCTGGCCGGAGCAGCGCATCAGGTCGAGGCCCTCGCCGGTGCGGGCCTGGGCGCGCCGCTGGCTCGGGGTCCGGTACTCGCCGTCGAAGTCGACGAGGCCCTGGTACGCCACCATGGCGCCCTTGCGGGCGAGGATGTCGTCCGACCCGTTGAGGGCCACCCGCAGCAGCTGCGGGTTCTGGATGACGTACCGCTCCTGGCTCTGCTGCTCGGCGTGGTTGAAAAGCGGGCTCTGCATGATGTGTTCTCGCTCCCCCTCAGCCCCGGACCCGCAGGCGGTCGGTGCTGTCCTCACTCGGCTGTACGACGACGATGCCCTGGCCGGAGAAGGCCATCTGGTAGGCCTCGCCGCTGCCCCGCCCGATGAGCGAGGAGGCCTTGAAGCTGCGCTTGCCCTTGACCTTGAGGGCGGGCGACCAGGCGACGAGCGCGTCGGGGTCGACGTAGGTCTCGTCCTCGCCGCGGCCGCAGTCGACGACGATCGGCGTGCCGCGCGAGGTGAGCGCCACCCAGCCGGTGCCCGCGATCTCCACGTTGAACAGGCCCTGGCCGGCGAACTTGGCAAGCCCCTTGACGCGCTCGACGCCCCACTGGAGGTGGGCGTCGAAGGCGAGGAGGTTGGTGCCGTTGACGGAGAGCGAGTCGTTCTGGAGGTTGATCACGACGACGTCGGCGCCGTAGTCGGCGAGGTAGAGCAGGCCGTCGCCGGTGCACTTCATGAGCGGCGCGCCTTCGCCGGTGGCCCACTCCTTGGCGACCTGGCGGACGGCCGGCGGGTTGGCCTCGTAGGTGATGAAGCCCTCGTAGGACACCATCGAGCCGGCCCGGGCGAAGAGGTCCTGGCCACTGGCCATGGCGACCTTGAGCATGGTGCGGCCGTGGTTCTCCATCCGGGCCGCGACGGGGGTCGGGGCGTAGCCCGCGAGCTGCTGGTTCATGACTTCGGGCTCCCTCAGACCTCGTAGGGCTGGACGACGATGAAGTTGCCGGGTGCGCCCCGGAACTGGAGGTTCACGGTCTCGCCGCTGTGGCCCGGGTAGGCGTTGCGGCGGAGCCGGACCTGGCTGGACAGGATGACCTGCGAGGCGGCGGACCAGGCGACGACGGCGTTGCAGTCGGCGAAGGTGGTCGGCGTGACGGGCAGGACCACGGGGATGCCGTGGGTCTTCACGACGACGGTGCCTGTGCCCTGGAACTGCATGGTGAAGAGCGCGCCGCCGGGGATGCCGTGGCCCTCGATGCGACGGACCTCGTACTGGAGGGACTCGTCGAACGCGAGGACGTTCTCGGCGGAGACGCAGATGGCGTCGCCCTGGAGCTCGATCGGGTGCAGGTGCGCGGCGTCCTCGGCGAGGAAGACCTGGCCGCGGCCGGTGCAGCGCATGAGCTGCATCTCCTGGCCGGTGGCGTTGCCGACGATCCGGCCCGTGAACCCGGCGCCCTTGTGGGAGAAGTCGACCTTGCCCTGGTACATGACCATGGAGCCCTGACGGGCGAGGACGGGCACGCCGCCCATGGCGAGGTCGACCCGCATGAGCTGCTGGTTCTGCGGCGTCCAGCGGGTGCCGGTGGGGGTCTCCTTGTACGGCGCGAGCGCCGCGGCGAGTCCCGCGCCGGTCGCGGGCACGCCCTGCGGAACGCCCTGCGGAACGCCCTGCGGCGGCATGCCGGGCTGCTGGCCGTACGGGGCGGGGGCGGGCTGCCCGTAGGGGGCGCCCGGCGGCGGGGTCTGGCCCGGGACCTGCCCGTACTGGGGCGGCTGCGGCGGCTGGCCGTACGGCGCGGGCTGCCCGTACGCGGGGGCCGCCGGTGCGGGAGCGGGGGCCAGGGGCGCGGCCATCGTGGGCGCCGCGTGGACCGGCTGCACGGGCGCGGCGGGGGCGGGCGCCGGGGGCGCGGCCGGGGCGCCGAACGCCGGGGCGGGCGCGGGCGCCGGGGCCGGTGCGGCGGGCGTGCCGAAGGCCGGGGGCGCGGTGGCCTGGGCGGGCGGGGCGAAGCCGGGGCCGGGGGCCCCGGGCTGCGGGGCGGCCGGCGCCTCCTCGGCGACCTCGCCGCCGAAGTTCTTCAGGAGCGCTTCCAGGCCGCCGTCGAAGCCCTGGCCGACGGCGGCGAACCGCCAGACGTCCTTCAGGTAGAAGTCGCCCAGCATCACGGCGCGCTCGGTGGAGAACTCGGCGCCGGTGAAGGAGTACCGGGCGACCTCCTCGCCGCCCGCCACGATCCGCAGGTGGCCGGGGCCGACCTGGGACATCTGGCCCGCGCCGTCGATGGTCGCGGTGAAGGACAGCTTGTGGATGTGCGCCGGGATCCGGTCGAGGGTGACGCGGAAGGACTCGGTGTCGCCGGCCTGCGCCCCGAGCAGCTGGATGGACTCCTCGGGCGACTTCGGCTGGTTGAAGAAGACGAAGTACCGGTCGTCCGACAGCCGCTCGTCGGCGTCGAGACCGAAGCAGCTGATGTCGAAGGTCAGTCCGGGAGCCGCGATCTGCACGCCCACGTACAGATCGGTGCCCGCGGTCAGATCACTGATCTTGGCCTTGTGGCCGCGTTGGAATTCCCTGGCCATGCGTAACGACCGTCCCCCATCCCGAATGGCGAATGCTCGCGCCAGGCTAACGGCTGGCGATGACATTGAGACAGGCCGGGACCTTTTCGGTACGAAATCGGGAAACGGAATCGGCGGCGGGCCGCGCCGAGGGGCCGTTCCGCGGGGCGGTCCGCGGTGTCCGGCTTCCGGTCACTCCTCGGCGTCGGCGCCCGGGTCCTCGCGGAGCTCCCGGTGGTGCGGCAGGCGCGCCGCGGCGACGACCCCCTCCAGGTAGCCGCGGGCCCGCTCGGTGCGCGGGTACGCCTCCAGGAGCCGCCAGAACGCGGGGCCGTGGCCGGGGACGAGGAGGTGGGCCAGCTCGTGGAGGAGCACGTAGTCGACGACGTACTCGGGCATGCCCTGGAGCCGGTGGGAGAGGCGGATGCTGGCCTCGGAGGGGGTGCAGGAGCCCCAGCGGGTGTTCTGGTTGGTGACCCAGCGCACGGATCGGGGGCGGGCGCGGCCCTCGAAGTACTGCTCGGACAGGCGCAGGGCCCGCTCGGTGAGTTCGCGGTCGCCGAGGACGTTCCTGCTCTCCTGCGCGGCGAGCTTGTCGAGCATGACGGTGACCCAGCGCCGCTCCTCGGCCTCGGACATCCGGGCGGGGATGAGCACGACGGTCCGGTCGCCCTCGCGGTAGGCCGAGACGGTTCTGCGCCGCCGTGTGCTCCTGCGGACCTCGACGGCGGTCGACGCCGCGTCGCGGGCGGTCGGGTCGCTGGTCACGGTGGGCTGTCGGTCGGCTGGCACCTCGCCGAGGTTACCGAATCGGGCGCGGTGAAGTCCCGCCTCCGCCGTCCGGCGCGCGGCATTCGAATGACTAATGCGCTGCCCTGTGGACAACTTTCGGCGGCGTGCGCGGCGGACGGTCAGTCTGATCACGGAACGGCGAAAGCGCCATTTCATGATCAGCGAGGACTCGGGGGGCGGGGCAATGCATCCGATGGTGAAGCCGGCACTGCGGCGGGCGTGGCGGAGCCTGAGTTGCGTGCAGTTCGGGATCACCCCGGCGCACGCGGTGGCGATGGGCCCGGTGGACACGGCGACGGGCGGGCTGCTGGCGCTTCTGGACGGGACGCGGGGGACGGAGCTGCTGCGGGAGGAGGCCCGCGCCCTCGGGCTGCCCGAGGGGCGCGTGGAGGCGTTCCTCGGGCGTCTTGAGGCCGCGGGACTGCTCGCGGACGCCGGGAGCGGGCGGCCGGGGAAGGCGGCGGGCGCGGTGGCCGACGGCCTCGATCCGGTGCGGGCCGACCTGGCCTCGCTGTCCGTGGTCCACCCGGGGCGCGACCGTGCCGCGCGGACGCTGGGTGCGCGGCGGGCCGCGCGCGTCCAGGTCCGCGGCGCCGGGCGGGTGGGGACGACGGTGGCGGCGCTGCTCTCCGCCGCCGGGGTGGGCGAGGTCCAGGTGCTGGACTCGGGCCGGGTGGAGCCGTGGGAGACGGGACCGGGCGGGCTGCCCGCCGACGCGGTCGGCGAGCGGCGGGCGACGGCGGCCCGGCGGCTCGTGGGCCGCTGGGCGCGCGGGGCGGTGCGCGCGCTCGGCCCGGGCGGCGCGGGCGGCGGTCCCGGCAGGGGTCGCGGGAGCGGCGGGAGCGGGCCGCCTGGGCTTTCCCTCGTCGTGGTGGCACCCCGGGACGGACTCGGTGCGTACGTCCCCGATCCCTTGCCCGCCGAGCCGTGGATGGCCTCGGGCACGCCCCATCTGTACGCGGGCGTGCTGGAGGCGACGGGCGTGGTGGGGCCGTTGGTGCTGCCGGGCGGGACGGCCTGCGCGCGGTGCGTCCAGGAGGAGCGGACGGACCGGGAGCCGGTCTGGCCCCGGCTGCTCGCCCAGTGGCGTTCGGGCGCTCCGCACGCGCTGCCCGCCTGCGACGTGACGCTCGCGGCGGCGGTGGCGGGGCTGGCCGCCGCGCACGCGCTGGCGTTCCTGGACGGGGATCTGCCGGCGAGCACGGGGGCGCGGTGGGAGGTGTCGCTGCCGTGGTCGGAGTGGCGGTCGGAGCGGCTGAGACCGCATCCGGACTGCCCCTGCGGGGCCGCACGCGCGGCGGAGGGGGAGCGCGCCTCGGCCGCCGGAGGCGTGCAGGACACAATGGCGGGGTAACGGCCCTGCGCGGCACGGCATTCTGGGTTTTGGAGGGGCGCATGTCTGATCTTCCCCGGAAGGCGGTCACCCGGACCGCCAAGTTGGCCGCGTTGCCACTCGGCTTCGCGGGCCGGGCCACCTGGGGCCTGGGCAAGCGGATCGGCGGCAAGTCGGCGGAGTTCGTCGCCCGCGAGCTCCAGGAGCGTACGGCCGAGCAACTGTTCAAGGTGCTCGGCGAGTTGAAGGGCGGGGCGATGAAGTTCGGGCAGGCCCTGTCCGTCTTCGAGTCGGCACTGCCGGAGGAGGTCGCCGGGCCCTACCGGGCGGCGCTGACGAAGCTTCAGGACGCGGCCCCGCCGATGCCGACGCGCACCGTGCACGCGGTCCTCGAGGAGCGGCTGGGCGAGGGGTGGCGGGAGCTGTTCCTGGAGTTCGAGGACAAGCCGGCCGCCGCCGCGTCGATCGGCCAGGTGCACCGGGCGGTCTGGCACGACGGCCGCGAGGTCGCGGTGAAGGTGCAGTATCCGGGCGCGGGCGAGGCGCTGCTCTCGGACCTGGCGCAGCTGAGCCGGTTCGCCCGGCTGCTCGGTCCGCTGATGCCCGGGATGGACGTCAAGCCGCTGATCGCCGAGATGCGGGACCGGGTCTCGGAGGAGCTGGACTACGCCCTGGAGGCGGAGGCCCAGCGCAGGCACGCGGAGGAGTTCGCGGACGACCCCGGTGTGGTGGTGCCCGGCGTGGTGCACCAGTCGGAGCAGATCCTGGTGACGGAGTGGATGGACGGCATACCGCTCGCGGAGGTGATCGCGGACGGTACGCGGGAGCAGCGGGACCGGGCGGGGCAGTTGCTGGCCCGTTTCCTCTTCTCCGGGCCGGCCCGGACGGGTCTCCTGCACGCCGATCCGCATCCGGGGAACTTCCGGCTGCTGCCGGGGTCCGGCGAGGAGGGGCCGGAGGGGTGGCGGCTCGGCGTCCTCGACTTCGGCACCGTGGACCGGCTCCCGGGCGGGCTGCCGGAGACGATCGGCACCTGTCTGCGCATGACGCTCGCCGGTGAGGCGGACACGGTCTACGGGCTGCTGCGGTCGGAGGGCTTCGTCAAGGAGTCCGTGGTCCTCGACCCGGACGCGGTCCTGGAGTACCTGCTCCCGATCATCGAGCCGGCGGAGGCGGAGGAGTTCCTCTTCACCCGCGGCTGGATGCGCACCCAGGCGGCCCGCGTCGCCGACCCGCGCTCCCCCGCCCACCAGCTGGGCAAGCAGTTGAACCTGCCGCCGTCCTACCTGCTGATACACCGTGTGACGTTGAGCACCATCGGCGTCCTGTGCCAGCTGAACGCGACGGTCCGCCTGCGGGAGGAGCTCGTGGACTGGCTGCCGGGGTTCGCGGAACCCGACCCGGTCTGACGTCCGGAGCGGGTGGCGCCGGTCACCACCAGGAGGAGTCGAGCCGTCCTTCGATGGCCCGGATGTGGGCGCGCGCGCACTCCTCGCAGAAGTACTGGCGTCGGCCGTTCTCGACGGAGCAGGTCCAGGTCACCGGGAGGGGGTCGGCGGTCCTGCCGCAGCGGGCGCAGGAGACGGGCTCCTCGGGGGCGGGGGCTTCGTTCACCCTGGTGACGATAGCCCCGCGGCCGGCCGCGGCGCGGACAACGCACCGCGGGGGCCGGTCCGTTCGGACCGGCCCCCGCGAGGGCATCACGGTGATGCTCAGTTCATGACGGCCATGGCGAGCGCGCGGCGGGCGCGCAGCGAGACGCGCTCGGCGCGCCGCTGCATCCGCCGGGCGGCGATCAGGCGCACGGCCTGACGTTCCGCCTCGGCCTCACGGTGCCGCTCGTGCATATGCGCACGGGCCAGGGCTTCTGGGATGAGTTGCATTTCACGGGTCCTGTTCTGACGTGCGGTGTGCGCGCCGATGGTGGAGAAGACTGGGGTCGCGGAGCCGGTGGGCTCGGTGGCGGGCGTGGTCATCGGGGCCTGCTTCTGGGGATCGTGCGTGAGGGGGCGGTCGACGGTTCCGGTGGCGTTCATGCCGCGACCGGGTTCTTGCGCGGGCGGCCGCGGGGCCGCTTGCGGGCGACGACCACGCCCTGGACGAAGAGCTCGCCGCCCCAGACGCCCCAGGGCTCGCGGCGCTCCTTGGCGCCGGCCAGGCAGGCCGCCATGAGCGGGCAGGTCCGGCAGAGGGACTTGGCGTACTCGACGTCGGCCGGGGACTCGGCGAAGAAGACCTCGGGGTCGTAGGCACGACACGGAACGGGTACGCCGAGGTTCTCGATGGCGTCGTCGAGCGCGGTGAGCGCGGTGAGGGGGGTCAAAGCGGGGTCCTCCGTGAGGCCGGGCAGGGGGATCGATTCGGAAGGCGGTACGGACGGGGCGTGCGCTTCGAGTTGCACGGTGGTTATTCCTCGTCTGGTCGTTCCGGCCTGTTGGCCGGGGTTTCGGCTGGTACCGGGTGTCGCTGTCCCGAGGCCCCTTCGTTCCGTCGTCCCCGTTCGGGGACAAACAGAAGGGCCGCGGATCCCGGGTGGGGTTCCGCGGCCCTGAAGGCGCCGGCCTGATCGTCGATCAGGCTGGATCACTCCAGGGTTCGAGCCCACGGAAGGCCCACATGGTGTGGTGGTGCGTCGTCGTCTGCTGCTGGGTTCCGGCACCGGTCGCCGCAAAGCCATAAGCCTTGGCCTTGCCTGCTACTCCCGCGTCCAGTGCCTTGGTCGGTCGCTCATTGCGCTCGATGGCGGGCATGCCGAGCCGGGACAGACCGGTGACGGGCAGACCGCTGCCAAGGAACGCAAAGGCGGAGAGGCCGAGCGAGCAGGTGGAGGCGGCCGAGCGATCGGTCATTTTGGCGGTGCTGATGAAGCCGGCAACGCTGGCGGTGCTGGTCTTGATGGCGGTGGTGCTGATCACTGGAATCGCCTCCTCTCGGCGTCTCGGAGGGTTCGGTGTGAGCCGGACCCTCATGTTCATTTGGACAAGTACAGCACGAAGACAGGGCTTCCAAGAAGCCGCTGTTTCCGTGGTTAAGAACCTATGGGGCTTGACGGGGCGGGCGCAAACTATTTTTGCGATGAGTTTCACTCAGTCCTCGTGGTCCCCCTCGTCACCGTCCCCACCTGCGCAGATGCTCAGCACATCGGCTCCGAAGCGCTCCAGCTTGCGGGCGCCGACGCCGGAGATCGAGGACAGCTCCCCGTCGCTGGAGGGCACGCGCTCCGCGATCGCCATGAGGGTCTTGTCGGTGAAGACGCAGTACGCGGGCTGGCCGAGTTCCTTCGCCTGCTCGGAGCGCCACTCGCGCAGCCGCTCGTACAGCGCCTCGTCCATGTCCGAGGGGCAGTCCTCGCAGCGCATCAGCTTCATCGCGCCCGCTTCGGTGAGGGTGGCGCCGCAGACCCGGCACAGGACGGGGCCGCGCCGCTTGCGCTGCCTGCCGCCGCTACCGCGCTCGATGCCGCCGCCCCCGCCGCCGCCCGCCGCGCCGAGCGCGCCGGATCCGGGCCTGAGCCCCTTGAGGAAGCGGGTCGGGCGCCGGGAGGCCCGGCCGCCCGGGGAGCGGGAGAGCGCCCACGAGAGCGAGAGGTGCAGCCGGGCGCGGGTGACGCCCACGTACAGCAGGCGGCGCTCCTCCTCGACCTGCTCGTCGGTCTTGGCGTAGGTGATCGGCATCATGCCCTCGGTGAGGCCGACCAGGAAGACGGCGTCCCATTCGAGGCCCTTGGCCGCGTGCAGCGAGGCGAGGGTGACGCCCTGGACGGTCGGGGCGTGCTGGGCGGCGGCCCGCTCGTCGAGTTCGGCGACGAGGTCGGAGAGGGTGGCGCCGGGCTTGGCGCGGGCGAAGTCCTCGGCGAGCCGGACGAGCGCGGCGAGGGACTCCCAGCGGTCGCGCACGGCGCCGGAGCCGGCGGGCGGCTCGGTGGTCCAGCCGTTGCTGGAGAGCACGGCTCGGACCTGGGCCGGCAGGTCCTCGGCGTCGTCGAGCAGCGCGTCGTTGCCCCCGGCGCGGGCGGCGCCGCGCAGGGCGACGCCCGCCTTGCGCACCTCCTCGCGGTCGAAGAAGCGCTCGGCGCCGCGCAGCTGGTAGGGCACTCCGGCGTCGGCGAGGGCCTGCTCGTAGACCTCCGACTGGGCGTTGATCCGGTAGAGGACGGCGATCTCGCCGGCCGGGACCCCGGCGGCGATGAGGTCGCGGATGCGGCGCGCGGTGCCCTCGGCCTCGGCGGGCTCGTCCGCGTACTCGGTGTAGGCGGGCTCGGGTCCCGGGTCGCGCTGGGAGATCAGCTCCAGGCGGTGCTCGGCGGCCTTGCCGCGGGCCTGGCTGAGCAGCCCGTTGGCGAGGTGGACGACCTGCGGGGTGGAGCGGTAGTCGCGGACCAGCTTGACCACGGTGGCGTTCGGGTGGCGGGTGCGGAAGTTCAGCAGGTGATCGGGGGTGGCGCCGGTGAAGGAGTAGATCGTCTGGCTGGCGTCGCCGACGACGCACAGGCTGTCGCGGTCGCCGAGCCAGAGGTCGAGCAGCCTCTGCTGGAGCGGGGAGACGTCCTGGTACTCGTCGACCACGAAGTGCTGGTACTGGCGGCGGATCTGGTCGGCGATGTCGTGGCGGTCCTGGAGGATGCCGACGGTCAGGAGCAGCACGTCCTCGAAGTCGATCACCGAGCGGTCGCGCTTCAGCTGCTCGTACAGGGCATAGATCTGGCCAATCTCGGCCGGGTCGCGCGGGGCGTCCCTGACCGACTTGGCGACGGCCGCGGGGTAGTCGGCGGGCACGGTCTGGGTGACCTTGGCCCACTCGATCTCGCTGGTCACATCGCGCAGCTCGTTCCGGTCGAGCCGGACGCGGCAGCGGGCCGCGGCCTCGGCGACGAGCTGGATCTTCCGCTCCAGGAGCCGGGGCAGCTCGCCACCGACCGCTTTCGGCCAGAAGAACTGGAGCTGGCGGAGGGCCGCGGAGTGGAAGGTCCTGGCCTGCACGCCCCCGGCCCCGAGCTGGCGGAGCCGCCCCCGCATCTCGCCGGCGGCGCGGTTGGTGAACGTGACGGCCAGCACGCTGGCGGGCGGGAGTATGCCGGCCCGCACGCCGTACGCGATGCGGTGCGTGATGGCCCGCGTCTTGCCCGTGCCGGCTCCCGCCAGCACGCACACCGGGCCGTTCAGGGCCAGGGCGACCTCGCGCTGCTCGGGGTCGAGCCCGTCGAGCACCGCGTCGGCCGTCTCCGGGACCTGCGGGAAGAGAGTGGAGTGCGTTGCTGCTGTCACCCCGCCATGCTGCCAGGTTCGCGGGGGTCGGTGCGGCGGCTTGTCCACAGGCCCGTGCCCGCGGTCATACGAATTCCGGGAATGGCCCGGCGGGGGCGTACGTTCTTCCTCTCGGCACCGACCCCGAACCAGAGGAGCGCCAGGCCATGCAGGGCACTGTGACGATGTACAGCACCGAGTGGTGCGGCTACTGCCGTCGGCTGAAGAGCCAGATGGACCGCGAGGGCATCGCGTACACGGAGATCAACATCGAGCAGGACCCCGAGTCGGCCGCGTTCGTGGAGAAGGCCAACGGCGGCAACCAGACCGTGCCGACCGTCCTCTTCCCGGACGGCTCCACGCTCACGAACCCCTCGCTCGCCCAGGTCAAGCAGAAGATCGGCGTCTGAGCGGGCCCGAGCGGCGGGCGCACGACGCCTGTGAACGAAACCCCCGGCCACAACGGCCGGGGGTTTCGTCGTGGGGGTGGCCGAGGGCCGGCGTCAGACGACGTCGCCGGGCTTCGGGAGGGGCTTGCCGTACCAGAGCTCGATGAGCCGGGAGGCGATCGAGATGCCGTACGGGGGAAGGATCTCGCCCGACTCGAACCCGGCGGCGAGCTCCTCGCGGGAGAACCAGCGGGCCTCGTGGATCTCCTCGCCGTCGACGGTGATCTCGGCGGAGGTGGCGCGGGCGAAGAAGCCGAGCATCAGGCTGGACGGGAACGGCCAGGGCTGGCTGGCGACGTACTCCACCTCGCCGACCGTGACGCCGGCCTCCTCGAAGACCTCGCGGACGACGGCCTGCTCGATGGACTCGCCGGGCTCGACGAATCCGGCGAGCGTCGAGAAGCGCCCCTCCGGCCAGTGGACCTGGCGGCCGAGCAGCGCGCGGTCCTGGTCGTCCGTGACGATCATGATCACGGCCGGGTCGGTGCGCGGGTAGTGCTCGGCGCCGCAGGCCTGGCAGCGGCGGATGTGCCCGGCGGCCGCGATCACCGTGCGCTCGCCGCAGCGCGAGCAGAAGCGGTGGAGCCGCTGCCAGTTCTCCAGGGCGACGGCGTGCACCATGAGGCCCGCGTCCCGGGGCGAGAGCAGCAGGCCGGCCTCCCGCAGCCCCGCCGGGCGCGCGGACTGGTCCATGCGGCCGGGCAGCGAGTCCTTCTGGAGCGCGAAGTAGGAGACGCCGTCGGCGTCCGTGCCCAGGAAGTAGCGGTGGGTCTCGGTGACCGGGGCCTCGAAGGCCGGGGTCATGACGAGTTCGGTGGTGCCGTCCGGGCGGTCGTCGATCAGCACCTGACCGCCCGAGACCACGAAGACGCGGGTCGTGGGGTGGCTCCAGGCGGCCGCCAGCCAGGCCTCGTCGAGGCGGTGGTGCGCGGCCCGGTCGATGCCGCTCGGTGCGGTGAGCGAGATCGGGCGGTCTGCGGACGCGTTGTTCAAGGTGCTCACAGGTGCTTCCATCCCCCGGATCGGTGTGTGGTTCAGCGCGCGGCGTGGAGGGCGGCGGGCAGGTCGCCCCACAGGTAGGCGGTGGTCTCCACGCCCTTCATGAGGAGGTCGAGCTCGACCTTCTCGTCCGGGGCGTGCCAGCCGTCGGACGGGACCGAGATGCCCAGGAAGAGCACGGGCGCGGCCAGGACGTCCTGGAGGTCGGCGGCCGGTCCCGAGCCGCCCTCGCGGGTGTAGCGGACCTTCGCGCCGTCGAAGGCCCGGCTCATGGCGCCGGCGACCGCCGTGAGGGCCGGGTGGCCGAGCGGCGTGAGGCAGGGGCGGGTCGGGGCGCCGAAGACGATTTCGTACCGGATGCCGGCGGGGACGAGGCCGGCGAGCCAGTCCCGTACGGCCCGTTCGATCGTGGCGGGGTCCTGGCCGGCGACCAGCCGGAAGGAGAGCTTGAGCTGCGCGGAGGCCGGGACGATCGTCTTGCCGCCGGGGCCCTGGTAGCCGCCGCCGATGCCGTTGACCTCGGCGGTCGGGCGGGCCCAGACGCGCTCCAGGGTGGAGTAGCCGGCCTCGCCGAGGGTGCCGTACGACTTGGCGGTGCGCAGCCAGGCGGCCTCGTCGAAGGGCAGCTCGGCGACGAGGGCCCGCTCGGCGTCGGTGAGTTCCGTCACGCCGTCGTAGAAGCCGGGGATCGCGACGCGCTCGTGCGCGTCGTGGAGCGCGGCGACGATCCGGCCGGCGACGGTCGCCGGGTTGGGCACGGCGCCGCCGAACGAACCGGAGTGGATGTCCTGGTCGGGGCCGTACAGCGCGATCTCGCAGTCGGCGACCCCGCGCATGCCCGTGCAGACGGTGGGCGTGGTCTCGGACCACATGCCGGTGTCGGAGACGATCACGGCGTCGGCGGCGAGCCGCTCGGCGCGCTCCTCGACCAGGGCGCGGAAGTGCGGCGAGCCGGACTCCTCCTCGCCCTCGATCAGCAGCTTGAGGTGGACGGCGGGGGTGGTGCGGCCGGTGGCGGCGAGGTGCGCGCGGACGCCGAGGGTGTGGAAGAAGACCTGGCCCTTGTCGTCGGCGGCGCCCCGGGCGTACATCCGGCCGTCGATCACGGTCGGCTCGAAGGGCTCGGTCCGCCAGCCGTCCTCGCGGGCGGCGGGCTGCACGTCGTGGTGGCCGTAGACGAGGACGGTCGGCGCGTCCGGGTCGTCGGAGGGCCACTCGGCGAAGACGGCGGGGGCGCCGGCGGTCTCCCAGATCTCGACGGTGGTGAAGCCGGTGCCGGTGAGCTTGGCGGCGAGCCACTCGGCGCTGCGTCGCACGTCCCCGGCCCGCTCCGGCTGCGCCGACACGGAGGGGATGCGGAGCCACTCGGCGAGGTCGCCGAGGAAGGCCTCGCGGTGCTGCTCGATGTACGTGCGTACGGCGTGGACGGCGTTGTCCGGGGTCTCGCTCATGAGGCCGAGCCTATCCGGCGCCGGAGGGTGCCCCGGCCAGCAGGATCGCCTCCAGCTCGGCGCGGCCCGCGAGCCGGGCGGGCCGGGCGACCTCACCCGTACGGACGTACACGAAGGCGGCGTCCACCTCCTCCGGCTCCAGGCCGTGCTGCTCGGCCCAGGCCAGCCGGTAGAGCGCCAGCTGGAGGGGGTCGGCGGTGCGCCGGTGGCTGGTCTTCCAGTCGACGATCTCGTACGCGCCGGTCTCCGGGTCCCGGTAGACGGCGTCGATCCTGCCCCGGACCACCCGGCCCGCGAGGGAGAGGTGGACGGGGACCTCGACGCGGTACGGGGTGCGGTGGGCGTACGGGGTGCGGGCGAAGGCCTCCTTGAGGCTGTCGAGGTCCCGCTCGTCCAGGATCTCGGGCTCGCCCGCGAAGTCCTCGCCGCCGGGCAGCTCCTCCGGGCCGAGGAACGGCAGCGGCAGCTCCTCGAACCGGGACTCCACCCACGCGTGGAAGCGCGTGCCCCGCCGGGCCGCCGGCTGCGGCGGCTTCGGCATCGGGCGCGCCAGCTCCTGCGCGAAGCCGTCCGGGTCGGCGGCGAGGCGCAGGACCTGGGAGGCGGAGAGGTACGCGGGAAGGAGGACGTCACGGGTGGTGGCGCGGCCGCGGCGGAGCTCGGCGGTGAGGGCGGTGAGGTCGCGGTCCCAGGAGGCGATGGTGCGGGCGTCCTCGGCGGCGAGCGGTGCGGCCTCCTCGCGGGGGCCCGGGACCGCGTCCCTGTGGGTGTCCTCGGGGAGGGCCTCCTCGTCCCGGAGGGGCTCCTCGTCGAGCCAGGGGTCCTCGCCGTCGGCGGGCTCCCACTCGTCCCACGCGGGGGCCTCGTCCGGCCACGGGCCTTCCGGGCCGGCCGGGGAGGCGGAGGCCGTGTCAGCGGTCCCCCGCGCGTCCGTCGTGGTGTCCGTGGCGGTGTCCGTCGTGGCGTCCCCCGTGTGGGCCCACAGCCGGGACCGCACCAGGTCCGCCGCCGCCTTCCGCCGCCGGAACGACTCCTCGTCCAGGGGGAGCGGCCAGGCCTGCTCCCGGTCCTGCTCGGCCAGGAGGGGGTTCTCGGCGTCGGGGAGCGGTTCGTCCGCCCAGGCCTCGATGTCACCGTGGCCGGCGGCGCAGTGGTCGTACAGGGCGAGGAGGAAGTCGGAGGGGCCCCGGGGCTTCTTCTGGGACGGGCCCCACCAGTGGGCGGAGCCGAGCAGCAGGGAGCGGGGGCGGGTGAAGGTGACGTACCCGAGGCGGAGCTCCTCGGTGCGCTGGTGCTCGCGCAGGGCGGCCTTGAACGCGGCGAAGGCCTTGGCGTCCCAGGCGTCCAGGCCGGGCAGGGTGGCCGCGTCGCCGCGCAGGGCGTGCGGGAGGACCTGGGGCTGCGAGGTCCAGGACTCGCGGGCGCGGGCGCTCGGGAACTGTCCGGCGACGAGCCCCGGGACGGCGACGACGTCCCACTCCAGGCCCTTGGACTTGTGGGCGGTGAGGACCTTCACGGTGTTCTCGCCGCCGGGCAGGGCGTTGTCGAGGCCCTTCTCGTACTGGGCGGCCGTGCGCAGGAAGCCGAGGAAGGCGAGCAGGCTCGCCTCGCCGTCGAGGGAGGCGAAGCCCGCGGCGACGTCGAGGAAGTTGCCGAGGGTCTCGCGGCGGCGGGCGGCCAGGGCGTGCGGGGAGGCGGAGAGCTCGACCTCGAGGCCCGTCGCGGCCAGGACGCGGTGGAGGACGTCCATGAGGGGATCGGCCAGCGAGCCGCGCAGGGCGCGCAGTTCGGCGGCGAGGCGGGCGAAGCGGACCCGGGCCTCGGCGGAGAAGGGCAGTCCGTCGTCCGGTGCGCCGCCGGAGTCGAGGAAGGTGTCGAGCGCGTCGGCGAGGGAGATCACCTCGGCCGGGTCGACGCCCTCGACGGCGGCGGCGAGCCGCTGCTCGGGGTCCGGCTCGTCGCCCCCGCGGTGGACCAGGAGGCGGGCGCGGCGGCCGAGGAGGGCGAGGTCCCGGGGGCCGATGCGCCAGCGGGGGCCGGTGAGGAGGCGGACGAGGGAGGCGTTCGCGCCGGGGTCCTGGAGGACCTCGCAGACGGCGACGAGGTCGGCGACCTCCGGAAGGTGGAGGAGGCCGGAGAGGCCGACGACCTCGACCGGTACGTCGCGGGCGACGAGGGCGGCGTGGATCGCGGGGAAGTCGGTGGCGGTCCGGCACAGGACGGCGATCTCGCCCGGCTCGCGGCCCGTGCGGACGAGGTGGGCGAGGGAGTCGGCGAGCCAGTCGATCTCCTCGGCGTGGGTGGGCAGCAGCGCGATCCGCACGGTGCCGTCGGCCTCGGCGCCGGGGGCGGGCCGCAGGGCCTCGACGCCCTCGTGCAGGGCGCGCAGCGGGGCGGCGAGCCCGTTGGCGAGGTCGAGGAGCCGGCCGCCGCTGCGCCGGTTCTCGGAGAGGGAGTAGCGGGTCGCGGGGCGCCCGTCGGCGTGCGGGAAGTGCTCGGGGAAGTCGTCGAGGTTGGCGACGGACGCGCCGCGCCAGCCGTAGATGGCCTGGCAGGGGTCGCCGACGGCGGTGACGGCGTGGCCGGTGGTCGCGCCGGACGGGCCGCGGCCGAAGAGGCCGGAGAGGAGCAGCCGCTGGGCGACGGAGGTGTCCTGGTACTCGTCGAGGAGGACGACCCGGAACTCGTCGCGGAGGACGGCGCCGACCTCGGGCCGGGTGGTGGCCAGCTCGGCGGAGAGGGCGATCTGGTCGCCGAAGTCGAGCAGGTCGCGGGACCGCTTGGCGGCGCGGTAGCGGACGACGAGGTCGAGGAGTTCCCGGCGGGCGGCGGAGGTCTCGGGGATCTTGCGCAGGTCGGCGTTGCTGAGCCGGGCGTCGGCGAGGCCGGCGAGGAGCCCGGAGTCGTACGCGAGGAGCTCCTCGGGCCGCACGAGGTGCTCGGCCAGCTCGGCGTCGAGGGCGAGGAGGTCGGTGACGAGGGTCGGGAAGGACTTGGTGAGCGCCGGGTACGGGCCGGGAGCCTCGCGCAGGACGCGGGCGGCGAGCTGGTAGCGGGTGGCGTCGGCGAGGAGCCGGGAGGTCGGCTCCAGGCCGAGGCGGAGGCCGTGGTCGATGAGGAGCTGCCCGGCGAAGGCGTGGTACGTGGAGATGCGGGGCTCGCCGGGCGGGTCCTCGGGGCCGAGGGGGTCGGGGTCGGTGACGCCCGCGCGGACGAGGGCGGTGCGGACGCGCTCGGCGAGTTCGCCCGCGGCCTTGTTGGTGAAGGTGAGGCCGAGGACCTGCTCGGGGGCGACCTGGCCGGTGCCGACCAGCCAGACCACCCGGGCGGCCATGACCGTGGTCTTGCCGGAGCCGGCTCCGGCCACGATGACCTGCGGGGCGGGCGGCGCGGTGATGCAGGCCGTCTGCTCCGGGGTGAACGGGATGCCGAGGAGCTCCTTGAGCTGCTCGGGGTCGGTGATGCGTGCGGTCACCCCGAAGAGGCTAACGGGGCCGACCGACATTCCGGCCCCGCACCTCTCTCACCTGCGGTTTCAGACGGGGGCTTCGCCGTTGAGACGGGACAGGTCGACGGTCTCGTCGGCGGGCGGGACCTCCACCTTCACCGGCTTGTCGTAGTCGGAGAGGACGATCGAGCCGGGTTCGTCGCCGCCGGTCTTCACCATCTTCAGGATGTACGGCTTGCCCTCCCGGGCGACGGAGACGGTCGTCGTCTCGCCGCCCGCCTTCTTCTTCACGAGGGTGGCGACGGGGGTGTCGTCGACCTCGCCGTCCGCGCCCCGGGTCAGTCCGCGGCGGTCGGCCTTGTCCTCGCCGAGGTCCGCGAGGAGCGACTTCAGGTCGCAGATGCCGCCGAGGTCGTCGCTGCCGGCCTGGCCGGGGGCGATCTTCAGCCAGCGGCCCTTGATGAGCTCGATGGTGGTGGCGATCTGCGCGTCGGGCATGCCCTGGGAGGCCATGGAGGCCCGCCAGAAGGTCTCGTCGCCCTTCATGTACGTGATGTCGTCCGCCCGGCGCAGCTCCGCCGTGCCGCCCGCGACCTTCATCCGGCCGGTGCACTCGTTCTTGTCGTTGAGGGCGAGGTCGAGGTCGACGGGCTGTTCGTCGGTGACGACCCGGCCGGTCATCCGGAGCGAGGTGGCCGACTGGGTGGCGGTGACCGCGCGGTCGGCGATCTGGTCGGGGGTGAGGTCCTCGAACGGATCGGGGGACGGGGCCAGGAGGGCGGCGGGGGCCTGGGGGGCGTCGGCCGTGGGGCCCGGGCGGGCCGCCGTCGCGTCGGGCGCCGCCCAGGCCGCCGCGGGAGCGGGACCGGCGACGACGACGGCGGCGCAGACGACCGCCGCGGCACGGAGCTTTCGCTGGGACGGCATGCGAGCCTCCTCCACGGATCTCCCCCGGGACCTCTCACCAGGGTCACCCCACGCGCGCGTGCCCGCTACTCCTCGGAGTGAGGAGGGAGCGGGGAGGGGGTTCCGTCCCCCGGCTCAGTCGACGACCTGGCGGCCCTCCGGCCGGGCGCTGCACGCGGCGCGGAACGCGCAGGTCGTGCAGTGGGTTCCGGTCGTGGGGGTGAACCGCTCGTCGAGGACCCGGCCGGCCGCCGTGGCCAGCAGCTCCCCGACCCACTCCCCCGTCGGCGCGCCCTGCGCCTGAACCTTCGGCAGGGCGTCGCCGCCCTCCTTCCTGGGGGCGGCCTGCCGCAGCTGGACGAGTTCGGCGCCGCCCGGCTCGGGGCGGCGGCCGTCGAAGACCTCGTCGAGGGCGCCCTCGCGGACCGCCAGCTGGTAGACGGCGAGCTGCGGGTGGTGGTCGACCTCGTCCCGGGTGGGGGCCGACTTCCCGGTCTTGAAGTCGACGACGTACGCGCGGCCCTGGGCGTCGGTCTCGACCCGGTCCATGGAGCCGCGGATGCGGACCTCGTACGCGCCCGCCTCGAGGGTCACGTCGAAGTCGACCTCAGAGGCGGCGGGGGTGCGGCCGCCGCGGTCCATCACGTGCCAGCGCAGGAAGCGTTCGAGCGCCACGCGCGCGTGGGCCTTCTCCTGGGCCGACTTCCAGGGGGCGTCGAAGGCGAGGGCGTCCCAGACGGAGTCCAGGCGGGCCATGAGCACGTCGAGGTCGGCCGGGGTGCGGCCGGAGGCCACATCGTCGGCGAGGACGTGCACGACGTTGCCGAAGCCCTGGGCGGCGGTCGCCGGCTCGGCGGCCTTCACCTCCCGGCCCAGGAACCACTGGAGGGAGCAGGTGGTGGCGAGGCTCTCCAGGGCGCTCGGCGACAGCGCGACGGGCCGGTCCCGGTCGCGCAGCGGCACCTCGCTGCGCGTCGGCTCGGCCAGCCCCCACCAGCGGTCCGGGTGCGCGGCCGGGACCAGCGGCTGGCCCTCGTCGTCGGCGAGCGCGGCGAGCCGGGCCAGCCGGTCGGCGGCCGCGGCGCGGAGCGCGGGCGAGGCGTCAGGGTCGACGGTGGTGGCGCGGAGCTCGGCGACCAGGGCGGAGACGGCGAGCGGGCGGCGGGGACGGCCCGGCACCTCCTTGGGCTCGACGCCGAGTTCGGTGAGGAAGCGGGACGGCTGGTCGCCGTCCTCGGCCGGGGCCTTCACGGCGGTGACGACCAGCCGTTCGCGGGCGCGGGTGGCGGCGACGTAGAAGAGGCGGCGTTCCTCGGCGAGCAGGGCGCCGGGGCTGAGGGGCTCGGCGAGGCCGTCGCGGCCGATGCGGTCGGCCTCCAGGAGGGACCCGCGCCGGCGCAGGTCGGGCCAGAGGCCCTCCTGGACCCCGGCGACGACGACGAGGCCCCATTCGAGGCCCTTGGAGCGGTGCGCGGTCATCAGCCGCACCGCGTCCGGGCGCAGGTGGCGGCGGGTGAGGGTGTCGGCGGCGATGTCCTGGGCGTCCAGCTCCTCCAGGAAGTTGCGCACGCCGCGGCCGCCGAGCCGTTCCTCGGCGCGGGCGGCGGTCTCGAACAGGGCGCAGACGGCGTCGAGGTCCCGGTCGGCGTTCCGCCCCGCGGGCCCGCCGCGCAGGGCGGCGCGCTCCAGGCGGCCGGGCCAGGTGGTGCCGTTCCAGAGCACCCAGAGGGCCTCCTCGGCGGTGCCGCCGGCGGCGAGGAGGGTGCGGGTCTCGCGGAGCAGGTCGCCGAGCCGTCGTACGCCGCGGGCGTACGTGTCGTGGGCGACGAGCCGCTCCGGTTCGGCGAGCGCGCGGGCGAGCAGCACGTCGGAGGGCGGCGGGACCTTGTTGCCCGCGGCGCGCTCCTCGTCGCGGAGGGCCCGCCCGAGACGACGCAGGTCGGCGGGGTCGACGCCCGCGAGGGGCGAGGCGAGCAGTTCGAGGGCGGTCTCGACGGGGAGCCACCCGGCGGCCCCGGCCGACGCGGTCTCCGGGCCCGGGTCCGGGCCCGGGTCCGGGCCCGGGTCCACGTCCGACTCCGCCGAATCCGACTCCGACGCGCCCTCCGACTTCGCCGCCGGGCCCGAACCCGACGCGCCCTCCGACTCCGGCGCGGCGCCCGGACCCGGAACCGACCCCGACCCCGCGTCCGCCGCCGGGTCCGGCGTGGCCACCGCGCGGAGGGCGAGGAGCAGGGGGGCGACCGCCGGTTCGTGGCGGAGCGGGGTGTCGGCCGCGTCCGTCTCGACGGGGACGCCCGCCGAGGTGAGGGCGCGGCGCAGGGACGGGAGGGACGCGGCGGCGCGGGTGAGGACGGCCATGTCCTGCCAGGGGACGCCGTCCTCCAGGTGGGCGCGGCGCAGCAGGTCGGCGATGTTCTCGGCCTCGACGGACGCGGTGGGGTACGTGTAGGCCTCGGCGCGGCCGCCGTCCCGTACGGGCGCGAGGTCGCGGTGGGCGCGGACCTTGGCGGCGGGGAGGCGGGGCATGGGCATCCGCTGGGCCAGGAGCCGGGTCGCGGCGAGGAGCCGGGCGCCGGAGCGGCGGGAGGTGCCGAGGACGCGCACGGGGGCGTCGCCGGTCCCGGTCGGGGAGGGGGCCGGGAAGTGGGCCGGGAAGTCGAGGATGCCGTTCACGTCGGCGCCGCGGAAGGCGTAGATCGACTGGTCGGGGTCGCCGAAGGCGACGAGGGTGCCGCGGCCCCCGCCCGCGAGGGCGCGCAGGAGCCGGACCTGCGCCGGGTCGGTGTCCTGGTACTCGTCGACGTACACCGCGTCGTACGAGGGCAGGGTGACGCTCCCGGCGAGCAGCACGGCCCGGTGGACGAGTTCCGTGTAGTCGAGGACGCCCTGGAGGTCGAGGACGTCGAGGTACTCGGCGAGGAAGCCGGCGGCGGCCTTCCAGTCGGGGCGGCCGACGCGGTCGGCGAAGCGGCCGAGGGCGTCGGGGCCGAGGCCCAGCTCGCGGGAGCGCGCGAGGACGGCGCGGACCTCGTCGGCGAAGCCGCGGGTGGTGAGGCAGGCGCGGAGCTCGTCGGGCCAGCGGACGCTCGCGCGGCCGCTCTTCTCCAGGTCGATCTGGCCGGCGAGGAGCTCGCGCACGGCGAGGTCCTGCTCGGGTCCGGAGAGGAGCCGGAGCGGTTCGGCGAAGAGGTCGGCGTCCTGGTGGGTGCGGATGAGGGCGTAACAGTACGAGTGGAAGGTGGTGGCCTGCGGGGGGCGGCGGCCGCCGAGCCGGGTGGCCATGCGGTCGCGGAGTTCGACGGCGGCCTTGCGGCTGAAGGTGAGGACGAGGATCCGCTCGGGGTCCGCACCCTTCTCCATGCGGGCGGCGACGGCCTCGACCAGCGTCGTCGTCTTTCCGGTGCCGGGCCCGGCGAGGACGAGAAGCGGTCCGCCGGTGTGGTCAACCACTTCCCGCTGGGCTGCGTCCAGCTGAGGGGGATCCACCGGGGCCGGCGTGGTACGCACCAGTCGGTACGCGCCCGGGGTCCGCTGCCTGCCCGGAGCCGGGTACGGCTGTCCCTGGTCCGGCGGCGTACGCCGGGTGGTGGAGGAGGAACTCACGTGGATCGCCGGTCCTGGTGGGAGTGGTGGTGCGGGTGAGGCAGTCGTGTGCGGCGACCCTCGCCGCGAGAGGCGCGGACCTCGACGTTACGCGAAACGGGGCGCCGCCGAGCCGTGCTCGGCGCGACCGCGCCTCCCGCGTGCCGCCCGCGCGGGCCGCCCGGGCCGTCCGCCCTCGGGCGACGCCCTCCGGTGTGAGTTCCGGCACCCCGGGCTCGCGCGCCCCCGGTTCAGGCGCCCCCGACTCGCGCACCCCGGGTTCACACACCCCCGCTTCAGGCGCCCCCGACTCGCGCACCCCGGGTTCACGCGCCCCCGAGCCCCGCCCCGTCCCCGGCCGCGCTCCCCGCCTCGCCGCCGTCCCAGCGCGCCCGGCGCATGTCGATGCGCGGCAGGTGCCCCTCGGTGGCCGGGCCGGACTCGCGCAGCGGCGTGCCCTCCGCGCGGTAGTGGTCGAGGGCGCGCAGCTCGTGGCCGGGCAGCAGTCGGCCGTCGGCGCGGACCACGCGCCA
Source organism: Streptomyces sp. NPDC003327 (assembly GCF_053589515.1). Taxonomy (NCBI): domain Bacteria; kingdom Bacillati; phylum Actinomycetota; class Actinomycetes; order Kitasatosporales; family Streptomycetaceae; genus Streptomyces; species Streptomyces sp. NPDC003327. The sequence continues at coordinate 10,876 of NZ_JBSFSA010000048.1, read as the reverse complement.
CCACGGCGCCGTCCCGCCGTACAGGGCCATGACGCGGCCGACCTGGCGCGGCCCTCCCTCGCCCAGCCACTCGGCCACGTCGCCGTAGGTCATCACCCGGCCGGGCGGGACGGCGTCGGCGACGTCGAGCACCCGTTCCGCGTACGCGGGCAGTTCCGCGGGCTCCCCCACGGGTTCCTCCATGCTCATCCGGCCCATCCTGCCTCACTCCACCGACATGGCCCTGATGCCTCCGCCCGGCGGCTCTTCGTGCCACCATCGTCCGGGCGGTGACTGGTGATACGAGATCAAGAGCGGCAAGAGCCGCGAGAGCGACACGAGAGACACGAGAGACACGAGAGACACGATCTGGACGACGGACGAGACGCGCACGAGCGACACGAAGCAGACGCACGAGAACGAGACCGACGCGACGCACATGCAGAGACGGACATGCTGATGGGCCCGGACACGCAGCCTCCCGGGGAGGCGGAGCCCGACCTGCCCGAGCGGGTCTCCGGTGACGAGCCGCTGCTCGCCGCCCGTGTCCACCGTCCCTCCGACCTCATGCGGCTGCTCGCCGGGCTCCTCGCCATCGGTCTCGTCATCGGCGTCGCCTACTTCGCGCACGCCACGACCTCCGGTCTCGAACAGGACATCAACAAGGGCGCCGGCGGCGCCCCGGACGTCTTCGTCAAGATCGCCGGTCTCGTCTCCTCGATCGCGGTCCTGCTGGTCCCGGTGGCCTTCGCCATCGAGCGGCTCATCAAACGGGACGGCCTGCGCATCGCCGACGGCGTCCTCGCCGCCGTCCTCGCCCACGGCGTCACCCTCGCCGTCGACCTCTGGGTCGCCAGGGCCGCCCCCGACGCGATCCGGGACGCCCTGACGCAGCCGCAGTCGGGCGGCGGACTCACCGACCCCGTGCACAACTACCTCGCGCCGGTCATCGCGTACATGACGGCCGTCGGCATGGCCCGCCGTCCGCGCTGGCGGGTGTCGCTGTGGGTGGTGCTGCTCCTCGACGCGTTCACGATGCTGGTGGCCGGCTACACCACCGCCCTCTCGATCGTCCTCACCATCCTGATCGGCTGGACGGTGGCGTACGGCACGCTGTACGCGGTCGGCTCGCCGAACGTCCGGCCGACCGGCCAGACCCTCCTCGCCGGCCTGCGCCGGGTCGGCTTCCGCCCGGTGACCGCGCTGCGCGCCGAGGGCGTGCCGGATGCCGCCGACAGCGGCGACCGGGGCCGCCGGTACATCGTCACCCTGGAGGAGGGGCCACCCCTCGACGTCACCGTCGTCGACCGCGAGCAGCAGGCGCACGGCTTCTTCTACCGGGCGTGGCGACGGCTGACCCTGCGGACCATGACCACGCGCCGGTCGATCGTCTCGCTGCGCCAGGCCCTCGAACAGGAGGCGCTCCTCGCCTACGCGGCCATCGCCGCCGGGGCCAACGCGCCGAAGCTCATCGCCACCTCGGAGCTCGGCCCGGACGCGGTGATGCTCGTGTACGAGCACATCGGCGGCCGCAGCCTGGACTCGCTGGACGACCGGGAGATCACCGACGAGCTGGTCCGCAGCGCCTGGCTCCAGGTGCGGGCGCTCCAGTCGCGCCGGATCGCGCACCGCAGGCTCGCGGGCGACGCGATCCTGGTGGATCGTTCCGGCAGGGTGTTCCTGACCGATCTGCGCGGCGGCGAGATCGCGGCCGGCGACCTGATCCTGCGCATGGACATCGCGCAGCTCCTCACCACCCTCGGCCTGCGCGTCGGCGCCGAGCGGGCCGTCGCGGCCGCCGTCGAGGTCCTCGGCCCCGACAGCGTCGCCGACTGCCTGCCGCTGCTCCAGCCGATCGCGCTGAGCCGCTCCACGCGCGCGACGCTCAGGCGGCTCGCCCGGGAGCGGTCCAAGCGGGAGCGGGAGGCCGTGCTCGCCGCCTCGGAGGCGGCCAAGCGGGAACGGGAGCTGGCGAAGGCCGCCGCGCACGCCGAGCACGAGGCCCATGCCCAGGCGGAGGCGGCCGAGCCGGGCCGTGCCCACCCGGCCGACGTGTCCGACCGGAAGGTCGTGCGCACCGAGACCAAGGCAGAGGTCAAGGCCGAGAAGCGGGCGGACAAGAAGGCCGAGAAGCGGGCCCTCGACGAGGCGCTGGACGAGGCCCGCGAGGAGGACCTGCTCGCCCAGATCCGCCGCCAGGTGCTGCTGATCCGTCCGCAGGCGCCGGTGGAACCGGTCCGCCTCGAACGGATCAAGCCGCGGACGCTGGTGAGCCTGATCGCGGGCGCCGTGGCCGCGTACTTCCTGCTCTCCCAGATCGCCCGCACCCCGCTGTCGACGGTCAGCGAGGCGGACTGGCGGTGGGTGGCGGCGGCCGTCCTCTTCTCCGCGCTGAGCTACGTGGCGGCGGCGATGAGCCTGCTCGGCTTCGTACCGGAGCGGGTCGGGTTCTGGCGGACGGTCGTCGCCCAGGTCGCCGGCTCCTTCGTGAAGATCGTCGCCCCGGCGGCGGTCGGCGGCGTCGCCCTGAACACCCGCTTCCTGCAGCGCGCGGGCGTACGGCCCGGGCTCGCCGTGGCGTCCGTCGGCGCCTCGCAGCTCTTCGGGCTCGGGGCGCACATCCTGCTCCTGCTCGCCTTCGGCTATCTGACGGGGACGGAGAAGTCGCAGTCCTTCACGCCGTCGAGGACGGTCATCGCGGGGCTCCTGACGGTCGCGGTGCTCTTCCTCGTCGTGACGGCCATCCCGTTCATACGGAAGTTCGTCTCGACCCGGCTGCGCTCGCTGTTCGCCGGGGTCGTCCCGCGCATGCTGGACGTGCTCCAGCGCCCGAAGAAGCTGATCACCGGCATCGGCGGGATGCTGCTGCTGACCGGCGCGTTCGTGCTCTGCCTGGACGCCTCCATCCGGGCCTTCGGGCACGGCACCGCGACCGTCAGCTACGCGAGCGTGGCCGTCGTCTTCCTCGCGGGCAACGCCCTGGGCTCGGCGGCGCCGACGCCCGGCGGCGTCGGCGCGGTCGAGGGCGCGCTCACCGCGGGCCTGGTGCTGGTCGGCCTGCCCATCGAGGTCGCCACCCCCGCGGTCCTGCTCTACCGTCTGCTGACCCTCTGGCTGCCGGTCCTGCCGGGCTGGATCTGCTTCAACTGGCTGACGAAGCGCGAGGCGCTGTAGCGCCCGCGCGGTCCCACCGCCGGATCCGCCGCGCCCCGCCGCCATCGGCCCCGCGCACCTGCCCGCCCGGGCCGGGAGCCCAGGGTGGTCCAGGCCCGGCCCCCGCCCCCGGCGGCACCCACTTGGCCCCTCGTCCCGCGCGAGGGGCCGGGGCCGGGACCACCATGGGGGCATGCCGAACTCCGCCGCCCACCGTGCCGCCCTGCTGACCGCCATCGCCGTGCTGCTCGCCGCCGGGTGTTCGGACGGGGGCGGCGACGCGGCGGGGCCGACCACGTCGAACGGCGCCGCGACCGAGGGCCTCGCGGTGCTGACGGAACAGAAGCTGGCCTGGGCCGCCTGCCCGCCGCCCTCGCCCGCCGAGGGCGGCGGCGACGCGCCCACGCCGCTGCCCGGCGGCACCGCCTGGGAGTGCTCCTTCCTCCAGGCGCCGCTCGACTGGGCCGAGCCCGGCGGCGAGACGATCGAGCTGGCCCTGATCCGGGCCAGGGCCCGCGACGCCTCCCGGCGGATCGGCTCCCTCGTCTTCAACTTCGGCGGCCCCGGCGGCTCCGGCGTCACCGGACTGCCCGGCTTCGCGGGCGACTACGAGTCCCTGCGCACCCGCTACGACCTCGTCTCCTTCGACCCGCGCGGAGTGGGCCGCAGCGACCCCGTCGAGTGCGCGACGGACAAGGAGCTGGACGCCTACTACGCGCTGGACTTCACGCCGGACGACGCCGCGGAGGAGCGGACCCTCTCGGACGCGCAGAAGAAGTACGCGGCGGGCTGCGAGAAGGACGCGGGCGCCGCCCTGCCGCACGTAGGCACCGAGAACGCCGCCCGCGACCTGGACCTGATGCGCCAGGTCCTCGGCGACGAGAAGCTGCACTACTTCGGCATCTCGTACGGCACGGAACTCGGCGGCGTCTACGCCCACCTCTTCCCGAAGAACGTCGGCCGGGCCGTCTTCGACGCCGTCGTCGACCCGGACGCCGGCGTCGAGGACGGGGCGCTCGGCCAGGCGAAGGGCTTCCAGCTCGCGCTCGACAACTTCGCGCAGGACTGCGTGGACCGGGGCGACGAGTGCGCCCTGCCCGGCAGCACCGTCGCCGAGATCGAGGCCGGGGTCACGGACCTCCTCGCCGCCCTCGACAAGAAGCCGATCCCGGGCATCGGCACCCGCAGGCTGACCCAGACGCAGGCCACCAACGGCATCGCGCAGGCCCTGTACTCCAAGGAGTTCTGGCCCTATCTGGAGCAGGGCCTCGAAGCGGCCGACGGCGGTGACGGGGCCCTGCTGCTCGCCCTGTCGGACTCGATGAACGGGCGTGGCCAGGACGGCGGTTACAGCAACATCCAGGCCGCCAACGCCGCCATCAACTGCGTGGACTTCAAGGAGCGCTACACCCTGGGCCAGGCCAAGGAGCGGCTCGGCAAGTTCCGCGAGGCCTCCCCCGTCTTCGGCGACTTCATGGGCTGGTCGCTGGCGAGCTGCTCGCAGTGGCCGGTGGAGGGCCTCTGGGAGCACCCGGACGTCTCCGCGCCGGGCGCGGCGCCGATCCTGGTGGTCGGTACGACCGGCGACCCCGCCACGCCGTACGAGGGCGCGCGGGCGATGGTGCAGGCGCTCGGCGCCGGGGTGGGGGTGGAGCTGACGTACGAGGGCGAGGGCCACGGCGCGTACAACAGCGGCAACGCCTGCGTGAAGAAGGCGGTCGACGCCTACCTCCTCGACGGCAGGACCCCGCCCGCGGGCACCACCTGCACGTAGCCCCCAGGGGCTGCCCCCTAGGATGTCGGACCTGTCCGGCTCCTGGGGGAACACATGTCCGTACGCCCGTCCCGTCCTTCGCTCCGCCTTCGGCTCGGCGTCCTGGCCGTCGGCGGGGCGCTCCTGACGTCCTGTACGGGGACGGGTGGCGGGGCCGCGCCGACCGCTGCGCCGAAGGGCGCGTCGTCCGCGCCCACCGCCGGGGACGCGAAGCCGTCCGCGCCGGGCGTGCCGCCGCTCCCCGCCTCCCTCACCGGCCAGCGCCCGCGGTGGCAGCCGTGCGCGGCCCCCGCGGGCGGCGAGGCGCCGGGCCGGGACTGGCGGTGCGCCACCGTGCGGGTGCCGCTCGACCACGCGGCCCCGACGGGCGCCACCCTCCCCGTCGCCCTGATACGCAAGGAGGCGCGCGACTCCGGGAGGCGGATCGGCTCGCTGCTCTTCAACTTCGGCGGGCCCGGCGCCTCCGGGGTGGAGATCCTGCCGCAGGCCGCCGAGGAGTACGAGAAGCTGGGCGGGCGCTACGACCTGGTCGGCTTCGACCCCCGGGGCGTCGGCGGCAGCGGCGCCGTCGTCTGCCGCGACGACGCCGAACAGGCCGCCGCAGAGGCCGCGGTCGACCTCACCCCGGACACGGCCGCCGAGGAGGCCGCGTACCTGAAGGACAACGCCGACTTCGCCGCCGGCTGCGCCCGCCGCTCCGGCGCCGTCATCGCGCACACGACGACCACCGCGACCGCCCGCGACCTGGACCTGATCCGGCGGGTGCTCGGCGACGACAAGCTGCACTACATGGGCGTCTCGTACGGGACGCAGCTCGGCGGCACGTACGCCCACCTCTTCCCGGGGAACGTCGGCCGGCTCGTCCTCGACGCGGTCGTCGACCCGACCGCCGACACCGTGGGCCACGCCCGCCACCAGACGATCGGCTTCCAGCGGGCCCTGGACAACTACCTGCGGAGCACCGGCGAGGAACCGAAGGCGGGCACCGAGCGGATCACCCGGCTCCTGGCGGAGCTCGACCGCGAGCCGCTGCGGGTGGGCGAGCGCCGGCTGACGGACGGTCTGGCGCTCACCGGGATCGCGGTGACGTTGTACGGGGAGGCCAACTGGCCCCTGCTGACGCGGGCGCTGGAGGAGGCCGAGGACGGGCAGGGCGCGACGCTGCTCAGTCTCGCCGACTGGTACAACGACCGGGACGAGAACGGGCATTACGCGACGCAGACCCACTCCCAGCGGGCCATCTCCTGCGCGGACTCCAGTGAGCGGCCGACGGTCGAGCGGGCGAAGGCGCTGCTGCCGGAGTTCCGGCGGCTCTCCCCCGTCTTCGGCGCCTTCCTGGCCTGGGACACGGCCGGCTGGTGCGCCGAGTGGCCAGTGAAGGGCGAGCGCCGGACGCCGGAGGCGAGCGCCCCGGGCGCCGCGCCGGTCCTGGTGGTGGGGACGACGGGCGACCCGGCGACCCCGTACGAGGGCGCGGAGCGGATGGCGAAGGAGCTGGGTGAGGGCGTCGGGATCCTGGTCACCAACGAGGGCGAGGGGCACGGGGCGTACGGCACGTCGGCGTGCGTGACGCGGACGGTCGACGCCTACCTGCTGGACGGGAAGGTCCCGGCGTACGGCACGACCTGTTCCTGAGACTGCCGGCCTGTTCCTGAGACTGCCGACCTGTTCCTGAGGCTGCCGGCATGTTCCTGAGACTGCCGGCCAGCTCCTGAGGCGGCGGGCGGACGCACGGAGGCCCCGGACCGGTGTGCGGTCCGGGGCCTCCGTCGCGCGGATCAGTAGACCGGCTTGTCCGGCTCGATCTGGTGGACCCAGCCGATGACGCCGCCGCCGACGTGCACCGCGTCCGCGAAGCCCGCGGACTTCAGGACCGCGAGGACTTCCGCACTGCGGACACCCGTCTTGCAATGCAGGACGATCTTCTTGTCCTGCGGCAGGTCCTGGAGGGCGTTGCCCATCAGGAACTCGTTCTTCGGGATCAGCCGGGCGCCCGGGATCGAGACGATCTCGTACTCGTTGACCTCGCGGACGTCGATGATGTCGATGTTCTCGCCGTCGTCGATCCACTCCTTGAGCTGCTTCGGAGTGATCGTGGAGCCGAGCGCCGCCTCCTGGGCCTCCTCGGACACGACGCCGCAGAAGGCCTCGTAGTCGATGAGCTCGGTGACGGTCGGGTTCTCGCCGCAGACCGCGCAGTTCGGGTCCTTGCGGACCTTGACCTGGCGGTACTGCATCTCCAGGGCGTCGTAGATCATCAGGCGGCCGACGAGCGGCTCGCCGACGCCCGCGAGGACCTTGATGGCCTCGGTGACCTGGATGGAGCCGATGGACGCGCAGAGCACGCCCAGGACGCCGCCCTCGGCGCAGGACGGGACCATGCCCGGCGGCGGGGGCTCGGGGTAGAGGCAGCGGTAGCAGGGGCCGTACTCGGACCAGAAGACCGAGGCCTGGCCGTCGAAGCGGTAGATCGAGCCCCAGACGTACGGCTTGTTCAGCAGCACGCAGGCGTCGTTCACCAGGTAGCGGGTGGCGAAGTTGTCCGTGCCGTCGACGATCAGGTCGTACTGGCCGAAGATCTCCATCACGTTGTCGGCCTCGAGCCGCTCCTCGTGAAGGACCACGTTCACGTACGGGTTGATGCCGAGCACGCTGTCGCGCGCCGACTCGGCCTTGGAGCGGCCGATGTCGGCCTGGCTGTGGATGATCTGGCGCTGGAGGTTGGACTCGTCGACCTCGTCGAACTCCACGATGCCGAGCGTGCCCACGCCGGCGGCGGCGAGGTACATGAGCGCGGGCGAGCCGAGGCCGCCGGCGCCGACGCACAGCACCTTGGCGTTCTTCAGCCGCTTCTGCCCGTCCATCCCGACGTCCGGGATGATCAGGTGGCGGGAGTACCTGCGGACCTCGTCTACGGTGAGCTCGGCGGCCGGCTCGACCAGGGGTGGCAGCGACACGGGGACTCCGGTTGTCGGTATGTCAGTACGGTTGTTCTCCCCGTAACACTGCCACGCCCCTTCTCATTCCGAGACACCCAGTCCGATACGCGAGACGATTTCGTCCCAGTAGCCGGGCAGGGAGTGAAATGGGGCACTTTGTCCCCGGCCCGCCGTGCGGTCAGTGAAGAAGATCGTTCCCGCCCCCTGCCAGCGGGCGATCCGCAGCGCCTCGTCGAGGTGCGTGCGCGGCACCCCGTGTACGAGGTGGACGAACTTCGCCTCCGGGTAGTCGGCGGTCCACTCCGCCACCTGCGACCAGCGGTAGTCCGTCCAGGCGCCGGAGAAGGTCACCAGCTGGTGGGCGGTCTCCGCGTACCCGGGGTGGGGGTGGGTGCCGTGGCCGAGGACGAGGTGGGCCTCGCCGCCGAGGACCGCCTCCAGCGTCGCGGTGAGCCGCCGCGTGCCCCCGAGGTCGGCCCGGTCCGAGGGCGCGCGGTCGAGGTAGAAGCCGTCGACCTTGTACCAGTCGAGGAAGCGGTGGGCGTCGGAGACCAGCTCCCCGAAGGGCCGGGAGCCGAAGGCCAGGTCCAGGTGGCCGAGCACCCGCACCCCCGCGTTGCGGAGCTTGCCCGCCGCCTCCAGGCAGTGCGGATCGGGGCGGGTGCCGGGGCCGTCCGCGACGTTGAGCACCGCCCAGTGCAGCGGCGTGCCCGGCCGGGTCAGCTCCGCCCACTCGACGGGCGCGAGCAGCGGGTGCGCGTAGCCGGGGACGCCCACGCCGACCGCCTGGACCGCTCCGGTGGCGGTGGCCGCCGTCAGATGCGACACGCCGCCTCCATCCAGATGTCGGCGAGCGACTCCTCCAGGTTGATGCGGGGGCGCCAGCCGAGCCGGTCGCGGGCGGTGCGGACGTCCGCCTGCTGCCAGGGCCCGCAGCCGTCGGGGTACGGATAGGGGGCGGCCGCCAGTTGTTCGGCGATGGTCGCCTCGGTGCGCGGGGCGCCGATGAGCGGGCGCTGCGGCATGCCGTGCGGGGCGTCCAGCTCGTGCAGGTTGCCGGTGTAGCCGGCCACCCGGGCGAGGACGGCGGCCGCGTCCCTGAGCCGTACGGCCCGGCCCGTGCCGATGTTGACGACGCCCTGGGCGGCGGAGAGCGAGGCGGCGTGGACGGCCCTCGCGACGTCCCGGACGTCCACGAAGTCGCGCTGTACGCCGAGGCCGCTGAGTTTCAGCTCGCCGTCGCCCGCCTGCATGGCGCGGCGCATCGCCTCGGCGAGCCGGCCGAGCGGGGAGCCGGCGGGCGTGCCCGGTCCGACCGGGGAGAAGACCCGCAGGACGACGGCGTCGAGGCCGGAGCCGAGGACGAGTTCGGTCGCCGCCAGCTTCGACACGCCGTACGGGCCACCGGGGCGGGGCACCGCGTCCTCGGCCGTGGACGAGCCGGGCTGGCTCGGCCCGTACTCCGAGGCGCAGCCGACCTGGACCAGGCGGGCGCCGCAGCCGCTGCGACGCAGGGCCTCGCAGACGGTGGCGACGGCGACGGTGTTGTGCCGGGTCAGGTCGCGGGCGCCGCCGCGGGTGGCGCCCGCGCAGTTGACGACGACGCCGGGGTGGACGGCGTCCAGGAACCGGGTGAGGGCGCCGGGGCTGCCGCTGGCGAGGTCGAAGCGGACGTCGGCGTCGTCGCCCCGGCCGAGGGCGGTGAGGTGGACGGCGGGGTCGGCGAGCAGGCGGTCGGCGACGAAGCGGCCGATGAAGCCGTTGGCTCCGAGCAGTAGCACCCTCATCGTGCGGCCCCTTCGTGCCGACCGGCCGGTGCTGGGGGTTGACGGGTCATGGTCTTCGGTCTCCTTGCGAGGTGATGAGAGGGGGCCGGGCCGCGCCCGCGGCGTCGGCTCCGCGGGTGCGTCCGGGGGTCAGGGGGTGACGTGGGCCGAGGCCCGGGAGAGGACGCCGGTCGCGTGGGCCAGCAGGCCGAGCGCGGCGGCGCCGCAGACGAGGGCGGGTACGGCTCCGGGGCCCCAGGCGTCGGTGACGGACCGCACGGGGGCGTCGAGCGCGTCGAAGCCGGGGACGGGGACTCGGGCGCTGAGGACGCTCGCGAGGGCGAGGGCCTCGGCGGCACAGGCGGCGGCGAGCGCGGAGGCGGCGGTCTCCGGGAAGCCGTGGACGGTGAGGAGCCGGGCGAGCAGCAGGAGGGCCCCGAGCGCGAGCGCACCGGCGCTGAACCCGGTGAGCGCGAGCAGGGCGGTCAGGACGGTGAGGTGGAGGGCGACGGTGCCGAGCAGCAGCGGCCGGGTGGCGGCGGCGAAGTCGGCGAGGCCCCGGCTGTCGGCGATCCGGCGGCGGGCCCGACTCGCGAAGAGGCGGGCGCACCAGGCGGCGGGCGCGACGGCGGGTGCCAGGGCGAGGAGCAGCGGGGCGGGGGCGAGGGGCCAGGGGCCGTCGGGCCCGCCGGTGAGCACCTCGGCGAGGAGGCCGTCGCCGCCGACCGCGTACGCGAGGAGCCAGCAGGTCCACAGGGCGGCGGCGGGGACGGTACGGCCCTCCGGGGCGCGCAGGGGGCCGGAGCGGACGGCGAGCAGCAGCGCGCCGCCGAGGCCGAGCGCGCCGGCCGCGGCGACGGCGGTCCCGGCGGTGCCGTCGGTGAGCCGGAGGCCGAGCCAGGTGAGTCCGGCGACGGCGCCGGGCGCGAGGGTGGCGAGCACCCAGGAGAGCCGGACCGGCTCGCGCGGGGGCGCGGGCGTCTCGCTCCGGCCGCCGCGGGGCACGCGGGCGTAGAGCTCCTCGGCGAGCGCGAAGACGTCCCGGTGGCGGTAGCGGGCGGCGGTGCGGTCGGTGTAGCCCTGCGCTTCGAGGCCGGCCGCGATCTCCAGCGGGTCGACGGCCCGTTCGCACAGCTCCCGGTGCCGGTGCATCAGCACCTTGACGGGGTCGGCGGCCCGTCGCCCCCGCCCGGCGGCTCGCCCGGCCCCCGGTGGAAGGCGACCCGGTCGGCACCCGGCCACGGCGAGAACGCGCTGTTCCCGTG
>NZ_JBSFSA010000047.1:0-49018 GCF_053589515.1 Streptomyces sp. NPDC003327 | reverse complement strand
CATGACGAGCCACGACGTCGTCGCCTTCCACCTGCTCTCGGAGCTGGTCTCGAAGGAGGTCAGCGTCGTCCAGAGCGGCCAGGGCGCCCCGGCATGCCGGGGGCCACCACTCTTACCTGTGTCGGGCAGGATGCCGACGATCTACCAGCGATACCAACGGCCGCTGCTGCCCTTGGGGCGAGCGACGAAGCCGATAAGCCACAGCACCAGGACGACAAGGGCGACCCACCACAGGACCTTCACCGCGAATCCGGCGCCGAAGAGGATCAGGGCGAGCAGCAGAACCAAAAGCAGGGGAACCATAGTTATCAACCTCCGACGCATCGTGTTCCCGGACGTCAGCCGCTCATGCATTCGATCTTCACGGTTTCTTCTCCTGGCTTGGCGGGCACGCGTTTTGCTCAGCTCTCTTCAGGGGCGCTCGGTCGGCGGGCGTGCGGCCTGCTGACCCCCGGTTTGGGAGCGCTCGCCCTGTCGCGGCTCATCCCCCGCGAGCAGGGGAGCAGTTCGCGATGCTCGTGTAGCTGTGTCACAGCACTGCTGCACCCGCCCCCAGGAGGCGCACGTTACGGCAGCCTGACGCGATGCGTATGAAGCTCACCCCCACCATCACAGCGGTCGGCCTGCTCCTCGTCCTGACGGCATGCGGGTCCGCCGAAAACCCGCCCGCGACGGCGTCGCACAAGGACTCCGCCGAGGCCGCCACCGACAGGCCCTCTCCCCCGGCGCAGACCAGCACGGCGGCTCCGGTCTCCACCACAGCGGCGCCGCTCACGTTCGGCTCCACGCACGCCTGGGAAGACGCCGAGGCAGCCGTCAGCGGGACGAGCGCGGTCCTCGGCTACCAGCAGGGCATCACGTCCGTCGGGTCCGCGGCCGAGGAGAGCGGGAACAAGAACTACGTCTGGGCCGCCCTAGAGCTCAAGGTCTGCAGCAACAAGGGCGTCTTCGTCGCCACCACCACCCCATGGACCCTGTCCTACGCCGATGGGTCCCGCATCGAGCCGTCGAGCAGTACCTGGGACGACTTCCCCAAGCCCGAGTTCCCTCTTGAGACCAAGCTGACCCCGGGCAAGTGCGTGCGCGGCAAGGTCGTGTTCCCCGTACCCGGGGACAGCCGACCGGAGACGGTCGTGTACTCGCCCGAGAGCATGGACGTGCCCGTGGAGTGGGCGGTACCCGCCAAGTAGGTGGGGAGGTGCGTCCGTGCCCCCCGTAGGCCCCGGCGGCTTGGGCGCGACGCGGCCTCGCCGGCACAGCAGGGGCCTTTGCGGGCTGCCCGAGGGCATGACGATCGCCCCGCACCGGAAGGGGGCCGTGCGGGGCGATCGTGAGGCCGCGGGCCTGCGGCAGGGGGAGGGCCGCAGGCCGGGCGGTGGGAAGCAACCCCGTGCTTCCTGGCGACCGCCTACCCCCACTCCACCCGTGCACACCTCCCCACTTGACCGATCGGCGCGCCGGAGCGGTTCGCCCCCTCGTCGTACGGAACCCACGGTGAACCGACCACGAACGGGCACGCGCTGCCGACCACGCGCACCCGCACCGTCCCCCACGTCGATAGCCTGCGCGGATGAAGCGTAGGGAGCGAGCCCTCGCGACGGTCGTCGGCTCTGCGGTGGGCGACGCCCTGGGAGCGCCTTTCGAGTTCGGTCTCCCCGGGGTGTTCTCGGACCGGTTCCCCGAGCCCGGGAGCGGTGGGGAGATGTGCGGGGGTGGCGGCTGGGAGCCGGGCGAGGCCACGGACGACACGCACATGGCCGTTCTTGTCGGGGAGTCGCTGCTGGAGCGTGGCGGGCTCGACTTGCCGGACATGTTCGCCCGCTTCCAGCGGTGGGCTGCTGCGGGTCCCAAAGACATCGGTCTGCAGACCGAGGACGTGCTGACCAACGGCATGCCGTGGGACATGGCGGCCGCCGTCCATTTCCAGGTCAACCGGCGAGCGGCCGGGAACGGCTCCTTGATGCGGGCGTCGATGTCCGCCGTCTACTTCGCAGACGCGGGCCAGGCCGTCACGATGGACGCCGCCCGCCGCATCGCCGCCCTGACCCACGGCGATCGCGCCGCGTGGGAAGGCACCGCCGTCTTCCACGAACTCGTCCGCCTCGCCCTGGCCGGCGCCGACCCCTGGCACTCCCTGCCCGACGTTCTGGATCTGGTCCATCCCGACCACCGTCAGCGGTACGCCACGGTCCTGGCGGCCGACTGGGAGCCCGGCCGGGCGACCGAGTTCAACGGCGCGGTCTGGCCCTGCCTGGGGTCGGCGGTCTGGGCTGTGCGCACCACCACCAACTTCGAGGACGCTCTGCGTGCGGCGATCGATCTCGGTGGCGACACGGACACCGTCGCCGCCGTGACCGGGGCCCTCGCGGGCGCGTGCCACGGGCTGGACGCCGTTCCCGCCCGCTGGACCGAGCCCCTGCACGTCCCCCTTCCGGGGTACGGCGACCGGGTGCTGCGCGTGCCCGATCTCATTGACCTCACGCACCGCCTCATGGCCACGACGGGTTGATCCACTTTCAGGCCGCTGATGGCTGGCCGGAGTTACGCGGGGCTCTGCGCCGCTCGCGGGGTGGGGTCACGACGTACCACTTCGTCGACAGTCGTCGGCAGGTCTGCTCCCACCTCAGCCGGTTCCCCGGCCGGCCGGCGTGCCGACATGCCGCACAGCCGCCCCCAGTGCTGCCGGGGCGGCTGTGCGGGTGACGGGCGCCGCTTCTTGTCAGCCCGGCCAGGTGCCCGTCAGGCGCCGGGTGGTCACGGCTCCGCCGCGGTCGACCGCCGCCTTGACCGCGGCGAAGATCGCGCCCTGCAGGGCGGCAGCCAGCAGGATCTCGCCCCAGGACCGGTTCTCGTCGGTGGCGTCGGGGGCGTCCGTGTCGTGGCCGATCTTCTTCCAGGCCTGCTTGAACAGGGCGCCGGCCACCATGCCGCTGACGGCTCCCAGGGCCAGACCGACCGGACGGTAGGCGATTTTCAGGGCTCCCATTCCGATCAACCCTTCTTACGGCGGCAGGCCGCCCACACCAGCACGGCTCCCGCGGCGGCCACGAGCAGCAGTTTGCGGTGGTCCCGGGCTGCCTGGGCTCCCTCTGCCGCCTTCTGCCGGACCGGTTCGGGCGCCTTGTCCTGGAGCAGCTGTGCGGCATGCGCCGCCGTGGTCCTGGCCTGGTCGGCGGCCGATGCGGCCTTGTCCTTGACCGGGCCGGGGATCTTCTCCCTGACCTGCGCCGCGGCGTGGGCCGCCTGGGCCTTCAGCTCCTCGGCCTTGGCGGCGGCCTGCTGCTTCACCTCGGCCGCCTTCTCCTGGGCGCGCGCCGTGACGTCAGTTCGGGCCGCCAGTGCGCCGACCGTCTGTCCGAGCTCCTCGCGGGTGTGCTCCACCTGCGCGCGCAGCGCCTGGGGGCTGGAGGCGGTGTCGGGATCCTCGTGGTGGGGCTGGTTCATCGGTGTGCACTCTCCTTGATCACGGCGACGTCCGCCTTCACGCTCTCGACCGTCCGCTCGGGCGCGGGCGGCGCACCCTTCTTGATCTGCTTCTTTCCGCTCAGGGCCATCACCGCGGCGACCACGCCCAGCGCCGCGGTGACGATCAGCGCCGCCGCCCACACCGGCAGGGCCTCGGCGAGCGCGGCGATCACGGTGGCCACCAGGGCCTGGAGCATCAGGAACCCGACGATTCCCGCGCCGCCGAACAGGCCGCCGCCCTTGCCGTAGTGCTTGCCCTTCTCTCTCATCTCAGCCTGCGCCAGCTTCAGCTCGCCCCGTACCAGCTCTGTCAGCTGCTGCGAGGCGCGCTGCACCAGGGCGCTCACCGGCTCCTCGGTGTGGGTGCTCTGACGGCCGCCCGGAGGTGGCTGGATCGTCGACACGACGCTGACCTCCCGTCGTTGTTTGCCTGGTCCACGACGACAGGCCGTGCCACGACCGGTCGCGTGGTCACGCGACTACCCCGAACGGACCGGATCAGACCCCACCTCTGGCACGGAGCCCTCGTCGTGTGCCGAGTGGCCGAGGGCTACAGCTGGTGACCGGGCGACAGCCAGCGGTAGGCGGTCCGGGCCTCGGCCTCCATCCAGCCGTTCGCGCTCGCCAGGCCGCGCTCGTTGAGCTGTGCGTCGTGGATGCCCACCGCCCGTTCCGGCCCCACCCGGCGTACGAAGTCGATGGCCTCGCTCGTCCGCATCCAGGGGGCGTACAACGGCACCAGCAAGGTCTCCACCGGGGCCGAGGGGACGTGGAGGGAGTCCCCGGGGTGGTAGAGGCCGTCCTCGACCAGATAGCCGAGGTTCGTGCAGTCCGGCAGGTCCCCGTAGATCGTGGCGTGCCTGCCACCGTGCGCCGTGATCCGGTACCCCGCGGCCGTGAACCCTTCCCCCGCGCTCACTTCGACGGTGTCGACCCCGGGCAGGACCGCTCCCTTGGGGGCGTACACGGGCACTCCCAGACCAGCCAGGCGCAAGACATCGACGTGGTCGGCGTGTTCGTGGGTCACCAGCACCGCGTCCGCGCCGCGGAGCGCGTCGGGCTCGCTCCAGACCCCCGGATCGATCACGAGGACGCCGAGGTCGTCTTGCTCCAACCGGACACAGGAATGGGTGTACTTGATGACGCGCATGGGCCTGACGTTACGTTCCGGGACGCACGTTCGCCAATGGTCCACACGTACGGCCGGTAGGGGATTCCCATGGATCGGCGCTCCGTGCCCGCACACGCGGCAGCCGTCGAGGGGTGTAGCCCACTCCCCCACCGACCGGGGGGCGCACCGGATGGTCCGGGGCGCCTCCGCGCGGCGAGAGTGGAGCCCATGAACACGCACAAAGCCCTGCTCACCGCCCTGCTCGTCCCACTCGGCGCGGCCCTGGCCGTCGTCCCGGGCGCCTTAGCCGCCACCGCGCCCGGCCCGACCGCCGCCGCCTCGTCCTCCGCCGCAGCCGCCGCGCCCGTCGGCCGGGAGGAGGCGGCGGTCGCACCGTCCCGGTCCCCCGAGGCGGCCCTCGGCCGGGTGGCCCACCCGCTCCGTACCACCGAGCAGCGCGGCGGAGGCCTGGCCGACCTGCGCCCGTTCGGCCGGATGGTCGGCGACGCCCGGGTGGTCGGCCTCGGCGAGGCCACCCACAGTTCGCACGAGTTCCTCACCGTCAAGCACCGGCTCCTGCGGTACCTGGTCGAGGAGAAGGGCTTCCGGGCCTTCGCCCTCGAAGCCCCGTGGAGCACCGGGCTGCGCCTCAACGCCTATCTCCTGGATGGCGAGGGCGACTTGAAGCGGATCATGGACGAGGAGTTCCGGGGGACGTACCGGTGGTGGAACAACGCCGAGTACCGCGACCTGCTCCAGTGGATCCGCGCGTACAACGTCGGGCACCCCGACGACCCGGTCCGCTTCGTCGGCGACGACAGCGGGTTCGCCGGTGCCGAGTTGTACGACGAGGTGAGCGCCTACGCGGCCGCGGCCCGCCCCGAACTCGTCCCGAGGCTCGCCGAGCTGTACCGGGGTCTGCGGCCCGCCACCGACGCCGAGACGTACGTCAACGACTACCTGTCCAAGCCGATGGCCGAACGCAAGGAGCTCGCCGAGCGCACCGGCCGCGCGGTGGAGCTGCTCAAGCAGCGCACCGGCCGCGCGGTGGAGCTGCTCAAGCAGCGCCCCTCCACGGGCACGGGCGCCGACGCGCACGCCTGGGCCATCCAGCACGCCACCGCCATCCACCAGATGGCCACGCTGTTCACCTTCGACTGGGACGACCCCCGGAGCGTCCCCGACCTCATGCTCTACCGCGACCGGATCATGGCGGAGAACATCGCCTGGTGGCAGCGGCAGACCGGCGACAAGATCATGCTCGCCGCCCACAACGGCCACATCGCCCTCAAGTCCTACATCCCCGACGCCTACCCGAAGGTCCAGGGCGACTTCCTGCGCGAGCGACTGGGCAACGGCTACCTGAGTGTCGGCCTCACCTTTGACCACGGCTCGTTCAACGCCTTCGGTTCGGACGGCGCCGTCCACCGCTTCACCGTCGGCCCGGCCGCTCCCGGTACCGCCGAACACACCCTCGATCGGGTCCGGTACCGCGACTTCGTCGTGGACCTGCGCGAGGCTCCGGCGGCGGCCCGCACCTGGCTCGCCGCACCGCACACCGTCAAGAACATCGGCGCCACCTACCCCGGGATCGCCGACGCCCCGCAGATCCGGCTCTCGGAGTCGTACGACGTCGTGATCCACCTCCAGCAGGTGGAGTCGGCCCGCATGCTCAACTAGATTTCTTCTAGGGGGACTTGTGGGGGGTGGCGGCGGGCCTGACGTCCGGCCGCGCCTGCGGCCCCGTCGGCAGTGTCGCCCTAGTCGGGAATCCCCGGCATGCCCCACAGGGCGCTTCTCTCCTGGATACGGGCCCCGGGGCACGCCGTGCGCCACGTCGTGACAGCCGGGGGGCGGCCCGGGCGGCCGAAGAGGGCACGCTGCCCGTGCAGGCGCAGGCGCAGCTTCGCCGAGGGGACGACGTTGTCGCGGATGATCAGCACCCGGGCGACGTGGTGGGGGTCGTGTTCGGTCGTCCGTCCGCCGGCCTGCCGGAGGCGGAGCGTGGTGCGGCCGTCGCTGTCGCCGACGACGACGATCCGCACCTCGACCAGGCGCCTGCGGTCCCACAGCTGGTACGTGATCTCCGCGAGCCCGTAGGCCGCCGCCGCCCAGGTTGCCCAGGTGGCGTCGGCCCAACCCCACAGGGCCAGGACGACCAGGCCGGCGCAGCCGGCCGTCACCGCCGTACGCCCCGGCCGCAGAGGCGTCCTCTTGTCGGCCGCGTCCCAGAGCAGTTCCTCGCTGATGGCCATGCCGTCATCATCGGTTCCCGTACGGCGCCCTGAGAAGGCTCGCGGACCAAGCCGGGCACCGCCACGAGTCGGCGTGGAGACGGACCGCGGACGTGGGCGGACGCGTCGATGGTTGCTCGTTCGGTCGCCGCCCGTTCGCGCGCTCCGGGGACTTCGCGTGGGATGGGACCGGTGCCGCGTGTGGCACCGGCCGCCGGGCGGCCCATGCGGCCCGGGCGACCCCGGTCGGCGCGGATGGCCGCAGCGGCGCCACCACGGTCAGTGAGAAGCACAGAGAAGCAGAGAGAAGGAACACGATGCCGGCAGGATCGAACGCGAAGCGCGAGCGCCAGTACGAGCACATCAAGGAGGGCGCGGAGAAGCGCGGTGCCTCCGAGAAGCGGGCGAAGGAGATGGCGGCGCGCACCGTGAACAAGGAGCGTGCTCGCTCCGGTGAGTCCGCCACCGCGAGCAAGAGCTCCACGCGGGACAAGAAGTCCGCACCGCAGCGCGGCGGCGAACGTTCCCGCAGCGGCTCCGAGGGGCCCACGAAGGACCAGCTCTACGAGGAGGCGAAGAAGCGCGGGGTCGAGGGCCGCTCGTCCATGAACAAGCAGGAGCTCAAGAAGGCTCTGGGCCGCTGAGGCCCCGAGGCCTCGGCCTCGTCGGGCACGCGGACCCGCGGGCCCAGGACTCGCGGGCCCGAGAAGAGGACGTCAAGGGGCGCCGGAGTGCATCCGGCGCCCCTTGCCATGGCCGACGGTCGCGGTGAGCGCGGCCGTGGCTCCCTGCCGTCTCCGGCGGGTCAGTCCGTGGAGAGGGCCTGGAGAAGGTCTCCGACCTTCGGGTCCGGGAGGGCCCGAGCCACGTCGGCCTGGGCCACGATGCCGACCAGGGTGTGCCCGTCGATCACCGGCAGGCGGCGTACCTGGTGCTCGCTCATCGTGCGCAGGATCTCCTCCGCGTCGTCGTCGGCGCCGATGGTGACCGCCTCGCCCTGGGCCAGGTCACCGGCCTTGACCTCGGACGGGTCCTTCCCGGCTCCGAGGACCTTCACGACGATGTCGCGGTCGGTGAGCATGCCCTTGAGCTTCTCGTCTGTGCCGCAGATCGGCAGTGCGCCGACGCTGAGCTCCGTCATCTTCTTGGCGGCGTCCAGCACCGTCTCGTTCGCACCGATGCACTCGGCACCCGCCGTCATGATCTCTCGTGCAGTCGTCACTTCGTCACCTCGTTCCTTTCGGCGACCGCATGCACGGCCTCCTCACTCAGGTGTTTTTGTACCGTTCTGCACCTCTCCCGGAGTGATGCGGGTAAACCACGCCCCGGGCGGCGATCAATTCATCCGCATGCCCGGCATCGGCGCGGGACACCAGAGCCACCCGGAGGGCACCCGGGCCACCCCTCAGAGCTCACCCCGGCGGGCGAGTTGGTTCAGCGCGTTCTCGCGGATGATCTCGTTCTCCGCCTCGCGCAGGCCTTCGAGGACTTCCCGGGTCTCCGGCCCCGGAATGGCGCCGAGCGCCCAGATCGCCTTCACCGCGAGCGCTCGGTTCTCGTCCCAGGTCAGGCCCTGGGGAACCCACTGCGTCGCCAGGACCAGGGTCGGCTGGGTACGGGGCGAGCGGAGGCGGCCCAGCATCCTGATGATGTCCTCGTGATCCCTGTGCCACTCGGCGGGAAACAGCTCGATCAACGGCTCCAGGAACTCCTCGACCGAGGCGCGGGCGGCGGCGTGGACGATCAACGCCATCTCGACGTCGTCGGCGTCCTGGCGCTTCATCGCGTCCTGGAGCAGCCGGAGCGCCAGGGCGCCGCCGTCGGACTCGCCGAAGTGGGCGAGCACCTCGTCGATCGTCCGTGTCGGGGGCTCGCACGGGCCGATCACCAGGCCCAGGCTCCTCGCCCCCTGCCCAGACAGGCGACAGGCTGCGGCCGGGGCGACGGCTTCCCGCCGTCGGGGGGCCCGGTCAGGAGGCGGCTTCGTCCTCCGTGGTCTGTTCGAGTTCGTCCTCCGTGGACTCCTCGAAGTGGACGGTGCCGTGCTCGTCGAGGCGGGGGTGCATGGCCTGGGGCTCATGGGAGTTGATGTCGGACGGGCGCGGGCCTTCCGGTCCGTCGGGGCCCCAGCGCAGCAGGCGGCGGGCGCGGGCGATCCGCGAGACGGTGCCGTGGACCTCGACCTGGTTGAGGCGGCCGTCGCGGAGTTGCTGAGCGGCCTCGGCGTACACCGCCAGCTCGGTCACCGCGGGGCCGGTGTTCTCGGCGACGACGGTGTGGGCGTCGACGTCCGGCTCGGCGTCGTAGGGGATCAGGCCCCGCTGGCGCGGCTGCATCCACGTCAGGGCGAAGGTCAGGGTCCGGCGGGCGTCGTGGGCGGTGGCGTGCAGGCTGCTGCCCGGGGTCCAGGGTTCGGTCCCGGACCGCTCGACGATCAGGAACGCCGACGGCATGAACAGCACGTCGGGGTGGGTCTCCAGGGCTCGTGCGGAGTCGTGCAGCACGGCCGCGGGGAACCTGCTGCCGCTGTACGCCAGGGAGCGCAGGGACAGGCGCTCCGCCGCCTGGAGAGGGGTGAGGGGGGCCTCGGGGTCCAGGACGAGGCCGTCGTCGACCCGCGGGCTGCGGACGCCGGCACCCCGGCGCCAGTCGGGGGTGAGGGGTTCGGGGTCGGTGGGCCGCGGCGGTTCGATGTCGCCGTGCTCGTCGACGGCCGCGTACTCCTCGGCCCGCACCACGCGGTAGCGGGTGTCGAGCACCGTGAGCTCGTCGACGCACTCGTTCTCCAGCCGAGCGACCGCCGCCAGCAGCGCGCGCCGCTCCTCCGGGGTCTTCGCGTCGTCCTTCGCCCGGAACCAGAACAGGGAGTTCAGCCCGTCCCTGGCCTGCTGCGGACAGCCGTGGGTGACCTCCACGACCACCCGCCACCTCGGTCCGTCGTCCGCGCTCTGCGCGGCCACCCCGAACAGGGGACCGCGTACGACCAGGGCGCTGTAGCGTGCCGCGCAGTCGACGGCATCGGCCTCCACCGCGGCCTCCACCGGCTCCACCGGCACCCTCACCCGAACCGGCCACCCCAGGGGACCCGCATTCTCAGCACTCATGCGACCATCCTGGCGGCAGCGAGGCGCTCGTATCGTGGTTTCACCGGATCATTCACCGCCCCGGGGGAGCCACCCCGGGGGGAGCCGGTCGAGGCGACGAACCGGTCCTTCGGGATTCCCCGGCTGCCGGCCGGGAGGAACGTCAGGTGCACCTCCCGCCAGATGGCCACGTAGGCGTCGATGATCCGTTGTGCCTCCGGTGAGTCGTCGGCGTGGCCGAGGGAGGAGGCCACTCGACGGCCCATCTCCACGTGGTCGTCCTCGGTCAGCTCACCGTTGCCGTTCACGTCGAGCTGGTCGAACCCCAGCTCGATCTTCGCCGTCAGGAAGTCCTGGTCGGTCATCACCGCTCCTCGCGGATCCGTGTCGTGCGGCGACACCGTGGGACGCGGCCGGGAGCGCACCGGACAGCAGGGTGTGGAGCGCGCCGACAGCAGGGCGTGGATCCGCATCTGTGGCAGGGCAGTTGAGTACGCGCACTCATGCCGGGTCACCGCGGCGGCCCGGAGGATGAGCGCACACCCCGACACAAGGAGCCCGCGATGTCCGTCAGCCTCCCCGCACCGAGACCGTCGCAGGACGCGCGGCCGTCCGTCCGACGCCTGCCCGCCGTTCTCGCGTTCGCCGTCACCCTGGCGCTCGTGGTGTCGGCGTTCGGCACGGAGGACCGGACGACCTGGCTGCTGGAGACGGTCTGGGTGATTCTCGGCCTGCCGCTGGTGATCCTGCTGCGCAACCGGTTCCCGCTGAGCGGCCTGCTGTGCGTGCTGCTGGCCGCGCACGCGATGGTCCTGATCGTCGGCGGGCACTACACCTACGCGGAGGTGCCGGTGGGCGACTGGGTGCGGGACGGACTCGGTCTTGAGCGCAACCCGTACGACCGCTTCGGGCACCTGATGCAGGGCTTCGTCCCGGCGATCCTCGTACGCGAACTGCTCGTCCGCACCTCGCCGTTGCGGGGCAGCGGGTGGCTCGCCCCGCTCACCGTCTGCGCCTGCCTCGCCTTCAGTGCCGTCTTCGAGATGCTGGAATGGCTGGCGGCCGTCGTCGGCGGCCAGGCCGCCGACGCGTTCCTCGGCACGCAGGGGGACGTGTGGGACACGCAGTGGGACATGTTCTGCGCGCTCATCGGCGCCGTCTCGGCACTGCTCCTCCTCAGCCGCGTGCACACCCGCGCTGTGGCCCGCCTCCCCCTTCCCGCGCGGAGCTGACCCGCGGGGAGCTGACGGCGCGGGGCTGACGGCGCGGGGCGCCGCGCCACGGGCCGGAGTGCCGTCAACGAGTCGCCGCGACCAGCGCGTCGGGCCGTCAGTCGGTGTCGATGCCGTGGGCGGCGAAGACCTCGGCCGCGTCCGGCACCGCGAGCACGCCGTCCTCCACGAAGGTGACCTCCCGCAGGCGGGGCAGGAGGGCGAGGTCGTCGAGCGAGCGGACGTCGAAGAGGTCGTCCTCGCCGTCCCAGGCGGGGGCGCAGTGCCGGAAGACGTCGGCGCCCGCGTCGAAGCACAGCTCCTCGACGCGGGCGAGCAGCTCGGCCGGGATCTCCAGGGACTCGAAGTGGGCCCGGGACTCGGGCAGCACCTCCGCGTGGAGGCCGTTCTCCAGGACGTAGGACGCGGGGTCGCCGATCCCCCGCTCCGCCAGCAGCGCAGGCAGGTCGAAGACCGGGAGGAGCGGCTCGGGACCGTACATGAGCTCCTCGATGACGAGCAGCTTGAGGTTGAAGTCGCGGAACTGGGTCATGGGGCAGGAGTATCACGGAGGTACGACACGGGCGTCGGCCCGGCCCGGGGCAGGCCTGGCGCGGATCGCCGGGCCCCGCCTGCGAGGGGCGCGGAAATCCGTGGACGAACGCGCGGCAGGTCACGTACGGTGTGGGTCCCACGCCCTGAGATGACGGAAGGAGGCGAGTGCCGTGCAGTTCACGTCTTTCAAGCGCTCCCTCCCCCACCGTCCCGGCGCGGTTCGTCAGTTCTGACCGGGAGCGCTCCAAGCAGCCTGTATCCCGGAGGAAATCCATGACCGGTACGGTCATCCGTACGCTCTGCGCGAGCGACGCTCATCTCTTCGACGCACTCCTCGACCCGCTGGGCGCCCGTGCGGGCCATCGGCTCACCCGGTTCCGCCCCGAATGGAAGCGCGTCGCCCTGCGCGACGGCGAGGTCGTCGCACGCGGCGCCTGGTGGGGCGGCCCCGACGACTCGCAGCCCGTGAACATCAACTGGTTCGACGTGGCCGAGGGCGAGGAGGAGGCCGGCGCCGAACTCCTGCGCTCCGCCCCGTGGCAGGTCGAACTGGAGATCAACCTGCCCGGTGGGTGGCGGGAGGAGCCCGGCCCGCGCGCCGCCGCGGAGGCGCGGTTCGCCGCCGCGCGAGCCGCCGGGTACGAACTCCTGGTGGAACGCTTCCTGTACCGCTGGACCCCGGAGCGGGGTCTGCCCGAACGGCCCGGCCGCCTGCGTTTCGGCGCCGAACCCGACGACGCCGTGTTCTTCGACGCGTTGCGCCGCATCCACTCCGTGACCCTGGACGCCCACGCGCTCAGGGCCATCGAGGAGGGGGGCCTCGACCGGGCGGCCCAGGAGGAACTCGACTTCTTCCACTGGTGCCCCTCACCCCGGGAGTGGTGGCAGATCGCGCGCACACCGGAGGGCGACCTGGCCGGCATCCACATCCCGGCCCACAACCCCTCAGGGCCGACCGTCGGGTTCATCGGAGTGGTCCCCGAACAGCGCGGTCACGGTTACGCCTACGACCTCCTCGCGGAGTGCACCCATTTCCTCGTCGAGCGGGGCGCGGAGTTCATCGGCGGAGCGACGGACCGGGGCAACTTCCCGATGGCCGCGCACTTCGCCAAGGCCGGATTCCCGGTAGTCCGTGAACGCATCAACTTCCACCCGGCGGGCTCCCCGGCGTAGCGGCTCGGCGCGGACGGGGCGTTACGGGGTAGGAGAGGGGAATGGACAACACCCTCTGGCTCGTCGTGGCCGCGGTTCTCGTGCTCGCCGTGGCCGGCGCCGCGGCCGTACTGCTCGTCCGTGTGTTCCGTGCCCGCAAGGTGCTCATGGACGCCGGTGTCCCATTGAAGTCCAAGGCCTTGTTCTGGGCGGCGGTGGTCTACACGGTCTCTCCGGTCGACCTCCTGCCGGACCCGGTCTACCTGGACGACGTCGGCGTCCTGCTGGTCGCCCTGCGGGCGCTGCACACGGCGGCCGCGAGGAGCGGGGCACTGAGGAGCGGGGCACCGTCGAAGGCCTCGACCCGGGAGCCGGAACTCAGCAGCGAGAGGCGTCGCTGACGCCTGCCGAAGCGGGGCGGGGGTCCTCGGGCCCCCGCCTCCTGATTCGAGTCGTGAACTCGGGGCACCCGATGGATCCGGATCCGGACGAAGGGGAGGACCTGACATGACCACAGCCGGGTCGTCGTGGGCCGCCGCGAGGCGAGCGGCACGGGGGGACGTCGTACGCACGGGAGCCCGGGTGGGTTTCGCCGCGCGCGGTGTGCTGTACCTGCTCGTCGGTGTCCTGGCCGTACGCATAGGGCTGACGGGCACGAACGAGCAGGCCGACCGGGGCGGGGCCCTCACGGAGGTCGCCGCCACGCCGTTCGGCGCCGTCCTGCTGTGGGCGCTGGGCGTCGGGCTCGCCGGGATGGCGCTGTGGCGGCTCTCGGAGGCGCTGTTCGGCTCGGCGGGGCCGAAGGGCGACGGCGCGGGCAAGCGCGCCATGTCCGGCGCCCGGTTCGTCTTCTACGGAGTCTCGTCGTTCCTGGTCCTGGCCTTCGCGGCCGGTGACCGGGGCAGCGGTGCCGGTTCGACCGACCGGCAGAGCCAGGACATCACCGGGCGTCTCCTCGCTCTGCCGGGCGGCCAGTGGTGGGTGGGCGCCGCGGCCGCGGGGTTCCTCGGTGCGGGGCTGTGGATCGCGGTCCGGGCGGCCCGGCGCACGTACCGCAAGCACCTCACGTGGGGCCGGATGTCGAGGCACCAGCGGCGGTTCATGGACGTGACGGGCATCGCGGGAGGCGTGGGGCGCGGGCTCGTCTTCGGCGCGGTCGGCTACTTCGGTCTGAAGGCGGCGGTCGCCTTCGACCCGAAGGAGTCCAAGGGCATGGACGACGCCATACGTTCCTTCGCCCAGACACCCGCGGGGCCGTGGCTCCTGGTCGCGGTGGCCGTCGCCCTCGCCCTCTTCGGCGTGTTCTCCTTCGGCCAGGCCAAGTGGCGCGACGTCTGACGGTGCGGCAGTCGGCGGTCCCGGCCCCCGCTCCCCCGTCCGTCCCGGGGTGACGGCCGTTCGCGGCCCTCGGTTCGGCTCACCGGGGTCGCCGGGGGACGGCGCACGCCGGTGTGCCTCCCGGCAGTCGGTGGCGGTGGGCCGCGACGACGCGGTAGACGCGTGCCGCCGCCCACCGGACGCCGGGCAGCAGCAGTGTCGCGCCCAAGGGCGCCCAGGCTCCGCCCGCGCTCAGGAGGGCCTTCGCGACGGCCTCGGCTCCTCCCCGCACCGTTCCGTCCGGTGTCACCCACAGCACCTCGTACTGGGCGCGCTCCGCGGTGACGCCCAGGGCGTCGAGGTCCGCGAACTGCCACGGGACGATGTCGCAGCGGGGCCGCACCCGTCGTTCGGCGAAGTTCGCCGACGTCGTGCAGAAGCCGCAGTCTCCGTCGTAGACGAGTACAGGCCGGGAGCGCATACGTCCATCATGCGGGATCGCGACAGGTGGTCGTTCGTCTGCCAGGCTTGTACGGGTGACAGCTGACGCGCGGGGGCCCGCCCGCACCCCTGACGGGCGGTACGTGATCGTCGAGGGCAGGCGGTGGCGGGCCACGGACCCGGACGTGCCCGAGGAGGCCGCCGCTCGACTGCGCTCGCACCTCATGGCCGCGCGTCGCGCCGTGGCCGCGGCCCGGCGGGCCGACGACGCGGCGGCGGAACGCGCCGCCCGGGCACGGGTGCACACGGCGAAGGTCGCCCTCGGCGAACGCGGCACGCCGTGGTGGGACCAACAGGAGGCGGAGCGCCGCGCGCGCTGGAGCCAGGGCCTCGCGGTCCTCGACGAGGCCACCAAGGACACCGCGGGGACCGCGAGCACCGAGAGCACCGAGAGCACCGAGAGCACCGAGAGCACCGAGAGCACCGAGAGCACCGAGAGCACCGGCGGAGGGTGAGGCGCCGGTCCGGCCCCTCACGCCGCCCGGGCGCTCGGGTCACTCCCCCGGCCGAGCCGCCGGAGGACGTCAGACGGTGCTGATGTCGGCGAGGGTGTTCTGCAGTCGGCGGATCGCTTCCTCGGCCTCCGTGTACTGCTGGGAGGTCGGGCGTACGGCGCCGAAGGTGAGGCCGTTCTCGGCGGGCAGGGCGCGCCAGTGCAGGATGGGCGTGAGCGCGGTGGCGGCCGCGCCGAGGAACCAGGCCAGGCGTCCGTGGACGTGGGCGAGGGCGATGGCCAGATCGGCGAGCGCCTCCCGCAGGTGGGCCAGCCGGTCGACCGCGGACAGCGCCTGCTGGGCCTCCGGAGTGTTGACGGCGGCGCGCAGGTCCGCGGCGGCCTTCGCGGCGACGGTGCGATCCGCGGCGTCCGGGACCCACGTCTGCTCACGGATCTGCCGTTCGGCTTCCTCTACCAGGTCCTCGATGACCGTTCGCATGCCCACGCCGTCACTCTATGCGCGGGGGGAGGGTACGGACAGACCGGCCGGTGATCGCATCGGCGCGGTCGCCGGGCACTTCGTCATGATCGACCGGGGGCGTCCTGAACGCAGGTCAGTTTCGGTCCCGGCTGCATGCCGCCGGTGTACAGGGCTTGGCCCTCCGGCATCCAGTAGCCGAGCTTCGACACCACGGTGGAGCATGCGGAGCCCACGGAGACCCGGACCGTCACCCTTTCCGGGCGGCCGGGTTGGAGCGCGGTGAGGGCGCAGTCGAGCACGTGCGGAAGGCGGGTGGCCGCGGGGTACCGGCCGTCCAGGGGGTTGACACAGCGGGTGTCCGCGGTGGAGATCCGTACGCCTGAGCCCTCCTCGCCGATCAGTCCGAACCGCGCGCTGCCGTCGCCTTCCTCACCGTCCCGGCGGACGGTGTAGGTCAGCGTGGTCGTGGTGCCCGGGCTCAGGGTCGTGCGGTCCGCGGTGACCGCGTGGGAGGGCTTGGCCAGGGGTGCGGACAGCGTCAGGGCGGCGCTGACGGTGCCGTGGACGTCGATGCCCTCGGGCTCCGACCGGACGCGGACGGAAGCGGTGAGGTCGTAGCGCCCGGGGCCGGGGTGCTCGGCAGGGCCGGGCAGGGTTCCGGTGAGCGTGGTTCCGGCGTGCCGGGCCGTCCAGGTGCCGGTGCTCCGGCAGGCGTACGCGATGCGCGAACCGGCGCGCCCGCAGGAGGCGGGTGCCGAGAGGGTGAGCCGCAGGCCGCCGCTGTCCGCGCAGAGAGCGACGTCCGCGTACGCGCCGTCCGCGCCGCGCAGGGTCCCGGCGGGCGCGCAGAGCGTCGCCGGCTCACCGGCCCCCGGGGCCACCGGCGCTCCCGGGGGCGCCTGGGTCGGCGGGGCGGCCGGTGGCCGTCCGCAGGCGACGGCCAGCGTGAGCAGGGGCGGCACCACGGCGCCGGTCTGCAGTCTTCGCGGGGTGGTGGTCGGACGAGTCGGCACCGTGTCGCTCCCGGGCGGTCCTGACCGGCCCGTCGCCGGTCGTCACTGCTTCGAGGATGAGGTGACGCCGAGCTCGTCTTCCGGACGCCTCACCGATGGTCACCCGGGGGCACCAGCCCGGTCACCTGTCACCGGGTGCCGGGGACCGTCCGGTCCGGCGGCCGGGGCGGGCGGAGCCGCGGACCGCAGCGCCGCTTCGATGCGGCGGTTGCTGGTCATGGACGCCGTGACGGCCGTCATCGCGAGGAGGAGCCCCCCGGCGGCGTAGAGCGGGGTCCGGATGCCGTGGGTGGTGGCCAGCCAGCCGCCGAGGAAGGCCCCCACGGGCGCGGCGCACATGGCAAGCATGCGGGAGGTGGAGGCGACCCGGCCCATGAGCGGGGCGGGGACGATCGCCTGCCGGAGGGAGGGCGCGAGCACCATCGTGGCTCCCATGCCGGCCCCGCAGACGGCGAGCGCCGGCCCGGCCGCGTACGGGTTCGATGCCGAGGCCAGGCCGAGGACGGCGAGCCCCTCGACCGCGGCCGTGCAGGTCAGCGCGGTGCCCGTGCCGAGTCTCCGGCCGAGGAAGGAGGCGATGCCCGCGCCGAGGAGGCCGCCGGTGGCCTCCGCCGTGAGGAGCAGGCCGAAGCCGAAGGCGCCGATGCCGAGGTGCTCGTGCGCGAAGAGGGCGAGGACGGTCTCCACGGCGAGGAAGGCGACGTTCCCCACCGCCGGGCGAAGGGCAAGACCCAGCAGCAGCCGGTCCCGGAAGACGTACGAAGCTCCTGCCCGCGCCTGCCGCAGCAGCGGTTCGCGGGCCTCCGCGGCGGGCCGGGGCACGGCGGGCAGCGTACGTACGAGCAGGGCGCTGAGCAGGAACGACAGCGCGTCGGCGAGCAGCGGAACCGCCCGGCCGAGCGCGAGCAGGGCGCTGCCCGCGGGTGGCCCCGCGAACCCGGACATGGCGGTCTGGGCGCCGCGCAGGCGGGAGTTGGCGCGTTCGAGGAGTGCCGGGTCGCGGCCGACCAGGTCCGGAAGGTAGGCAGTGGCGGCCGTGTCGAAGAAGAGTCCGCCGAGGCCGAGGAGGAAGGCGACGGCCGCGAGCAGCGGAATGCTGAGGAGGTCGAGCACGGCCGCCGCCGCGGGTATCGCGAGCAGCGCCCCGCGGGCCGCGTCCGTGACCCACATCGTGCGCCGACGGTCCCAGCGGTCCACGAGCGCGCCCCCGAGGACCCCGAAGAGCAGCCACGGGAGCGTGCCTGCGGCGGTGACGACGGCGAGCGCCATCGGATCCCGTGTCAGGGTCAGCGCGAGGAGCGGCAGCGCGGCGTGCGAGACCCCGTCACCGAGTGAGGAGATCGTCTGCGCGGTCCACAGCCGCCCGAACCCGGCGGGCAGTTTCCGTACGTCGGTCGTCACGTGGCCTCCCCTCCGGCCTGTCCACCGGCCTGCCCACCGGCCTGCCCGCCTGCCTGTCCACCGGATGCCGGGTGGAACAGCGCGAAGACGAGCGACGCGTCCGGCAGCGACGGGTCGGACAGCTCCCGGTACTCGTCCGCCAGGGCCTCCAGTCGCGCCCCCAGCTCCGCGAACTGGTCGTCGGTGAGCCGCAGATGCGCCATGCGTACGTACCGGTCCCCGTCTTTCGGCGCCGCCTCCAGGTCGGCCACCGCGTGCCGCATCAGCACGTCCGGCCCTCCCCTGCCCGGATCCGGCAGCTCGATCGACCGCGCGGCCATGGCGTAGTACCGCTCGGTGACCCCCCGGACCTTCCGCGTCCGTACGACCTTGACCAGGCCGACCCGTTCCAGGAGCCGTACGTGGTAGCTGGAGCTGCCCTTCGCGAGGCCGACGCGGTCGGCGATCTGCGTGATCGTCGCGTGCTCGTGGCGGAGCACGGCCATGATCCGGTGACGCGTGAGGTTGGAGACGGCGCGGAGTTGTTCGTCGGTGGTGACGTGGAAGGTCTCGGGGAGGTCGTCGGTAGGCATGCGAGCAATGGTCAACGCTTCTTGACCATTGAGCAAGTGGTTTCCCGCGGGGCCGGATGTCCTTGCGGTCGGCGGCCGTTGGGGTCCCGTCCCCCGGCTACCGGGGCCTGGGTCGCGGCCGAGGCCGGGACCCGGCGGGGCGGAGCGCGACGGCGAAGAAGGCGCGCAGTTCTCGGCGGACGGTCGCGAAGGCCGCCGCGGCGTCACCGGGACCGACGAGCCCGTCCCGTACGCCGTCCGTGACGAGCCCGGCCCGGTGCAGCCGGGGCACGACGGCGGCGTGGTCGGTGAAGACCCAGTGGTTCGCGGCACGCAGGGTGCGGCGCCGGGCCCGCAGGCCCGCCCATGAGCGCTGGATCCGCTCGGCGCCCTCGAAGCCGTCGGTGCGCAGGAGGAGCAGCGGTGCGCCGCCCGGCCAGGGCTCGACGTCGAGGTAGCCCTCGAGGTCGGCGACCGCCCGGATCCGCGGGTCACGGGCAGCGAGCAGGGCGGCGGCGGTCCCGCCCGCGGAGTGCCCGTAGATCCCGGCGCCGTACGGGTCGAGCGGGGGCACGTCGAGGACAGGCGTGTACGGGTCGAGCGGGGGTGGGTACGGGAGGTCGCCGAGCCGGTCGAGGACGAGTCGGAGGTCGGCGACGCGGGTGTCGAGCATGGTGCGGAAGGCCGCCGGGTCCGGCGGTCCGTACAGGACGGTCTCCCGGACCGTGCCGTCGGCCAGTTCGACCTGGCTCGCCTCGCCGGGGTGGTCGACGAGGACGACGACCGTGCCGTGGCTGGCCAGGTCCTCGGCGAGGCCGTTACCGAGGGTGCGGGCGTCGCCGCCGCCGGGGGTGTACAGCACGACCGCCCGGCGGCCCGGCAGCGGTGGGGCGCCGGGGTGCGCGTGGGTGAGCGTCCCGGCCCAGTCGACGCCGGCTGCGGGCAGCCCCCGGACCGGGTGGGCGAGCTGTGCGAAGACGCGTGCCTCGGCCGGGGTGAGCTGCGGGGCGCGGGGCAGCCCGATGACGGTCCGGGCCGGGTACACGACGCTGACGACGACCTGCCGGGCCCCGAGGGCGGGGTCCCAGGGGTCGGTGCGGGACGGATCGGTGAGGGTGTGCCGGACGGTGCCGACGGGGTGGGGGCCGGTCGGCGCGGGGAGGACGGGCACGAGGCCGGCGGCGGCGCGTGCCGGAGAGCCGGGACCGGTGGCGGCGACGGGGGCGGTGGAGGTGAGGCCGAGCAGCGCGGCCTTGGCGAGGGTGCGGCGGGAGATGCTGGTCATGGCAGGCATGCTGGAGCCCGGCGGACGCGCCGGGCGAGCCTTTCGGCGGTGTCCGAAAGGCTTGCGCGGGCCGCCGCGGACAGGGGTGAGGGCACCGGGCGAAAGGCGGGGGCGTGCTGCGGATCCACTTCACGGCGGAGGACTGGACACGGTTGCGGTGCGCGCCGCGCCCCTCGCCCGTGCCCGAGCTGCACGCGGCACTGCTGATGCTGGGCGCCCCGCACGACGGGTTGCTCTTCGGGCGGTGGCGGGCGCGGACGGCGCGGGCGCTGCCGGCCGCTGCGGCGCCGCTGGCCGACCTGGTGCCGGGTGGCTCGCCCCCCTCGTTCCTCGACGTGCTGGGCGAGAGCAGGCAGGAGGGTTTCGACACGATCCGGGCGGCGGCGCCGGAGCTCGTACGGTCGGAGCTGGAGCGGGTGTACGCGGGGCGGGGCCCGGCGCCGGCGTGGATCAGGTCCCTGCACGCGGGCGGCGCGGAGGGCTGGGGCACGCTCGCGCGGGCCCAGCGAGCGGCGTACGGGACGGTGCTGGCGCCGGTGTGGGGGCGGGTGGAGGACCTGCACCGGGCGGAGTTCGCCCGGCACGCGGTCACGCTCGCGGAAGACGGCCCGAAGGCCGCGCTGACGGCCCTGGCGCCCGGCTCGCGGCTGCGGGGCGGCATCTGGGAGTGGCCCTCCGGTGAGTGGCCCTCCGCTTCCGGGGAGATACGGCTCGGAGGCCGCGGTCTTGTGCTGCTGCCGACCTTCCACTGGCGCGGCGCGCCCCTCGTGCAGGACGTACCGGACCGGCCGGTGGTCCTCGCCTACCCGGCGGGCCCCGCACTGCCTCCCGCACCGGATGAGCCGGACGACCGGGAGCAGGCCCTCGCCGCGGTCCTCGGCAGCACACGGGCCGCCCTCCTGCACGCCCTGCCGGTGCCGCGCACCACCGGCGAACTGGCCGCGGTGCTGGGCGTCTCACCGGCCACGGTCTCCGCCCACACCACGGCCCTGCGCACCGCCGGCCTCCTGACGACGACCCGCACGGGCCGCTCGGTCCACCACGCGCGGACCCCGCTCACGAACCTGCTGCTGCGCTGACGCGCGGTGTCCTCCCGGGCGTCAGCGGACGGACGGGCCGGGGCGTGACGTCGGCGGCCGCTGCGGTCGTTGGAGTCCGGTTGACGGGGGCGGCTGGATGGGAGAGATTCGGCCGTCCCGCCGGGGCGCGTCGCTGCCCCGGTCCGGGGGCTTTCAGTTGCCGGAGTGGGCCCCTCGGACCCGCAGGGCCCACAGGACGAGGGGCACCTGGAGGGGCAGTCGGGCCGCTGCCGCCGCGCGGAGGGGGGCGGGGCGGTGGCGCCAGTCGTAGGCCATCTTCACGTTCGCCGGGAACACCGCGGTGAACAGGCCCGCCGCGGCCAGCGCGCCCGCGCGCCGCGTGCGCGGTGCGGCGATCGCCACGCCGACGGCGATCTCCGCCACGCCGCTCAGGTGGGTCCACGTGCGGGGCGAGCCGGGCAGGCTCCGCGGCACGATGGCGTCGAACTGCCGGGGGACGGCGAAGTGCGCGACGCCCGCGCCGATCAGCAGGCCGCTGAGCAGCCGGGCGGAGGTCGCGGAAGCGGGCATGTCTCGTCCTCGTCGCTGGGCGGTGCCCCGCGGGGCAGTGAAGTTACCCAAGAGTACGGCTCGGGTGCGGACGAGGGAACCCGCGCTCGCTCACAAGGCGATCACGGCCCGCACGACCGTGCCCTCGGCGGAGCATCGCACCGTCCTGTCCACGCAGTACGCGTCGACGAGAGCGAGCCCGCGGCCGAAGTCCGCGCCCATGTCCACCGGCTCGCAGCGCGGTGCCGGGCGCTCGCGCCAGCGTCCCCGGTCACGTACGCCCACGGTCAACGCGGTGCCGTCGCACTCCAGCATCACGGCGACGTCGGGGCTGCCGCTGTGCAGGACCGCGTTGGTCGCGAGTTCGCTGACGACCACCGCGAGTGCCTCGTCCACCGCCGCGGACAGCCGATGGCTCCTGGCCACCGCGCGCGCGAGCCCGCGCAGACGAGGCACGGCCCTCGGGCAGGCCGGGACGACTGCCGCGGCCAGGATCTGCCGGCTGCCGGACTCCGCCACGGGCCTCCGTTCGTCCCGCGACGTTCCGGCCGCGGCGAGAAGCACCCCGGCAGGGGTGGAATGGGTCATGTCTCTCACGCCGGACTCCTGCCTGCGCTGCCGACACGGTCGGCGGCCGGCTCCGGGGGGCCCACCGTGGGCCTGGGAGCCTTACCCGCTCCACGGTGCCCACCGACCGCACCGCGCGGCAATCAGGGCAGACTGAGTACGGATACGCAATCAACCGGGGGACGCTCCTGGGAACGGAAGACGAGCCATGTCGGACACCGCCCGAGCAGCGGACGCGGCGCAGAAGGCAGCAGACGCAGCAGACGCCGCGGAGGCCGCGCTGCTGCGCAGGCTCGGCGCCGCCCTCGCCCCGGAAGGGCCCGGACGGCCCGTCCTGCTGCTGGTCGAGGGCGCCGCCGGTACCGGGAAGACGCGGCTGCTCGACCGGCTCACGTCGGCGCTCGCCGAGACCGCACGTCGCAGTGTCCCCGACGGGCCGCCGCCCGACCAGGGACCGCTGCTGCTCGTGATCGAGGACGTGCATCGCGCGACCGCCGGAGAGGTGGCGGGGCTCCTCGCCCTCCTGGCGCGCCCGCCCGCGCACCTGGCCTGTGTGCTGAGCTACCGCCCCGAGGAGCTGAGCACCCCCGGCCTGGTCCTCGGGCCCGACACGGAGTTCTCGGCCGCTCTCGGCGTCGTACGCCATGTCCTCGAGCCGCTCGACGTCGCCTCCGTCCATCGGACGGCCGTCGCCGCACTCGGCCAGGACCGGTGCCCGCCCGGTCTGGCCGCTGCCCTGCACCGGGCCTCCGGGGGCGTCGCCCAGACCGTCGCCGACCTGCTCGACGGGCTCGCGATGACGCTCGCCGAGCCCGACACGCCGCCCGTCGCTCACGTTCACGCTCCCGCTCCCGCTCCCGCCGACGCTCACGCCCGGGCCGTCGGCGCCCTCGGGATCCCGCCCCGGCTCGACGCCCTGATGCTCCGGCGCACGGCCCGCGTGCCCGAGGCGCACCGCGGGATCGTGTTCGCCGCCGCCGTCCTCGACGAGCCCGCCACGTCACGGGAGCTCGGGACCGTGGCCGGACTCACCGGGCAGGACGCCGACGACGCCGTCGCGGCGGCGGTGCGGGCCGCCGTCCTCGACGAGCGGGGCGACGGCCGGTACGGCTTCGCGTCACCGCTCGCCGCCGCCGCCGTGCGCCGCTCGGCGGGCGGGCCCCGGCGCGACCTGCTGCACCGCAGGGCGGCGCGCCTGCTGGCCCGGCGCCAGCCCGTGCCCTGGGAGGGGGTGGCCGGCCATCGCCGGGCCTGCGGGGACGACCGGGAGTGGCTGCACGCCGTCGAACGCGCCGCCCAGTCCTTCGAGGAGTCCGGGCAGCAGCGGCGCGCCGTGGCCCTGCTGGAGTCCACGCTCGCGACCGGCCGGGTGCCCGAGCAGGCCCGCGCCCGGCTCGTCCTCGTCCTCGCCCGCTGCGCGGTGGTCGGTCTGCGCTCCGACCAGACGGTGGAGGTGCTCCGGAACATCGTGGCCGACCGCGACCTGCCCCCCGCCGTCCGCGGCGAGATCCGGCTGGACCTCGGCCTCCTGCAGTGCAACCAGATGGGGCAGGTCGTCGAGGGCCGGGCCGAACTCACTCGTGCGGTCGACGACCTGGCCGACCGGCCGGTGCCGCGCGCCCGGGCGATGTCGGCGCTCGCGATGCCGTACGGGCCGGACGCCTCGTTCGCCGAGAACGCCGCCTGGATCGAGCGGGCGGTGGAGGTCGCCGAGGAGTCCGGCGACCCGGTGGTGCAGGCCGCCGTCACCGCCAACCGGGTGAGCGTCCTCCTCAACAACGGCGACCCCGCCGCCTGGTCCCTCATCGACCGGCTGCCCCGCGACAGCGACCTCATCGGCTGCCGCCAGCACGCGGCGCGGGGGCTGTGCAACGCGGCCGACGCCGCCGTGTGGCTCGGCCACTACGAGAAGTCGCGCGCGCTGATCTCGGAGGGGGTGGCGCTGGCGGCGCGCAACGGCGCCGCCTATGCCGAGCAGACCGGGCGCGGCTGCACCCTCGTCCTCGACTGGGCGACCGGCCGCTGGGCCGGACTCGCCGACCGCGGCCGCGCCTTCGCCGAGGAGGCGGGCACCATGCCCTACCTCGTCGCCGACGCCCGGATGGTCCTCGGGCTGCTCGCTCTCTCGCGCGGTGAATGGGCGGACGCCGTCGACTGGCTCACCGGGCCCGGCGCGGTCCACCTCGACAGGGGACCCGTACCGATCTCCGCGGCCGTCTCCGGTGCCCTCGTCAGGCTCGCCCTGGCTCAGGACGACATCACCGGCGCCGCCGCCGAAGCCGCCGCGGCGTGGCAGAGGCTGCGCGTCAAGGGCATCTGGGCCTGGGGCGCCGAACTCGCGCCCTGGGCGGTGGAGGCGATGCTGCGCGCCGGGGACGCTCACTCCGCCCGCGCGGTGGCCGACGAGTTCGCGGCGGGCCTGGAGGGTCGTGACGCACCCTCGGCGGAGGCCGCACTCGCGTGGACCCGCGGGCTGCTCGCGGAGCACGCGGGTCGTACGGCGGAGGCCACCGCGTCGTACGAAGAGAGCGCCGCCGCGTACCGCGCGCTGCCCCGGCCGTACCACGCGGCCCTCACCGCCGCGGCCGCCGCCCGCTGCGCCCTGAACCTCGGCGAGGACATCGGCCCGGCCGTCGCCGCGCTCACCGACTGCGCCGCGGCCTTCGACGCGCTCGGCGCGGTCTGGGACGCCGCCCGCACCCGCGCCGACCTGCGGGGCCACCGGCCGGCCGCGGAGCGGCGGGCTCCGGGGCGGCCGGGCTACGGCGACGTGCTCTCGCCGCGGGAGGCCGAGGTCGCCGAACTCGCCGCCGCCGGCATGTCCAACCGGGAGATAGCCGCCACGCTGCACCTGTCCCCGCGCACCGTCGAACAGCACGTCGCGCGGGCGCTCCAGAAGACGGGCGCGCCCTCCCGCAAGAGGCTCGGGCAGGTGCTCGGGCGGGCGGCGGATTGATTGCGTATCCGTGGATGTCCGTGTCCGGATAGGCCGGGGCGTGCTCTTCGCGCCAAGATCGTCCCGGGGCGGCGCCGCATTCACACCCCGTGCGGCGCCGTCAACGGGCCACCGGCCGACCGCTGCGGCCCCCGTGTCGGACGTGCGTCCCGGCCACCCGGATCAGGGCGGCCGGGACGCACGCGTACGGGCTGGAGTGGGGGTCCCGGTCCCTAGGCTCCGTCCACGCCCCAGCGCCAGAGGAGTTCGCCGCCCTCCGGGACGGCGGCCCAGCGGAGGGCCGCGGCGTCCAGGGGCGGGATCGTGCGGGCCAGGGCCTCCGCGTCCAGGGGTGGCCTGCCGACGCCGCGGCCCTCCGTGGGGAGGCCTCTCCACGCGCGGTAGGCCCAGTTCACGGAGAGCTCGGCGGCCATCACGGCGTCGCCGCCGCGGCGCAGCACCCGCATCCCGGACCGGCGGTGCCGGCCCGGTGTGACGAGCTCGAACCCCTCGAAGGTGGCGCCGCGCGCCATCGCCCCCCAGAAGCCGTCGTCGATGCCGAGGGCGGTCTCCACGACGGCGTGGACCAGGTCGTGCGGCACGGTCGGGCCGACGGGCTGGGCGGGCAGCCTGACGTCCGGACCCTTGCGGGCCCGGACCAGGATCTCGTGCTGATTGTCCGGCAGCTTCCGGAAGACCATCTCCATCAGGGGTGACAGTAAGCCCGGGACCGGCCGCCGCCGACTGATTTTCCGCCCGCCGAGGCGGGGGCGGGAGGAAGGCCGCCCGGCGGGCGGTGGTCACGGCTCTGCACTCGGGAGTCGTCGGCGCCGCGCCGGCCGCCCTTCCGGCGCCCGACCGCTCAGTCGGCTGGGCGCAGCGGGGCGCTCGCCACGCCCGCCGCGCGGCCGCTCAGCGCGGCATCGAGCGTCTCCTGGGCCGTGCGCATCGCCTCGGCGTACTTCGGCTCGGACATACGGTCCCAGGCCCGGTCCGGTGCGACGTCCTCGACCCGGCTCACCACCCACCAGATGTTGCCGAACGGGTCCCGCACGCGGCCGCCGCGATCGCCCCAGGCGCTGTCGGCGACCTCGGTGACGACCTGTGCCCCGTGAGCGACGGCAGCGGCCACGGCGGCGTCCGCGTCCGGGACGTAGACCCGGAGCAGCGAGGGCATCACCGGCCAGTCGGGGCGTCGGTCGAAGGCCAGCACCACCGTGTCCCCGACGCGGATCTCGCCGTGGCCGACGGTGCCGTCCTCGACCCGTACGCGTGCGAGTTCCTCGCCGCCGAACGCCGCGGCGACGAAGTCGAGCAGCGCACCGGTGTCGTCGGTGACCACCCACGGTGCGACGCTCGTGCAACCCTCGGGTGCCGTGTGCTTCATCGGTCTCGTCCTCTCGTCCGGTCCCTCACGATGTGACGACCGTAGGACTCAAGTAGGACGGTGCCGGTCCTAGATCCGGGACCGCTTCGATGAGTTTTCGTGGCGGGACCGGTCTGTACGGGTATGGAAACGCACACACTCGAGACACCCGGCGCCGACCTCGTCTATGACGTGCGGGGGCCGCTGCCGACCACGGACGGACGCCCTCCGCTGTTCATGATCGGGCAGCCCATGGACGCCACCGGCTTCGCCGCGCTCGCCGCGCGCTTCCCGGACCGGACCGTCGTCACGTACGACCCGCGGGGCCTCGGTCGCAGCGTGCGGAAGGACGGGCGGGACGATCACACGCCGCAGACACAGGCCGACGACGTGCACGCCGTCATCGAGGCCGTCGGGGCCGGGCCGGTGGAGATGTTCGCGAGCAGCGGCGGCGCGATCACCGCACTCGCGCTCGTGGCGCGGTACCCCACCGACGTGGTCACCCTGGTCGCGCACGAGCCGCCCCTCATCACGCTCACCCCGGACGGCCCGGCGGCCGTGCGGGCGCGGGCCGGAGTCCGGGAGGCGTACGAGAGGCGCGGACGGGGCGCCGGGATGGCCGCGTTCGTGGCCATGACCTCGTGGGAGGGCGAGTTCACCGACGCGTACTTCGCACAGCCGGAGGCCGACCCCGCCGCGTTCGGCATGCCCACGGAGGACGACGGCTCGCGTGACGATCCGCTGCTGTCCGACCTGTCGTGGGCGGTGAGCGGCTACCGGCCGGACGAGGACGCGCTCGCCGCCGCACCGACTCGTGTCGTCATCGCCGTGGGTGAGGAGTCCGCGAATTTGCAAACGGGCCGCACCTCCGTCGCGACGGCCGAACTACTCGGGCAGCGGGTGACCGTCTTCCCGAGCCACCACGCCGGTTTCTGCGACGGGGAGTTCGGATACCCGGGGAAGCCGGACGAGTTCGCCCACCGGCTGCGCGAGGTCCTGGACGGTGCCCCGTAGCCCCTTCCCCCTAGGGTGAGGGCGCGGCGGCGCCGCCGGCCGTGGGGGCGAGGACCACGACGTCTCCGCCGACTCCCACCATCAGCCGCCCGTCGGGCGCCATGGCCACGGCGGTCACCTCCGAAGGGAACCGCAGGTCGGGGCCGACCTGGTGCTGGGCGGCCATGTTCCACACCCGGACCGTCCGGTCGTCACCGGCGGTGACGACGAGGGGGTGGTCGTCCACCACCGCCGAGGCGAGGGACCACACCGGACCGTGGTGGGCGGGCGGCGTCGCACGCTCCGGCAGCTCCGAGCGCGCGACGACGTCCCAGGAGCGGACCTGCCCGTCCCAGCTTCCCGTGACGGCGACCGGCCGCCCGTCGACGACGGTGGTGGTCAGCGAGATCCGTTGGTCGTCGCCTCCCGTACGAGGGGCGATCTGCCCGTCGTACCGGCGCGCGGCCAGGTCCCAGGCGAGGACGGCGCTGTCGTCGTGCAGGGTGATGCCGTAGGGGCGGTCGCCCACCACGGCCGTCGCCACGGCCACCACGGCACCGACGCGACCGGAGGACCCGTCGCTCGCGAGTTCGGCGACGACCTCTCCCCGGACCGGGTCCCACAGCAGCAGCCGGGGAGCACTCTGCCTGCCGACGAGGACCACCGGCCTGCCCCGCACGACAGCCGTCGCCGCCGCCCACGCGCCTCCGGCGAGAGCCGCCACGGGACGACCGTCGGACAGGTCCCACGACTGAACGCGTGCTGA
Source organism: Streptomyces sp. NPDC003327 (assembly GCF_053589515.1). Lineage (NCBI taxonomy): Bacteria > Bacillati > Actinomycetota > Actinomycetes > Kitasatosporales > Streptomycetaceae > Streptomyces > Streptomyces sp. NPDC003327. The sequence goes on along the minus strand of NZ_JBSFSA010000047.1, from coordinate 21,006 downwards.
AGCGTCGGCGATGACGACGACGGGGCGACCGCGCGTCGCCCCGGTCACGGCCACCGCCCAGACCGAGCCGTGGCCCGGCAGGGGGCCGCCGATCCGCGCGCCGGTCGCGAGGTCCCAGACCAGCGCGATGTCGTCGTCGGCCCCGGTGACGGCCACCGTGCGGCCGCCGACGACGGCGATGGCGGCCGACTGCAGCACGTCGGCGTGGCCGACCGCCCCGACGGTGGCGCCGGCGAGGCCACCCGTGGCCCACCGCGCGCACCATTCCGCGCCGGGGCCCACAGCCGCCGCACCGCGGGAACCGCCCTCATGAACGTGGTCAGACATGGTGGGGACCCTAACCCTCGGTTCCTCGCACGAGAACGGGGATTCCCGCGCCCGACCGCGGCACCGGGGCTCGGGCGTTTTGGAAGAGACGGGCACGACGACGTCACCGCCCGGTCGTAGCGACCGGCGCTCCTTGCGGATCGGGCCGAAACCCGTGGCGGCCGGGTTCTCGCCCGGCCATGATGCCCCCATGCGCGACGCCCGCACCGACCCGGAACTGCAACAACTGATACGGCGGTTCGTCGCGCCCGATCGGCGGTACCTGCGGCTGGGGGGCAGCTGCCTGCGCATGAGCGGGGCCGAACGCGAGCTGTTCATGCGCGGGTTGGTGGAGTCGGCCCGGGAGATCACTCCTGCCGAGCTCGGCATCCTCCTCGAAGGCGGTTGGCGGGAGCGCAAGACAGCCTGCTGGCTGATCGCCGTCGCGAGGAGGACCGAGTTCCGCGGCCGCCTCGGTGAACTCCTGATGGGCAGCCCCGGCCCCTACGGCGGGTCCGCCGGTCTCGCGCTCGCCACCTTCGCCACCGAGGCGGACGCCGATCTGCTGTGCGCGTACCTGGATCGCTGTCTGTCCCAGCCGGACGTCCCCTACGACCAGGGCTTCGCCGTCAGCACACTGCTCCATCTGGATGCCGTCCTCGGGACGGAGCGGGCGGCCCCCTACCTGGCCGACGGTGGCCTGTGGCGGCAGTGGATCGCCTTCGCGCCCAACCGGGCACGAGACCCGAGGGAATACCAGCAGGTGGTGGCACGGCTCTGCTCCTTCGCGGGCGAGTGCGCCGAACTCCTCGCCGCGGGAGACCAGATGTGGGCGGACCACGAGTGCCCCGAGCCGCACGGTGCCCGGACGCCGCCGTAGGACGACAGCCGACGCGAGGGGGCTTCCTCGGGCCCGTACGAATTCACCGCCCGTGTCGGGAACCTTTTTCGGACAGTGACCCTCATGATCATTGGGCGTACGGACGCACGCGCATCGCGTCGTGCTCCTCCGCCTCGTGGTGCACCGGTGTCGTGTGCCGCGCAGACCCGTTCGGATGAAGCCGAGGAACCACCGTGCCCCTGTCGCAGCGCCGACGCCTGACCGTGAGCGCCACCCTGATCGCCGCCCTGGCGGCCGGACTCGCCCCGACCACCAGCGCCTTCGCCGCCAACGCCGCCGCCGCCGCGCGTCCGGCCGCCCCCGCCGCGGACATGGACGGGGTCGTCGCCGCGCTCGACTCCGCCCTGGCGAATGGCGCGCCGGGAGCGATGGCCCGGTTCTCCGGCCCCGAGGGGGTGGAGAGCCGCACCGTCGGTGTCCAGAACCGGGTGTCGGGCACGCCGATGGACATCAACGCGCGCTTCCGCATCGGCAGCGTCAGCAAGACGTTCTCGACGGTCGTGCTCCTCCAGCTCGTACAGGAGGGGAAGCTGGAGCTCGACGCGTCCGTCAACCAGTACCTGCCCGGGTTGCTCCCCGACGACCGCATCACGGTCCGTCACCTGCTGACCCACCGCAGCGGCCTCTCCGACTACACCAACGCGATGTTCGCCAACACGGTGCCGGGCTTCGAAGCCGTGCGGAACCGGGTCTTCAGCCACCAGGAGCTGGTCGACCTCTCGCTGAGCGAGCCGCGCACCACCGAGCCCGGCGCGGCGTACAAGTACTCCAACGCGAACTTCGTGGTCGTCGGCATGCTCATCGAGAAGTTCACGGGCCGGACGCTGGCCGAGGCGTACGACGGCCGGATCTTCAAGCCGCTGAAGCTGCGCAAGACCTCGCACGTCCACCCCGACACCCGGATCAAGGGCCTGCACGTCCGGGGCTACCTCCACCCGGACGCGGCCGGCGAGCCGCTCGTGGACTCCACGGAGCAGACGGTGTCGTGGGCGCAGGCCGCCGGGGCCGTCATCTCCACCCCCGCCGACCTGAACACCTTCACCAGCGCGCTGATGCGCGGACGGCTGCTGTCCCCGGCCATGATGGAGGCCATGACGACCGTCACCCCGACGGACGCGACGAACACCCGCTTCTACGGGCTCGGCCTGCGCCGTTACGACCTGTCCTGCGGCGTCCAGGTGTACGGCCACACCGGCACGGTGCAGGGCTTCTACACGTACGCCTTCTCGACCCGCGACGGGCGGCGCAGCCTGTCGGCCGTGGCGAACACGTCGAACCACGGCAGCGCCAACACGGCACTCGGCGGCACGCTGGAGCCCGCCTTCTGCGGCAAGAAGCCGGCGGCGGCGCCGTCCGCGCGCTCGGCCGCCCCGGATACGGCCGGTGATGTCACCCTGCGGCCGGCGGAGCGGGACCTGCCCGAGCGCCACTGAGGCTCCACGCACCGGGAGGCCTCACACCGTGGCGGCCTCCCGGTGCCCCGGCCCGCCGTCTCGCGGCCCCTGGTGACGACGCGTCGCCGCGGAGCGCGCCGTACGGCCGGACGGGGTAAGCCGAACGCGGCGTCGGGCAGCGCGTCGCCCGGTGGTCCAGCATGGGACGGGTGAGTGAGCAGCCGTCCTCGTGGGGCGGGAATCGACCGGAGGCTGTGTGACGAGGAACGAGACCGGCCTGGCGGGCCTCTTGGCACGGTCGCACGAGGCGTCGGCGCGGGACGTCCCTCGGCTGGTGGAGGAGGCCGGAAGGGAGTTCGGACTCTCCGGCGTCCGCCTGTACGTGGCCGATCTCCAGCAGGTGCGGCTCGTCCCCCTGCCGTCCGGTTCCCCGGGTCCGGAGCACGACTCCGTACGGGCGGACGAGGCGGCCGTGGCCGTCGACTCCTCCCTGGCCGGCCTCGCGTACCGCACGCAGGAGACGCAGACGGCGCGGGACGGGTCGACGGCGTGGGTGCCGATGCTGGACGGGATCGAGCGGATCGGGGTCATGGAGGTGACCGCGCCCGCGTTCGACGCGCGCCTGCTGGGGGCCTGCGCGGCCCTGGCGAGTGCCGCGACGCTGCTGGTGGTGTCGAAGTCCCTCTACAGCGACCTGCTGGTCGAGCGGGTGCGGGACAGGCCGATGAGCACGCAGGCGGAACTCCTGTGGGCGTTCCTGCCGCCCCGGACCATCGGCACGGCCCACGTCACCTCCACCGCGGTCCTGGAACCGGCCTACGACATCGGCGGGGACGCCTTCGACCACAGCCTGAGCGACGGGAGGCTGCACCTGACCCTGCTCGACGCGATGGGCCACGACCTGGCGTCGGGCGGCGCCAGCGCCGCGGCCCTGGCCGCCTGCCGCTCCACCCGGCGCGCCGGTGGCGGTCTCGCCGACATCGGCACGGCCATCGACCGGACCCTCTCCACATGGCTGCCCGAACGGCTCATGACGGCGGTCATCGGCCGACTGGACGTTTTGAGCGGAGAGTTGTCCTGGGTGAACTTCGGCCATCCGCCGCCCCTGTTGATCCGGGACGGCCACATCCGGCCCGATCTGCTGGCGCGGCCGTCCCAGCCGCCGCTGGGATGGGACTTCTACGCCGGCGCGCCCGTCACGGAGCACCGTCAGCGGCTCCAGCCCGGTGACCGGGTGCTGCTGTACAGCGACGGCGTCACCGAAGGCCGCTCCCGGAGCGGCGACCTCTTCGGCGAGGAACGACTGGCCGACTTCGTCATCCGCGCCACCTCGGCGGGGGAACCCGCGCCGGAGGCGCTGCGGCGGCTCATCCAGAGCCTGCTCCACCATCAGGACCACCAGTTGCGCGACGACGCCACCATCCTCCTCGTCGAGTGGCATCCGGACCGGCCGCTCCCCCTTCTCGCCGCCGCACCGGCGGGCTGATCCCCGCGGGGGCGCTCCGGCCTCATTCCGGCCGGGCCGTGTGGTCGGGATGGCCGTGCGTGCGCCTCGCCTCCTTCATGCGGGCCTCCAGCAGGTGGTCGCGCCCGTCCGCGAGCGCCTCCACGGCGTCCTTCTCCAGCTCCTTGAAGGGTTCGTAGTAGGTCTCGTTGTAGGCCTCCACGATCTGGAAGGTCCAGTGGCCGGGGATGACGTTGCGTCCGAGGATCTCCGTCTGCACGCGGTCGGCCCAGTCGTCGTGGCCGGCGGAGCGGAGCAGCCGCACCGCGCGGTCGAGTTCGAAGTCGGCCGTGCCGGTGAGCTGGTGGAAGCCGTAGAGGTGGCCGCGGGCGCGCTCGACCGTTTCCAGTGCCTTCGAGAGCGCGCCCAGCGCCTCCAGGGTCTCCTCGCTCGTCTGCGAGGGCTTGGTGTGCTGGGCGTCGGGCCTGTCGTCGTGAGAGGGCATGCCGGAATTTTTCCACCCTCGTGGGCGCGCGTGACGGCGGGGGCCACCGTGCACCCGAAAGGACCAGCCCGCGGGGGCGGGCCCGGTCGCGGCGCGGGATGCCCCCTCCCCCACTCGCTCACCTCTGACCCACCCGCTCACCTCCGCCCCGCGCGGTCGTCGCCCGGGGCGGCGCGGGACGGAGAGCCGTCGACGGCGTGTGCGAGCGGCGCGTCAGCCCTGGGGCACCGCGATGAACGCCTCCTGGGGCGTCGTGGTCGGCGTGTACCGGGACGCGGTGGTCGCGGTCGGGATCAGGTCCCGGTGGATCACCTTGGCCACGGCCTGGATCGTGCCGACGCCGTAGTTCATCGTGCTGTTGCCGTCGGTGAGCACGGTGATGGTGTAGTCGTGGCCGGCGCCCTTGAACGCGCCGATGCTGTGCACGCGCCAGCCGCGCGTGGCGCGCTGCAGCCAGCCGTTCTTGACGTGCACGGACACGGTCGAGGGCGCTCCGGCCGGGGTCCCCCACCGCTGCGAGGAGACGACGCTGCCCATGAGCCGCAGGATGTAGGCGCGGGCGTTGTCGCTCAGGACGGAGTTCCTGGCGGTGATCAGCGAGAGCAGCCGCTGCTCGTCGGCGACGTTGATCCGGGTGAGACCCCAGTAGCCGCCGGTGCCGGGCACGGTCCGGGTCATGCCGGCAGCCGTCAGGAAGCCCTTCACCTTGGTGAGCCCGAGCTGGTTCCACAGGGTGGTGGTGGCCGCGTTGTCGGACTTGGTGATCATGGCCGTCGCCAGGCTGGCCTCGCGCGAGGTCAGATAGCGGTTGGTCTTCTTGGCGTCCCAGAGCAGTGCGGCGAGGACGGTCACCTTCACGATGCTGGCCGAGTCGTACGCGTACGTGGCACGCAAGGTGCAGGTGGTGTTCGTGGTGCGGTCGTGCAGGCCGACGGCGACGGTGCCGGAGCGCGTGGCGAGGGCGGCGGTGATGTCCCGCTGGAGCTTGGCGGCGAGCCCGGTCTTGCCGGACGTGCAGCTGACCTGCGGCGCGGTGGCGGCGGACGCGGGCGCCGCGCCCGCCGCGACGGGTACGAGTATCCCGGCGGCGGCCACGAGCGGCAGGGCGCGGGCACGCAGGGCTGCGTGGTGAGTCATGGGAATCCCCCTGGAAACGAAAAAACGAACACGCCTGCGGCGTGCTCGCCTTACATGACTCACGAGCGGGCGGATGGTTGTACGAATACCGAGATTTTTTTCGGGCGGGTGCGGAGGCGGCCTCCACCCGGCGTTCGAGGAGCCCTCGCCTCCAGGCTGAATGGGATCGCGTGCCGTGAGGGCGGGCTGTTACGGTGATGCGAGACCCAGACCGTGCATCGAGGAGTCACAGACGTGGTGGGTGAAGACGACATCTCCGGGTGAGATCCGGATCTGACGGCCACCGGCCGGCGCTCAGGAGCGCTGCCGGAGTGGTCCGTCTCGTCGTACCCCCTGACCCATGTCTGCCCAGGGCAGAGAACCGTGCGCTGCCCTCAGTACCTCCGAGGCCCTTCATGTCCGACGCTGCCATCGTCTGCTCGAACCTCTCCTTCGCCTGGCCCGACGACACGCCCGTCTTCCACGACCTGTCCTTCAGCCTGGCTTCCGGCCGCACCGGCCTGGTCGCCCCCAACGGCTCCGGCAAGTCCACCCTGCTCAAACTGATCGCGGGCGAGCTCCGCCCCGCCACCGGCTCGGTGCAGGTCGGCGGCGTGCTCGGCTACCTCCCGCAGAGCCTGCCCCTGACCGCCGACCTCACCGTCGCCGAGGTACTCGGCATCGCCGAGGTGATCCGCGCCCTGGACGCCGTCGAGTCCGGCGACGTCGCCGAGGAGCACTTCGCCACCATCGGGGACGACTGGGACATCGAGGAGCGCACCCGCGCCCAGCTCGACCGGCTCGGCCTCGCCGGCCTGGCCCTGGACCGCGGTCTGGGCACCCTCAGCGGCGGACAGGTCGTCTCCCTCGGCCTCGCCGCCCAGCTGCTCAAGCGCCCGGACGTGCTGCTCCTCGACGAACCGACGAACAACCTCGACGTCGAGGCCCGGCACACGCTGTACGACGTGCTGTCGGACTTCGGCGGCTGCCTGGTCCTGGTCAGCCACGACCGCGCGCTCCTCGACCGCATGGAACGCATCGCCGAGCTCGGTAGCGACGAACTTCGTTTGTACGGAGGCAACTTCAGCGCATACGAGGAGGCGGTCCGCGCCGAGCGGGAGGTCGCGGAGAAGAACGTCCGCAACGCCGAACAGGAGCTCAAGCGGGAGAAGCGCGAGATGCAGCAGGCCCGCGAGCGGGCCGACCGCCGCATGAGCAACGCCTCCAAGAACCTGAAGAACGCCGGACTCCCCCGCATCTTCGCCGGCACCATGAAGCGCGGCGCGCAGGAGTCCGCGGGGCGGTCCGGGCAGCTGCACGCCTCCCGGGTGAGCGAGGCCAGGGCCCGGCTCGACGAGGCCGGGCGCGCGCTGCGCGAGGAGCAGCGCCTCACCCTGGAGCTGCCCGACACCCAGGTGCCGGCCGGCCGCAACGTGTTCCTCGGCGAGGGGATGCGGGTGCGGCTCGGTGGCAGGGACGTCTTCGCGGAGGGCGGCGTCGACCTGACCGTACGGGGTCCCGAGCGCATCGCGCTGACCGGCCCCAACGGCGCGGGCAAGACCACGCTGATGCGCATGATCACCGGCGAACTCGTCCCGGACGGCGGGGAGATCAGGCGGAGCGACGGCCGGATCGCCTATCTGTCGCAGCGCCTGGACCTGCTGGACCCGGACCGTACGGTGGCGGAGAACTTCGGCGCGTTCGCCCCCGAGCGGCCGGAAGCGGAACGGATGAACCTGCTCGCCCGGTTCCTCTTCCGCGGCCCGCGGGCGCACCTGCCGGTCGGCGTGCTCTCCGGCGGCGAGCGGCTGCGGGCGACCCTGGCCTGCGTGCTGTGCGCCGAACCGGCACCGCACCTGCTCCTCCTCGACGAGCCGACCAACAACCTCGACCTGGTCAGCGCGGGCCAGCTGGAGAGCGCGCTCGACTCCTACCGGGGGGCCTTCCTGGTCGTCAGCCACGACGAGCGGTTCCTGGCGGAGATCGGCGTCAACCGCTGGCTGCGGCTGGCCGACGGCGTCCTCGAGGAGACCGGGGCACCGGAGGTGTGATCCGTCGTCGGCGCGACGGCCGACCCGGGTCGGACCGTCGCCCGGGTCGGGCGGCGGTCCGGACAGGCTCCTGTCCGTGCAGGCGGGCGGCGGTCCGGCCGGGTGGCTGTCCGGCCGGTCGGGCGGCGCGGCGCCCCCGGCGTCAGCCGTTCAGAGCGAAGAAGCGCATCGGCGAGTTCGGCCGGAAGCCGATGCGCGGGTACACGGGCGCCCCGGCGGCGGTGGCGTGGAGCGTGGCGCGGGTCAGGCCGGTGGCGCGGCCTCCCTCGTACAGCGCCTTGCGCGTCACGGCCTCGCCGTACCCGCGGCGCTCCCACTCCGGGGCCGTGGCGACGAGCACGACGAAGAGCCGTCCTTCGGCTTCCACGGTCGCCGCGCAGGTCACCGGTACGCCGTCCCGCAGGCCCAGATAGGCGTACACCCGCTCCTTCCAGAGGGCGGATCCTGCGATGCCGTCCCGTCCGTCCTCCACGGGGAAGCCGTACGCACGGGAGTTGAGGTCGGCGTACGCCTCCAGGTGCGCGTCGGTCGACACGCGCACGAACGTGAGGTCCGGGTGGACGGGCTCGGGCAGGGGCAGCAGGTCCCCTGCCATGCCCGTGCCGGGAAAGGCGTGCACCAGGCCCGCCCGCTCGGCCGCCGCCTCCAGACCGGGGCGGGCCTCGTCCTCGATCAGGTCCTCGAAGACCCAGAGGAAGCCCGGCTGCTTCTTCGCGCGCATGACATCGGCCGCCTCGCCGAGGCGCCGCTCCAGGAGTGCGGCGTCCGCGCCGACGTCGGTCAGGGTCACGCAGTTCCAGAAGGCGAACCGGCAGTCGGCCCAGCGGACGGCGATCCCCGGCAGGTCACGGACGTCCGCGGTCCGGTCCCGGTCGAGCACCATGGCCCGCCACACCACGGCCAGTTGCTCCATCGATTCGACCGAGTCCCCGAGAACCGTCAACGGAATCCCTCACTTTGTCGCGTGCGCGAAACCTCTGACGAGTGAAGCACGTCGCGCGTGTCCGAGGGGCCCGTTCAGCGGCCGGAGGACGAGATGTCCCCCTCGAAGCCGGACAGCAGCGCGTCGACCGCGAAGTCGAAGCGCGCCCTGGCCGCGTCCTCGCCCGCAGCGCGGGCGGCACCGACCAGCAGGGGGTACGCGTCCGGGTCCAACGAGGCCATGGTGTCGACCCCGCCGACGTTGCCCGTCCGCGCGGCGGCGTGTCCGACGACGAGACTGGTCAGCGAGTAGGCGACGTCCAGGGCCCTGGGCAGGGAGAAGCCAGCCTCGTGCAGCATTCCCACCACGGCCTCCAGGGTCCGCAGGAGGCGGGGCGTCATCGCGGGCTGTGACAGGAGCAGCGGCACGGTGTTCGGATGCGCCGCGAGTGCGGCGCTCAGCCCGTGCGCGTAGGCGCTCAGGTCCTCACGCCAGGTGGCGGGACCGAACTCGGTGGGCGCGGCCTCGGCGACGACCCGCTCGATCACCCCGTCCAGGAGGGCGACCTTGTTCGGCACGTGGTGGTAGAGGGTCATCGCCTCGACGCCCAGTTCGACGCCGAGCCGCCGCATCGAGAGGGCCTTCAGCCCTTCCTGGTCGACGAGGCGCAGGGCCGCCTCCAGGACGGCCTGCCGTGTGAGCCCCGCACGCTGCCCGCGGGCCCTTCCCTCCGCCATGGCGCTCCACCCCTCCGCACCGGGCGCCTCGCGACCCGTTGACGATTCTTACGGTGTAAGTATACGGTCCGACGCAGTCTTACATCGTAAGAATTCCTGGGTTGCTCCGGGTCCCGAGAGGGCCGGAGAGCCAGAAGGTCACGGGGCGAGAGGGCGAGAGGCGATGACCACCACCGAGGACGCCGGGGCGAGGAGCCCCTCCTTACGACCGCCGCACGGTGCCGGTCCCGCACGGGAGCGACGCCCGGAGGGGCCGGGCGGAGCAGGACTGCTGCGCCCGTACGCGGCGGGCTTCGCCGCCGTGATCGGCCTGCGGGCCGTCGGCGCGGTGGCGGGGCTGGCTCCGCTGCTCGCCGTCGTCGAGCTGGGGCGCTCGGTGCTCGCGCCCGGACCGGTCGACCCCGGACACGTCCGGCTCGTCGTGGTCGCGGGGGCGGCCGGTCTGTTCGTCCAGCTGCTCTGCACGGGAGCCGCCGCGGGAACCGGGCACCTGCTCGACGGGGCGGTGCAGTTGGCGCTGCGCAGGCGGCTTGCCGCGCGGCTCGGGCGGGTGCCGCTCGACTGGCTCGCCCGGCGCCGCGGCGGGGAGCTGGCCCGGCTGGTGGGCGAGGACGTCGGCGCCGTCCACCCGTTCATCGCGCACACGCCCGGCGAGCTGGCGTCCGCCGTGGTCGTACCGCTGGTGTCGCTCGTCTATCTGTTCACGGTGGACTGGCGGCTGACCCTGATCACCCTGGTCCCGGTGGTCGCGGCCGTGGCGCTGGTCCCGCTCATGATGACCCCGGCGCGGCTGCGCGAGCAGGCCGAGTTCGACGCGGCGACGGCACGGATCGCGGGCTCCGCCGTGGAGTTCGTCCAGGGCATCGCGGTGGTCAAGGCCTTCGGCGGCGGCGAGCGCGCGCACCGGGAGTTCCGGGAGGCGGCCGACGACTTCGTCGCCGTGTTCCGCCGCTGGGTCCACGGGATCTCGCCGGCCGCCGCGGGGATGCAGCTGGTTCTCTCGCCCCCGTTCGTGCTGCTGACCGTCCTGACCGGGGGCGCGGTGCTGATCACCGGCGGTGGCATGCCCGCGGTCGACCTGTTGCCGTTCCTGCTCCTCGGGCTCGGCCTGACCGCGCCGGTGGCGGCGCTCGGGCACGGCTTCGACGAGGTGCAGGCCGCCCGCCGAGCCGTCGGCCGGATCCGCGACGTCCTCGCGGTGCCGCCGCTGCCGGAGCCGGCCCGTCCCGTCTCGCCGCGGGGCCACCGGGTGGAACTGCGCGACGTCCGCTTCGCGTACGGACCCGGTGGCGACGTGCTGCGCGGGGTCGACCTCACGCTGGAGCCGGGGACCGTCACCGCGCTCGTCGGGCCTTCGGGAAGCGGCAAGTCCACGCTGGTCCGGCTGCTGCCGAGGTTCGCCGACCCGACGGGCGGCTCGGTCCGCCTGGGCGGTGTCGACCTGCGCGACCTGAGCAGCCGGGAGCTGTACCGGCAGGTCTCGTTCGTGTTCCAGGACGTCCGCCTGCTGCGTGCCTCGGTCGCGGAGAACATCGCGCTCGCGGTGCCGGACGCCCGGCCGGACCAGGTGGAGCGCGCCGCCCGGCTGGCGCACGTCCACGACCGCGTCCTCGCGCTGCCGCGCGGGTACGAGACGGTGATCGGCGAGGACGCCCGGCTGTCGGGCGGCGAGGCCCAGCGCGTCGCGCTCGCCCGCGCGCTGCTGGCCGACACCCCCGTGCTGGTCCTCGACGAAGCGACGTCCTTCGCCGACCCCCGGACCGAGCAGGCGATCCGGCACGCCCTGCACACGCTGCGGACGGACCGGACCGTGCTGGTCATCGCCCATCGCCTGGAAACGGTCATGGACGCCGACGCCGTCGCGGTCCTGGAGGACGGGGTCGTCGTCGAGCACGGGCCACCCGACGAACTGCTGGCCGCCGGAGGGAAGTTCGCCGCCCTGTGGCACTCCCGAGGAGGCGACCCCCGATGATCCGCATGCTCCTGCGGGCACTCGGCCACCAGTACGCCCGTCCGCTGCGCCGCACCCTCGCCCTGATGACGACGGCCGCGCTCCTCGAAGGACTGACGTACGCCCTGCTGGCGCCCGTGCTGCGCGCCCTGCTCGGGGACGCGCCGGACCGCGCCTGGCCCTGGCTCGGCGCGTTCGGGACGGCCTTCGCGGGCTACGCGGTGCTGCGCTACCTCGGCGACCTGTCGGGGTTCCGCGTCGGCACGGCCCTGCTGCGCGGCGTGTACCACCGCCTCGGCGACCATCTGACCCGGCTGCCGCTCGGCTGGTACGGCACGGCCCGGGTGGGCGAGGTGTCGGCCCTGGCCGGCCAGGGCGTCCTGCGGGCGATGAGCGTGGTCGCCCACCTCCTGGCACCCCTCGTCTCCGCGGCCGTGACCCCGCTGACGATCGTCGCCGTGATCCTCGCTCTCGACTGGCGGCTGGGCCTGGCCGCGCTGAGCGCCGCTCCCGTCGTGGTGGCGATCCAGGTCCTGACCGGGCGCGCCACGGCGGCCGAGGAGGCCGAGCGCGCCGCACGCGACCTCGAGGCCACGGAGAGGGTCGTCGAGTACCTCGGGGCCCAGCCGGTGCTGCGCGCCGGCGGCCGGACCGCCGATCGTTTCCGGCTGCTCGACGACGCCCTGCGGCGGGTACGGCGCGCCTCCCGCCGCTCGACGCTGGCGGCGCTGCCCGGCGCGCTGGGCCTGGCCCTGACGGTGCAGGCGGTGTTCACCGCGGTCCTGGCCCTGGGCGCGTACCAGGTGCTCGGCGGTGACGTCGGGCCCGTGGAGCTGCTCACGATCCTGGTGCTGGCCGCCCGCTGCGCGGATCCGCTGCTCTCCCTGGCCGACCTCGGCGGCAAGCTGCGCGCCGCGCGCGGCGAACTGGCCCGGCTGGACGCGGTGTTGCGCACCCCGCCGCTGCCGCAGTCCCCCGAGCCCGTCGAACCGGTCGGCCACGGCCTGGACGTGGAGGCGGTCACGTTCCGGCGCGACGAGCACACGGTGTTCGACGGCTTGTCCCTGTCCGTACCGGAGGGGCAGCGCCTCGCCGTGGTGGGGCCGTCGGGCGCGGGCAAGAGCAGCCTGCTGCAGGTGCTGGCGCGGTTCTACGACGTGGACGCGGGCGCGGTGCGCGTCGGGGGCGCGGACGTGCGCGCGGTCCGCACCGAGACGCTGATGGCGCGCTTCTCCGTCGTCTTCCAGGACGTCCACCTCTTCGCGGGCACGATCGAGGAGAACGTGCGCCTGGGCCGCCCCGACGCCGGCGACGCCGAGCTGCGGGCGGCCGCGGCCGCGGCACGTCTGGACGAGGTGGTGGAGCGCCTTCCCGAAGGATGGGCGACTCCCGTCGGCGAGGGCGGAGCCCGTCTGTCGGGCGGCGAGCGCCAGCGCGTCTCGATCGCCCGGGCCCTCCTCAAGGACGCGCCGATCGTGCTCCTCGACGAGATCACGTCGGCGCTCGATCCCGCCAACGAGGCCGCCGTCCACGACGGCATCGCACGCCTGACGGCAGGCCGGACCGTGGTGATGGTGGCCCACCGCCTGGGCACCGTCCGCCACGCCGACCGCATCGTCTTCCTCGACGGCGGCCGGATCGTCGAAGAGGGTTCCCACGACGAGCTGGTGCGCCTCGGCGGCCGCTACGCCGACTTCTGGAGCGTGTCCGTGGCGGCGCCGGGTCGCGGTGCCGCCCCGACGGAGAAGGTCCACGGGGAATCGATCACGTGAGCCAGGGATGACGGCACCCCGTTCCGCAGGTCAGGACCGCTCCCCTGCCGTCAGACTCCTCGGAGGAAACCGCTCGGGTGGGGCGGGCGTACGGGCGATACGAGGTGGGTGTGACCGAGCGCGGTGGGGGTGACCGTGCCGTTCCGGGCGGCACGGGCCCGGGAGTGGCCGGCCCGGGAGTGGCGGAGCCGGGCCGGACGGGTCCGGGAACGGCGGTCCCGCGCATGGCGGAGCCCGGCCGGACGGGGGCCGCGCGTGCGGTGCCTCGGCACGTCGCGTGCGTGATGGACGGCAACGGCCGCTGGGCGCAGCGGCGTGCACTGCCCCGCACCGAAGGCCACCGGGCCGCGGAGACCTCCGTCATCGACGTGATCGAGGCGGCCCGGGCGGCCGGGGTCGAGTGGCTCAGCCTGTACGCCTTCTCCACCGAGAACTGGAACCGTCCCGGCGCCGAGGTCGACGATCTGATGCGGTTGGTCCGCCGGGTCGTACGCAGGCACGCGCCGCTGCTGCTCGCGCGCGGCATCCGCTGCCGCTTCCTCGGCGCCTCGGACCCGCGCATCCCGCGGGAACTGGCCCAGGACTTCGAGGACCTGGCGACGCTGACCGCCGACAACCGGAGGATGACGCTCACCGTCGCCTTCGACCACGGCGGACGCCGGGACATCGTCGAGGCCGCCAGGTCGCTGATCCGCAGCGGGACGCCCGCCGACGAGGTGACCGAGGGCCTCTTCGCCGACCACCTGCCGTTCCCCGACACCCCCGACGTCGACCTCGTCATCCGCACCTCCGGCGAGCAGCGCATCTCCAACTTCATGCTCTGGCAGGTCGCCTACGCCGAGTGGGTCTTCCCGGAGGTGCTCTGGCCGGACTTCCGCGCCCCCGACTTCCTCACCTGCCTGCACACCTACCGGCGCCGCGACCGTCGCTTCGGCGGCGTGCCGCCCCAGACCAACGGAGACCCGTCATGACGACCGGAACGACGCGAACCGCCGACGCGGCGCCCCTGTTCGGCCCGGAATCGCAGTTCCGCGCCTTCTTCGACGACCCGCGCTGGGCGCTCGCCCTCATCCGCGCCACCGTCCTGGAAGCCGCCCACCCGCAGGTCGGTGCCGCTCTCGCCGACAACTCCACCTTCGTGGCCCACCCCTGGCGCCGGCTGCGCAACACCTTCCTCAGCATGCGGCGCATGTTCGACGCCGACCCGGCGGTGCGCGAACGGGAGGCCGCCCGGCTCAACAGGCTGCACGCCCGCATGAGCGGCTCCGACTCCCGCGGCCGCGCCTACGACGCGATGGACCGCGCGACCCGCGCCTGGGTGGTCGCCACCCTCTTCGAGAGCGCCGTCACCATGTGCCGGCTGAGCGGCCAGCCGCTCGACCAGCCCACCATGGAGGGCCTGTACGCCGAGTACCGCACGTTCCTCGCGGCGCTCGACGGCGACGCGGACGAACTCCCGGAGGACGTGAACGACTTCTGGCCGTACTTCGACGGGGTCGTCGAGGACCGGCTGGAGAACACCGAGGCGGCCCGCATCATCCTCTACCGGCTCTTCGACCACCTGCCCGCTCCGGCGCTGCTCGACGGCGCGCCGACGCTGTGGGCGGCCGGCCGTGCCGTCGTGGGTCCGCTCCTCGGCGCGATCACCGTCGCCTCGCTCCCCGAGTCGTACCGGCGCAAAGCCGGTCTGCCCGAGATGCCCGGTGCCCCGACGCTCATGCAGGGCGCCTACCTCGCCGCCGGGCTCACCCGTTTCCTGCCCGAGGGCTGGGTCAATGCCGACGCCGTCATCGAGACCCTCTCCCTCTCGCCCGACAGCGACGATCCCCGCGCCCGTACCGTGGCCGCGTTGCGCTCCCGCATGAAGCGGGCCTCCGCCCTGCTGCGGCTCCTCACGCCCCTGGGCGGCGGCGACGGCGGCCCGGACCCGTTCCCGGCCGCCCGGGGAGGCGCCGCGGCCACGGGAGAGGCCCGGCGCTCGGCGGAGGAGTTCTTCCGTCAGGTGCTGGACCAGACCGGCGACGGGCACCTCGACTGGCCCGACCTCGCCGCCATGGCACGCGAACTGGCCACCCGCCTCGACCTGGACGAACCCGAGGAGACCCGGCTCTACGACGCCTTCGCCGCCTGGTGGCGCGAGCTCCAGGCGGCCCTCGACGCGGACGGCGACGGCCGTGTCAGTGCCGCGGAGTACGCCGCCGCCGTACCGTCCCTGGCCGGTCCCGCGCTCATCCGCGTCGCCGAGGTGCTCTTCGACGCCACCGACAAGGACGGCAGCGGAACCATCGACGCGGCCGAACACCGGGCGCTCTTCCGCACCGCCTTCCACCGCGACCTCGCCCCCACCCACGGCACTGACGGCCCCGACGGCACCGAGGGCGCCCACGGCAGCTACGGCCGCAGCGCCTTCGTCGGCGACTTCCTCTCCTTCATGGCGGGCCGCCGCGCGAACACGGCGTACGACCCGCTGCTCGCCGACGCGTAGGGCGGCTGCGGCTGCCCTCGGACCTTCCCCGGAGCTGTGGTCAGGCCTCCTTGGCGACGGGGCCGCTGGTCGGGGCCTCGGCGTTGCGGCGGGTCTTGGCCCAGCCGTTGCGGCCGCTGATCATGCGGCCCACCGCGCGCCAGGAGACGACGTACAGGAACATCAGGTAGAAGGGGTAGGCCACCCCCCAGCCGAGGGCACGCCAGAAGCCGGTGCCGGGCTCGCACTTGCGTCGGTAGATGGGCCCCCAGATGACGAACTGGCCGAGTGCCATCGCCGCGTACAGGGCTATGCCGCGCCAGCCCCCGTCGAGGAGGTACGCGGCGGCGGCCTCGGGGTGGCGGCTGTAGGAGACGGCGAGGGCGATCATCGGAATCGGGTACAGCAGGGCGCCGATGAGCTGCAGCCAGGGCTGGCTCAGGAAGAAGGTGAGCTCCAGGAAGCCGATGTTCGGGATCTTGTTGCTGCGCCAGATGGAGGGGATGTAGCCGACGCACTGCATGACGCCCTGGGCCCAGCGGGTGCGCTGGGTCAGGAAGCGCTTGGTGTCGAACAGGGCCTCCTGTTCGACGTGGGTGTCGGCGCAGAAGGCGTTGATCCAGCCGGCGAGCATCAGGTGGATGCCGAGTTCGAAGTCCTCCAGGAGCCGGCCGGTCCAGGGGCGGCCGCGGTCGGTGACGAGGTCGTCGAGTGCCGCGAGGCGGACGAACTGGCCGTTGCCGCCGAGGCAGACGGTGCGGGAGGTCTTGCGGGCGTGCTGGAGGGCGGCGACCGGCGCCCGGAACTCCAGGTCCTGCATGCGGATGAGGAGCCGGCTGTAGAGGTTGCGTCCGGCGCCCTTGCCGTGGGCGGGGCGGCGGTCGTCGCGGTTCATCATCCGCACCTCGATCTGCACGCCGCCGATCTCGGAGCGGCCGAAGAACCTGCGGGCGGCGACGTGGTCAAGGCAGCCGGGCGCGGGGCGGCCGTCCGCGTCGAAGACGCCGACGACGACCCGGTGGCGGTCGGTGCCGGGCGGGAGCAGGGAGCTGAGCGTGTCGTAGGCGGCGTTGAGGGCCTCGCCCTTGCCGAGGCGGGCGTTCGGCCGCCGGCGCTGGACCAGGTGCACGCCGGGGTCGGCGGCCGCGGCGCGTCGGACGATGTCACCGGTGCTGTCGTCGGAGTCGTCGTCGATGACCCAGATGTGCGCTTCGGGGCAGGAGGCGCGCAGGTAGGTGATGGTGTCACCGATGACGGCTTCCTCGTCGCGGCAGGGTACGAACAGGTGCCACTGGTAGTCGCTCGCCTTCCCGTGCCGGCGCTTGCGGCGCACGAGCAGCGGCAGCACCAGCCCGAGGAGGTAGAGCGGGAAGAAGAGGCTCAGGACGAGGCTGAAGTCGGCCAGGAGGCCCAGCAGGCCGACGGGCTCGGAGGACGACACGAAGGCTCCTGGTTGCAGATGGGGGCGGGTGCTGAGCGCTGAACAGGGTGGGAGGGGTCGTGAAGGGGGCCTCGTGCTCAAGAGGGGTGGGCCGGTCCGGCCGGCGGGTGAGCGCGACGGGCGGACCGGCCTGGCCTGGCCTGGGTCAGACCCTGGCGGCCTTGAGGCGGGCGGATCGCATCATCAGTGCCCCGCCGACCACGAGGGCGGCGGCCAGCAGGGTGACGACGAGGCCGGGCACACCGCCGGTCACGGCGAGCTGCCCTCCGCCGACCACCACTCCGGCGCCCACGGCGCCCTTTCCAACCGACCCGTACACGGGTCCTCCTTTCCTGGGGGAGCCACACCGGACGCGCCGGTGAAGCTCCGGTGGTCACCGACGCGCGGGATGCGCTCCGGCTGCTGCGGGGTCAGCGGCTCGGGACGGTGCCCGGCAGGGGCAGGCCGTCCGCGAGGGCCGTCGCGAGGGCGTGGATCTGCCGGGAGGCCGTACCGTCGCCGTACGGGGAGGCGGTGTCGGTCAGCCGGGCCCCGAGGTGCGGGTCGGCGAGCGCGGCGCGGGCGGCGTCCACGAGCGGCGGTCCCGGCTCGACGAGCCGGCTGAAGCCGGAGCTGACGGCTTCGGGGCGTTCGGTGCTCGTACGGACGACGAGCAGCGGCTTCTTGAGGACGGTGACCTCTTCCTGGATCCCTCCGGAGTCGGAGACGAGCAGGAGCGCGCGGTCGGCGAGGGCCAGGAAGGTGGGGTGGTCGACCGGTTCGGTGACGGTGAGCCCGTCCAGGAGGTGTTCCAGGCCGAATTCCTTGGCCTTGGCCCGGGTCCGGGGGTGCAGCGGCATGACGACGCGTTCGCCGAGCTCGGTGAGTGCGGTGAGCAGCGCGCGGAGCCGTTCGGGGCTGTCGGTGTTCTCGGGGCGGTGGATCGTCGCGAGCACGAAGGGGCCGTCGGCGCCGTGCTCGCGGGCGATGCGGACGCGTTCGGCGGGCGTGGGCAGGGACATCAGGGTCGCCTCGACGACGGTGTTGCCCGTGACGCGGATCCGCTCGGGCGCCGTTCCGGTCGCGAGGAGGTTGGCGGCGGCCTGCTCGGTGGCGGCGCAGTGGACGTCCGCGAGCACGCCGACGACGAGCCGGTTGATCTCCTCCGGCATCGCCCGGTCGCCCGAGCGGAGGCCCGCTTCCACGTGGACGACGGGTATGCCGCAGTAGTGCGCGGCCTGGGCCCCGGCCGAGGTGCTGTTGGTGTCGCCCTGGACGACGACCACGCGCGGCGGGTCGGCGACGAAGGAGCGGGCGAGTTCGGCCGTGAGGGAGCCGATCTGGGCCCCGCGGCCCCACGGGCCGGTGGCGCCGTCGAGCAGGAGGTGGGGGTGGGGCAGGCCGAAGTTGGCGAAGAAGCTGCCCGAGAGGGCGCTGTCGTAGTGCTGGCCCGTGTGGACGATGCGGGCCCGGCCGTCGAGGAGCCGGATGAGCGGCGCCATCTTGATGATCTCCGGGCGGGTGCCGAGCACCACGGCCACGTCGCGTCTGGCGGACGGTGTGTCGTTCATGTTCTGGTCCTGCCGCGCAACCCGAGCAACCGGTGCACGTGCGCGCGGCCTGGTACCCGGAGCCGCATGCGGTCGACGCAACAGCCGAGCGAATCCTATGAGCCAGCGATTGGCCGAAAATGCCACATCCGACGCTTGTGATCGAATTGTGTTCAACAGGAGGAGGTTGGGGGCCTCCTGTGAAGGCAGGCGTCTACCACCCAACAGGGAAGAAAGCCGCCTTGACGGCCCAAAACAGACACATCGGGGCCGAACGGCACCAGCGGGGTTGCCGCTTGAGCCATGCGTACGGAAACGCACGCGTCGCCGCACAGGCATTCGACCCGGACGTCGTGGGGCGGTGACGACTACGACCGCGCCGACCCGCCGGACGCGCCCTCGTTGCGTCCCGGCACGGCGGGGTCCCCGGCCAGCAGGTGCGTCAGGGCGGTGCCGCGCTCGGTCGGGTGGAGCCGTACCTCCCGGCCGTGGCGTACGCGTTGGAGGAGCCCGGCGGCCTCGAGTTGCCGGCAGTGGTACGTCATCGTGCTGACCCCGAGGCGCAGTTGGCGGGCGAGATCGCCGACGGTCGGCCGGTGCGGGACGTGGCGCAGGATCCGCGCGCGGACGGGACCGAGGACCAGCGACAGACCGTCCGCCCCGGACGGCCGTTCCGCCTCGCCGTGGCGGCGCCCGGCGATGCGGCCGAGGCCGCGCACGGGGTAGGCGATCCACAGGGCGTCGTCACGGTCCGCGCCGTACATGCTGGCCGTGTAGCCGGACGCCAGCGGCACCAGGACCAGGGGCCGCCCGCCGAGGTCGGCCAGGTGGGTCGGGCACGGATGAGGAAGGCGCAAGGCGCCGTCCCGGTAGTGCACGTCGGCGGCGTCGAGGCCGGTGAGCAGCCCGTCGAGGCCACCGGTGACCGCGGCCAGACCCACCCGCTCGGCCTCCCGCCCCATGAGGACGTCGGCTTCCCGCCACAGCGGGGCGAAGGCGTCCCAGGCCGCGCCGAACACGGCCCGGTAGGCGGCCAGGAACGAGGCGGGGTGATCCAGCAGCGGCCGCCACTCCGGCGGCGTGGCGCCGGCGGAATGGAAGGCCGCCACCTCGGCGGCCACGAGCGCCGGATCGCTCTCCGCCAGCTCGTCCAGGAGGGCGTGCACGTCGGAGGCGTCCAGGTCCTGGACCAACGCGAGGCGGTCCGGCATCCAGCACGCGGGTGAGCGGAGTAACGGACCGACGACGGCCACCGCGTCCGCGGGTAACGCCCGCCGGACGGTGTCGCGCCACGATCGTGGCACTCCGTGGGAGTGGCCTCCGAGGACGTCTTTGAGGAGCGAGAAGAGAGTGGCTCCGGGGTGGCGGCTCACCCGGACGCTGACCCGGTCCACTGCTCCGAGCTCTACCGTGTGCCCCGTCAACGCCCGCCCCCCGAAGTCGGTGATGCACGGAGGGTACGCACAGACGGGTGCCGCCAACAACGTCCCCCGCCTCGCCGGCTCGGGCAGTGCGCCACGGACGGGTGGCCCGGCGGGAGAGGCCGGGGAGGGGGTCGGGTCTCCCGCCGGCGAGTGGCCCGTAGGGGCTGCCGGTTCAGCCTGCGGCGGTCTTGACGAGGTTGGTGATGCGGGCTTCGTCGTCGGGGGTGATCTCGGTGAGGGCGAAGGCGGTGGGCCACATGGTGCCGTCGTCGAGGCGGGCCGGGTCGTTGAAGCCGAGGGTGGCGTAGCGGGCCTTGAACTTGGCGGCGCTCTGGAAGAAGCAGACGACCTTGCCGTTGGCGGCGTAGGCGGGCATGCCGTACCAGAGCTTGGGGGTGAGGTCGGGGGCGGCGGCGCGGACGAGGGCGTGGACCTTCTCGGCCAGCTTGCGGTCGGCGTCGTCCATCTCGGCGATCTTCGCGAGGACCTCGGGCTCGGTGTCGGCCTTCGCCGAGCGCGAGGAGCGGCCCTTGGTGGACTTCAGCTCCTTCGCGCGGTCCTTCATCGCCTCGCGCTCCTCGGCGGTGAAGCCGTCGTACTTCTCGTCGGTCGCCATGGGGTGTCCCTTTCCGTGGGGGGCCTGCAGAGGGAGGGTGCCCCGGGGCGCTCGAGAAACGGTCGAGAACAGCGGGGCGAGGACAGCGGGGGGCGGGTCAGGGGGTGGTGGCGGGCTGGGGGGCGGCTTCCCAGGCGAAGCCGTCGGGGTCGGTGAAGGGGCCGGCGGCGGAGGCCAGCGCGATGCGGTGGGAGCCGGTGCCGTCGTTGGGCAGGCCGACGTCCTTCGCCAGCGCCTTGCGGCCGTAGAGGGCGAGCTTGACGGAGTGGTCGGGGGCGGTGAACTCGACGTACTTGCGGCCGAAGCTCTTGGCCACCGTCAGGCCCCGCCCGACGTAGAACTTCTTGCTCTCGGCGACGTCGGTGGCGCCGATCAGCAGGACGAGGTCGTCGATGACCCGGGTGTCGGGGCCGGTGTCCTTCTTGTTCGAGGT
>NZ_JBSFSA010000046.1:0-50902 GCF_053589515.1 Streptomyces sp. NPDC003327 | reverse complement strand
TAAATATTTTTTTTTTTTTTTGTTTGTATTAATTAGGTGGGATCCCCCCTCCGCGGGGGGGGCGGCCCGGCCGGGGGGGGGGGCGGGCGCCCCCGGGGGGCGGCCCCCCCCGGGGGGGGCGCCGCCCGAAGCCGCGGACGGATCCGGGGAGCGGACGGGGCCGGAGCCGGCCGCGATCGTCTCGCGCGGCGGCAGGCCGGACCTCGCGGGTGAGCGGCTGGCCGGGGTCCGCGCCCCGACCCTCCTCGTGGTGGGCGGCGACGACGCGCTCGTCCTCGACCTCAACCGGCGGGCGCGGGCGCTGCTGCGCTGCGAGAACCGGCTGGCCGTCGTGCCCGGGGCCACGCACCTCTTCGAGGAGCCCGGTGCCCTGGAGGAGGTGGCGCGGCTCGCCACCTCCTGGTTCACCGGGCACTTCCCGGGCGCGGATCAGTAGGGACCGTTGACGTTGTCGATGGAGCCGTAGCGGTCGGCCGCGTAGTTGCAGGCCGCGGTGATGTTGGCGACCGGGTCGTACAGGTCCATGGCCGTGCCCGGCACGTGGTAGGCGAGGAACGTCGGCTCGATCACCTGGAGCAGGCCCTTGGAGGGCGTGCCGGCGGCGGCGTTGGAGTCCCAGAGGTTGATCGCCCGGGGGTTGCCGGAGGACTCGCGCATGACGTTGCGGAGGATGCCGTCGTACGAGCCGGGGATGCCGTTGCGGGCCATGACGTCCAGCGACTCGCGGATCCAGCCGTCCAGGTTGTCGGCGTAGGCGGGTGCCGCTGCCTGCACGGCCGCGGCCGGGGCAGCGGCCGAGGCGCCGGAGGAGGTGGCCGGGGCCGAGCGCTGCTCCGAACGGCTGGCGCGCTCGGGCGTCGCCGGAGCGGACTTGGCTGCCTTCCCGGCGCTCGTGGATGTCGCGGGCTTCGTGGTCGTGGCGGGCTTCGCGGAATCCCGACGAATCGTCAGTTCGAGACCGGGGTGAATGAGTGACGGGTCGTCGCCCACCACGGTCCTGTTGATCCGGTAAAGGGACTTCCAGCCGCCCTGAATTCCCTTCTTCTGCGCGATCAGGGAAAGCGAGTCGCCGGCCACCACGGTGTAGGTGCGCGCGGCGGCGGGAGCAGCCGGAAGTGCGGCCGGCGCGGAAAGGGCGGGGGCCGCTGCGGGGTGGGCGGCGAACGCTCGCGCGGCGGTCTCCGGGGTGCCGGAGACCGGCTGCGCACCGGCCGTCGCGGGCACGATCAGCGGGAGGGCGAGGGCGGCGCTGCCGGTTCCGGCGAGCGCGAGACCACGGGAGACGGGGCTGCGGCGGGGACGGCGGTGCTTACCGTGTGCAGGCATGACGGGGTTCCTCTCCGGCGCCTGCGGGGTGAGCTGTCGGGTTCGGACGGGAGGTGTCCGGCCGCGCGCACGCGGCTTCACCCCGAGCCGCTCCGGATGACCGGACCGGCGTTTTCGTGGGTCCCCCGCTCCTGCCGTCGGGTGAAAGGGAGGTCTTCGGGCGGTGGCAGGATTCGGCGATCCGCTCGAATGGGGGTGACCGTAGGCGAGGAAGAGGACGCAGAACAAGACGCGCGGTCGGGCGGAGATCGACAAAAGGCACCCGAATAAGCGGAATTCAAGATCGACCCACGGGAGCGGCCGGTGAATTCCCTTGCGGCGTACGGATCCCGCGCGGCGACGACGCCCGGAGACGCGCCGGGAAGTGAGTCGCGTCACGCGGAGAACAATGTCCGCATTGGCGCTGGCAATTCCCTTTGTGCGCGAAGCGCGTGAAATGCACGCCTGGGTGGGCGTGGAGTGCCCCGAGTGTCATAAGTGGCATATCGGACATTCCTCCTCAATGATGAGGAGGATTCGAACCCCAGGAGCCACCGGATGCCCCCCTCCGCCCCCGCCCCCACCCCGGACGCCCTCGACCGCGAGGCGGCGGCGCTCTACGAGAGCGCCGCCTGGCAGCAGATCGTCACCCACTGGACGGCACCGGCACCCGCGCTGCCGCGCACGCCCCCGGCACCCGCCCCGAGCCGCACGCCCCCGCCGCCCCCGGACCCGGCCGAGGAGGGCCCCGGCGACTGGCGCGCACTGCTCACCGTCCCGGTCGACCGGCTGGTGGCCGACGCGCTCGCCGCCCTGCCGCCGCCCGGCCCCGCCGAGCGACGGCTCCCCGGCCGGATCGGCGCCGTCCTGCCGGACCGGCTCCACGCCTGGCGCCGCATCGGCCAGGCCGACCTGCGCCCCTCCGTGCACCTCGCGTACGCCCGGCGTGTCCTTGAGGAGTGGGGCTGGCAGAACGCCCCCTACCGACTGCGCGACGCCCGCGGCGCCCGCTGCGTCTGCGGCGCCCTCCTCACCGCCCACCGCCTCGGCTACGGCAGCGCCGACACCATGAACGAGGCCGCCGCCTGGGTCGTCACCGAACTGCGCTGCCGGGGCTGGCAGGGCCTCATCGGCCCCTGGAACCGTGCCCCCGGCCGTACCGCCGCCGACGCGGTCGCCCTGCTGGACGCCACGATCCGGCGCGCCGCGCACGCGGGCCACTGAGCCCGGCGCCTCAGCCGGTGACGCTCGGCGCGCCCGTCTCGATGTGACCCGTGTACCGCCGCGACCAGCTCCCGTCGATGTCGGCGAGGACCGTGAAGTCGTACCAGCCGTTCTGGTACGCGACGACGTTGAAGACGTCCTCGCGCGCCGCGTTCGCCGGCACCGTGTACGTCCACGGGCCGTCCGTCCGGTAGGCGTTCGACCGGATCGTGAACGTGACGGGCCCCGCCGAGGCGTTCGTCATCCGGAACCACAAGGCCGTCCTGCCGGTGCCGGGGTCGGTGGCGTACCGGGCCGTCACCTCCACGGCCTTCCCGGCCTTGGAGGCGTCCCCCGTGAAGCGGCGCAGGAAGCGGTTGGGTCCCATCATCGAGATGTCGTACTTCCCGGACCCCGAGCCCAGACCGATGTTGAAGTAGTCGGTGGCCGTGCCGCCCGGATCGACCGTGTACTGCCAGGCGGCCGTGTCCCGGTGCTGGTGGGGATGGATCGAGAAGTGGGCGGCCCGCTTCGCCTCCGCGCCCTGGTTCGTCATCGAGAACCAGGCGAGGATCTTCCCGGACGAGCCGAACTCGAAGCGGTCGAGGTTGCCGTTGACCTGGTACGGCAGGGCGCGAGCCGGTCGCGTGCCCGGTTCCTGGGCGGGCAGCGCGTTGTTCTGCGGCGCCGGGTTCGGCAGCGGTGCGCAGGTCGCCTGGCCGATCACCTTCGCCGTGCCCGGCAGGCCGGCCGGTACGCCGTACACCGGACGGGCGAAGTCGAAGACCCCGGTGAGGTCGCCCGTCACCCTCCGCCGCCACGCACTGATGTTCGGGCAGGTCGCCGGGGTGCCGAGGGCGGTCGTCCAGGTCTCCAGGAAGCGCAGCACGGAGGTGTGGTCGAAGACCTCCGAGCTCACCCAGCCCCCGCGCGTCCACGGCGACATGACGACCATGGGGACGCGGAATCCCAGCCCGACCGGAACGCCGTCGAGGTACTCGCCCGGGGTCCCCGGCGGCGCGACCGGCGGCGGCACGTGGTCGAAGAAGCCGTCGTTCTCGTCGTAGTTGAGGAACATCACCGTCGAGTCGAACACCTCCGCGTCCGCGGCGAGCGCCCGGTACACCAGGTCGACGAAGTGCGCGCCGTCGCCCGGCGGGGCGTAGGGGTGCTCCGAGAACGCCTCGCTCGCCACCACCCACGACACCTGTGGCAGCGTGCCCGCGCGCACGTCGGCGCGGATCGCGGCGGCGATGTCGTCCGGCGTCGACCCGGTCACCCGCG
Organism: Streptomyces sp. NPDC003327; assembly: GCF_053589515.1. Classification (NCBI taxonomy): domain Bacteria; kingdom Bacillati; phylum Actinomycetota; class Actinomycetes; order Kitasatosporales; family Streptomycetaceae; genus Streptomyces; species Streptomyces sp. NPDC003327. The sequence goes on along the minus strand of NZ_JBSFSA010000046.1, from coordinate 47,110 downwards.
GGACGGACCCCATCCCGCGGTCGTACAGCGGGTCGCCGGGCCGGGCGTCCGTGAACCGCTTGAAGTAGGCGAGGCCGTTGTCGCCGTAGTTGTCCTGCGCGTTCTGGTAGACCTTCCAGCTCACCCCGGCCCGCTGCAGCGCCTCCGCGTACGTCTCCCAGGTCAGCCCGGACTCCTCGCCGCCGTCCTTGCTGGAGGCGTCGATCCGCCCGCTCCACAGGAAGGTGCGGTTGGGGCCGGTCGCGCTGAGGGCCGAACAGAAGTAGGAGTCGCAGATCGTGTAGTGGTCGGCGAGGGCGTGGTGGAAGGGGATGTCCTGGCGGTCGAGGTAACCGAGCGTCCGCGTGTTGCCCACCCCCGTCACCCAGTTGTCGAGGCGGCCCCCGTTCCAGGCGGCGTGCTGCGAGGTCCAGCTGTGCGGCAGGTCGCCGGTGCACTGCGCGAGCGTCTCGCCGTCCACCCCGCCCGCCGGCGGGGTGTCGCTGAGCAGCCACGGGTACTGCCGCCCGCCCCAGTTCGGCTGCTGGAAGACGCTCCAGCCGCCGGGCAGGTTCCCCGCCGCCCGGTCGCCGAAGCCCCGTACTCCCCGCAGGGTGCCGAAGTAGTGGTCGAAGCTGCGGTTCTCCTGCATCAGGATCACCACGTGCCGGACGTCGGTGAGGGTGCCCGTGGCGGCCCTCGCGGCGGCCGACGCCCGCGTCGGCGGCAGCGCCGCCCCGGCGACGAGCCCCGCGCCGATGCCGACGAATCCCCTGCGACTGATGGGAAGCATGCCCCGCCTCTCGCCTCACGGCGAGCCCGTGCGGCACGCCGGTGGACATGATGGGGGGAGTGGCCGCCAAAGGTATAGATCCGTGCGCTCATTCGCGGGCGAACGCTTCGGTGGCGGCGTGAAAGGCTTCTGTACACGGCATCTGATGACCGGTGATTGGTTCTCGAGTGAACCAATGATCGTCTCGGTGTCGCCTCTGCGTGCATTGTCCGCCGGGATGCGGGTCGGGATGTCCGCCGGGATGTCCGTCGGGATCTCTGTGCGTGGTCTCTGGAAAGTCGGTGCGTCTTCCTGCTTGACTCCTTCTCAGGACACGCATCTTCAATCACCCGCACGCACCCTCCTTGCAAGGAGCGCCGTATGAGCACCTCCCGAACCGCGGCGGAGATCGCCTCCCAGCCGGCCACCTGGCTCCGCGCCACCCGCACCCTCGACCGACACGCCGCCGCCCTGCCCCGGCGCGGCGAGCGGGTCGCCGTGATCGGCTGCGGCACCTCCTGGTTCATGGCCCAGGCCTACGCGGAGCTGCGCGAGTCCGGCGGCCACGGGGAGACCGACGCCTTCGCCGCGTCCGCCTTCCCCCACGGCCGCCGCTACGACAGGGTCGTGGCCCTCACCCGCTCCGGTACGACGAGCGAGGTGCTCGCCGTCCTCGCCCGGCTGCGCGGCACGGTGTCGACCGGAGCGGTCACCGCCGACCCCACGACGCCCGTGATGGACCTCGCCGACGCCGTCGCCGTACTCGACTTCGCGGACGAGGAGTCGGTCGTCCAGACGCGGTTCGCGACGACGGCGCTGGCCCTCTTCCGGGCCCAGCTGGAGGCCGAGGACGCCCTGCCCGAAGGGGTCGCCACCGTCGAGGAGGCCGCGCTCGACGCCGAACGCGCCCTCGCCGCCCCCCTCGACGAGGCCGTCCTGACGGCCGGACAGTTCACCTTCCTCGGCACCGGCTGGACCTACGGCCTCGCCCTCGAAGCCGGGCTCAAGATGCGCGAGGCGGCGGGTGCGTGGACGGAGGCCTACCCCGCGATGGAGTACCGCCACGGCCCCATCAGCATCACCGGTCCCGGCCGCGTGGCCTGGGGGTTCGGCGCCCTGCCGGCCGGACTCGCGGACGAGGTGCGCAAGGTCGGCGGGCTCCTCGTCGAGAGCGACCTCGACCCCATGGCGGATCTCGTACGGGCCCAGCGCCTGGCCGTCGCGGTCGCCGAGGCGCGGGGCCTCGACCCCGACACGCCGAAGAACCTGACCCGTTCGGTGGTGCTGGCGGACCTCGATGGCTGAGCGTCCCGCGGTGCCCGCCGCTGCCGACCGTGGGGCCGTGGTCCGAGGCTCCGCCGACACCGTGCCGGGAGAGGTCACATGACGCTGACACCGACCGACGAGATCGTCCGCAGGGCCCGCGCGGTCGGCACCGGCGTGGGCGCCTTCAACGTGCTCCAGCTGGAGCACGCGCAGGCCATCGCGGCCGGTGCCGAGAGCGCCGACCGCCCGGTCGTGCTCCAGATCAGCGAGAACACCGTCCGCTACCACGGCGCCCTTGAACCCGTCGCCCTCGCCTCCCTCGCCGTCGCCCGCGCGGCCAAGGTGCCGGTCGCGGTCCACCTCGACCACGCGGAGAATCCCGACCTCGTCCGCGAGGCCGTCGCCCTCGGTCTCGGGTCGGTGATGTTCGACGCCTCGAAGCTGCCGTACGCCGAGAACGTCGCCGCCACCCGGGAGGTGGTGGAGTTCTGCCACCGGCACGGCGTCTGGGTGGAGGCCGAACTCGGTGAGGTCGGCGGCAAGGGGGGCGCCCACACGCCCGGCGTCCGCACCGACCCGGACGAGGCCCGCGCCTTCGTCGAGGCCACCGGGGTCGACGCGCTCGCCGTCGCCGTCGGCAGCTCGCACCAGATGGTGACGCGGGACGCGGTCCTCGACTTCGCGCTGATCGCCCGCCTTCGCGCGGCGATCGACACCCCGCTGGTCCTGCACGGTTCCTCGGGGGTCGCGGACCCCGACCTGGCGACGGCCGTCGCGGCCGGCATGACGAAGGTGAACGTCTCGACCCACCTCAACAAGGCGTTCACCGAAGCCGTCCGCGCCCACCTCGCCGAGCATCCGACGGCCGTCGACCCCCGGCAGTACCTCTCCCCGGCCCGCACGGCGGTCGCTCAGGCGGTCGCCCACCTCCTGACGGGCCTCGCGCCGTCCTGAGGGGCCGGCGGGCCGCTCCCCTTCGCAGTGTCCCCGGAGCAGTGTCCGCGTCGCACTGTCCGCGTCGCACTGTCCGCCTCGCAGTGTCAGTGGCACCTCCTAGGGTGGGAATCCACGACAAGGATCGGCGCGACACGGGGGAGAGCGGGACATGAGGGAGTTCCACCTGAAGGAGCGGCAGGCGTACGTGCGGTGGATCGACCTGCCGGGCGACGGCCCGGTGCGGGTCTTCGTCCACGGGCTCGGCTGCACGGCGGCCTCGGACTTCGCGCACATCGCGACGCGTCCGGAGCTCGCCGGCGGCCGGGCCCTCCTCGTCGACCTCCTCGGACACGGCTTCAGCGACCGGCCCGCGGACTTCGACTACCGCATGGAGTCGCAGGCCGCCGTCCTGGCCGCCCTGCTCGACCACCTCGGCCTGACGGGAGTGGACCTCGTCGGGCACTCCATGGGCGGCGCGGTGGCGATCCACCTGGCGGCCGCCCGGCCGGACCTCGTGGCCCGGCTCGTGGTCGCCGAGCCCAATCTGTACGCGGGCGGGGGAGCGTTCAGCGCTCCGGTGGCCGCACAGGACGAGGACGCCTTCGTCGCCGAGGGGTTCGCCCGCATGGTGGCCGAAGGGGACCGGCCCGACTACGCGGCCCGGTTGCGCCTCGCCGACCCGCGCGCCGTGCACCGCAGCGCGGTCGCCCTCGTCGAGGGCGGCGTCCCGGCCCCCGGCGACCTGCTCGTCCGGTTGGCGATGCCGCGGACGTTCCTGGTGGGGGAGCGGAGCCTGCCGGACGGGGACGCCGCGCACGCGGCGAAGGCGGGCATACCGGTGCTCGAAGTGCTGGGAGCGGGCCACAACCTGATGCTGGACAACCCCGACGGTTTCGCCGAGGCCCTGGCGCGCGCCCTGGCAGGGGAGCCGCGGCGGTAGGGGTGGCGCGGCTGGGGGGACAGCGGCGTGTGGAGCGGCTGCGCGAGGCGGCGGCAGAGGGACGCATCGACCTCTCCGAGCTGGACGCGCGCCTGGAGCAGGCGCTGACGGCCGGAACGCACGCGGAGTCGGCCGTCCTGACCACGGACCCGCCGCAGCCGCGCGCCTCGGAGGAGCGGCCGCCGCCGGTCGCGTCGAGTGCCACCAGGGAGGAGCGGTCGCTCGCCATCCCGACGAGCGCGAGCGGCGCAGGCTGCGCAGCAACCCGCCCCGGCCGCTTCGCGCCATCGACCCCACCGTTTCGAGTCAGGCGAGGGGACTTCGACGGGGGTTCGATTGCAGAGTTGTGGCAGATGCATGACAAGCGCTCAACTCCCTTGAACCGCGCCGTTGGTGGAGGCCAGGCTGTTGATCACGCCAGGAGCGGAACCCGCCGCTTCGGCCGTGTGTGTGACCCCCACACGCACCCCCCACTGTCGCGCGGCCCACCCCGAGAGCGCGACGCCGATGAGGAGGACTCCCTCGTAATGGCACTCCCCAAGAACTCCACGGCCCGTCTCGTCGTGACGGCCTCCGCGGCGACCGCCGCCGCCCTGCTCGGCACGTTCGCCGCCCTTCCCGCCCAGGCGGCCCCCGCCCCCGCCGAGGGCACCGTCCTCGCGGCCGGCGCCGCCGACGCGGTCCCCGGCAGCTACATCGTGACGCTCAAGCAGGACGCCGGCTTCAAGGCCGGCTCCGCCCAGGGGCGGAAGCTGATAGCCGGCTACGGCGGCACGGTCGGGAAGACCTTCGGCTCCGCGCTCAACGGTTACACCGCCACCCTCGACGCGACCCAGGCCCGCCGACTGGCCGCCGACCCGGCCGTCGCCTCCGTCGAGCAGAACCGCATCGTCCGGGCCGACGCCACGCAGACCAACGCCCCCTGGGGCCTCGACCGGATCGACCAGGCGAGCCTGCCGCTCTCCGGCACGTACACTTACCCCGACAGCGCGGGGAGCGGAGTCACCGCGTACGTGATCGACACCGGGGTCCGCGTCTCGCACGCCCAGCTCGCGGGCCGGGCGGTCAACGGCTACGACGCGGTCGAGGGCGACTCCGTCGCCCAGGACGGCAACGGCCACGGCACCCACGTCGCCACGACCATCGCCGGATCCACCTACGGCGTGGCCAAGTCCGCGAAGATCGTCGCCGTGCGCGTCCTGGACAACAACGGTTCCGGCACCACCGCGGGCGTCATCGCCGGCATCGACTGGGTCACCTCCCACCACACGGCGGGCACCCCGGCCGTCGCCAACCTCTCCCTCGGCGGCGGTGCCTCCACCACCCTCGACAACGCGGTGAAGCGGTCCATCGCGGACGGCGTCACCTACGCCGTCGCCGCGGGCAACTCCGGCGTCAACGCCTCCTCCTCGTCGCCCGCCCGGGTCGCCGAGGCCATCACCGTCGGCGCCACCAACAGCTCCGACGCCAAGGCCAGCTGGTCCAACTACGGCTCGGTGCTCGACATCTTCGCCCCCGGCGTGTCCATCACCGCGGGCTGGCACACCAACGACACCGCCACCAACACCATCTCCGGCACCTCGATGGCCACCCCGCACGTCGCCGGAGCCGCCGCCGTCTACCTGGCGGGCCACCCCTCCGCCACCCCTGCCCAGGTCGCCACGGCGCTCGTCAACGGCTCCACGCCCAACAAGGTGACCAGCCCCGGCAGCGGCTCGCCGAACCGCCTCCTGCGCCTCGTCCCGTAACGCGGCGACGGCCGCCCGTCCCGGAGGCGTCGTACCCCACCGGGACGGACGGCCGGGCGGCGCGGGGTTCAGCGCAGCTCGGCCTCGACGAGGTCGGCCGCCCGCCGCGTGCCGCCCTCCCGGGCCATCTCCTCCTGGATGCTGCGTGCGCGGCGGGCGACCTCGGGGTCCCCGGCCACGGCCAGCACCGCCTCCCGCAGGCGCTCGGGCGTCACCTCCTCCCTCGGCAGGTACCGGGCCACCCCCAGCGACCGGAGCATCTCGGCGTTGCTGAACTGGTCGGTGGCCTGCGGGACGGCGACCATCGGAGTCCCGGTGGCGAGGCCCTCCTGGCTGCCTCCCGCGCCGGCGTGGGTGACGAAGGCGTCGGCCTGGCGCAGCACCGACAGCTGCGGCACCCAGGAGCGCACCTCGATGTTCGGGGCCACCTCGCCCAGCTCCTCGCGGGCGACGAACTTTCCCGTCTGGAGCACGACGTGCCAGCCGGGAAGGTCCCCGAACGCCTCGGCGCACGCCCGGTAGAAGTCGGGCTGCTTGGTGAAGGCGGAGCCGAGCGACACCAGGAGCACCTTCTCGGCGCCCGCGGGTCGCTCCCAGGTGCCCTGCTCCGTGCGATCGCCCTGACAGGCGCCGACGAACGTGTACACCGACTCGTCGACCCGGTCGGCGTGCGGCTGGAGCGCCCTGGGGATGAGGACGAGCGCCCGGCGCGGGCGGGCGATCAGCCGGTCGGGGTGCGTGTCGACCCCGTGCTCGGCGAGCCACCCCTCGAACCGGTCGTAGTACGCCTTGCCGCGCGACGAGGCCTTGAGCTCCGCGAACGCCGGCTCGGCGATCTCCTCCTCGTACCCCTCCCACGGCACGAGGTTGGGCCAGAGGGAGAGCGCAGGCACGCCCCACGTGTGCGCGAGGACGGGCGCCGGATACGCGGTGATGTCGTGCAGCACGAGATCGGGCCGGTCGTCGTCGAAGGCCCGCGCCAACTGCGGCAGCGCCTGGATGCCGTCGTCGAGGAACGGCTCGATGTGGTCGATGAGTTCGGTGCCCCAGGCGTCAGGGTCGTCGTCCGTCGGGAGCGTGGAGCGGTAGACGACGGGCGTGGCGCCGGTGGCCGCGACCTTCTCGGCGAAGGAGGCGGGGATGGCGTAGCTGACCCGGTGCCCGCGGGCGACGAGTTCGCGGATGACCTCCAGGCTGGGATTCACGTGTCCGTGGGCGGCGATGGAGAACATGGCGATGTGGGCGCGCGGTGCGGTGATCATGCGCCCCACAGTAGACGAGACGAACCGTATCGTCTAGCAAAATGGAGTGTTCGGTGGGCGAGCGGCGACCGCCGCCGTCACAGGGGGTCGGGAATGTCCTGCTCGCTCCAGATGGTCTTGCCCTCGTCGGTGTAGCGGCTGCCCCAGCGGGAGCTGAGCTGCGCCACGAGATAGAGCCCGCGGCCGCCCTCGTCCGTCAGACGAGCCCGGCGCATCCGCGGATGCGTGGCGCTGGGGTCGGAGACCTCGCAGGTCAGGCGGCCCGCGCGGATCATCCGCACCTCGACGGGGCCGCCGGTGTAGCGGATCGCGTTGGTGACCAGCTCGCTGATGACGAGTTCGGTGGTGAAGGCCAGGTCGTCCAGGCCCCAGAGGGCCAGCTGGCGGGCGGCCAGGCCCCGGACCCGGGCCACCGCGGCCGGGTCGGGTTCCACCGGCCAGATGACCGTGGACTCGGCGGGCACCGCGTGCGTGCGGGCCAGGAGCAGCGTGACGTCGTCGGCACGGGACGGCTCGATGCGGTCCGAGACGATCGCGTGCCCGAGGGCGCGCAGCGGCGCGTCGGGGCCGAGGGGACGCCCGAGGTGGTGCGCCAGCCGGGCCGCGCCCGATTCGTGGCGCCCGTCCGGGCCGGTGACCAGGCCGTCGGTGTAGAGGGCGAGGACGCTGCCGGGCTCCAGCGTGATCTCTGTGGTGTCGAAGGGCACGCCGCCGGTCCCCAGGGGCGGCCCCGCCTCCATGGGCACGAAGGTGACCGTGCCGTCCACAGCCCTGACGGCGGGCGCCGGATGGCCGGCGGAGGCGAGGGCGCAGCGGCGCGCGACCGGATCGTAGACGGCGTACAGACACGTGGCCCCGACGGGACCCTGCTCGCGACCGGCGGACTCCCTCTCGCCGTACACGTCCGTGAATCCGTACCGCGCGGAGTCCCCGTAGCGGGCCGAGTCCCCGTACCGGTCGGAGTCCGTGTACGGGTCGGAGTCCCCGTTCCGGTCGGCGCCGCCGGTCTCGATCCGGAACTGCGAGACGAGGTCGTCGAGGTGCACGAGCAGCTCGTCCGGCTCCAGATCGAGGTCGGCGAGGGTCCGTACGGCGGTGCGCAGGCGTCCCATGGTGGCGGTGGCCGTCAGGCCGTGGCCGACGACGTCGCCGACGACGAGCGCGACCCGGGCCGAGGAGAGCGGGATGACGTCGAACCAGTCGCCGCCCACGCCCGTCCCCGTGTCGGCGGGCAGGTACACACCCGCCGTGCTCACGGCGACCGTCTCCGACTGCGACGGCGGCAGCAGACTGCGCTGCAGCCCGACAGCGGCCCGGTGCTCGCGCGTGTAGCGGCGCGCGTTGTCCAGGGCGAGGCCGGCGTGGATGGCGATCTCGCGGAGCAGGTCCAGATCGGCCGGTTCGTACGCCGGTTCCCCGGGCCCCCGGTGGACGGTGACGCGACCCAGGTCGACGCCCCGCGCCCGCAGGGGAGCCGTCATGGAGAGCGCCGGGTCGCGGCCGGTGCCGGGAGTCGCGCCGAGACCGGGGCCGGAAGCGGGACCGGGGCCCGTGCCGTGGGCCGCGGCGGGCACCACTCCGGGCCCGGTGTCGGGCACACCGGGCAGGGCGGGCCCGGCGACCCCGGCGCGCCGCAGGGTCGGCGGACCACCCGGTCCGGTCACCGGCTCCTCGCCCACGAACACGGCGTCGGCGATCTCGACGACGGCCCGGTGCGCGAGGCCGGGCACGAGCACCGTCGCCAGTTCCTCGCCCGTCTCCGCCACCGACAGTGAGCCGCCGACGGCCGCGGTCGCGTGCTGGAGCACCTCAAGGCGCTCCGCCGCCCGCCGGACCTCGGTCACGTCGGTGAACAGAGCGGTCACGCCCAGCACCCGCCCCGACGGATCCTGCAGCCGGAAGGCCGTGATGGTCATGACCGCACCCGAGCCCGGGTCCTCGATCGTGCGCGCGATCTCCTCCGCCCGCACCAGGGGGAGCCCCGTCCGCAGCACCTCGCGCAGCCGCCGCTCGATCGCCGTGGCGTCCTCGGCCTGGAGGAAGTCGGCGAGCCGCCGGTCGCGCATCTCGGCCGGAAGGCCGGTGTACGGGAGGAGATGGGTATTGGTCCTGACCAGGCGGAGGTTCTCGTCGAACACCGCGAGCCCGACCCGGTCCTGAAGGAACAGCTCGCGGGTGAAGGCCTGGTCCTGGCGCCACTGGTCGACGGCCCGCGCGGGCGCCGCGAGCAGCATGTACCGCGCCGCCCCGGAGGCCCGCGCCGTCGTGGGAGGGGGCGTCCCCTGCTCCGTACCCGCGTCGCAGAGCGGCCCGGAGGCCGCGTCCGTGCCGGTGAGGACGCCGACCTGGAAGCCGACCCGGAGCTCCTCGTCGTTGCCGGTGCGGACCACCGCTTCGGCGGACCAGGAGCCGGCGGTCCGCCGCGCCAGCAGCGCGGGCCAGGTCGCCGGGTCCGCGAGCAGCTCCCGTACGGGACGACCGCAGACCTTGTCCGCGGACAGGGACATCAGGTCGGCGGCGGCCGCCGTCCAGCCGAGGATCCGGCCCCGGGAGTCGAGAACGGCCCCGGCCGCACCGTCGGTGAACGGAAGCCCGTCGTAGAGGGGCGCGCCCGTCAGAGGCGGGTCGTCCACGCCGTTCGCCACCTCCCTCGCCCTGCCGGGACCTCGGCTTCCCATCATCGCCCCGCACGGGCGCGACGGCCGCTCCGGTTCCCCCATCCGGATGCCCGGGACGGGGGCGCCGGCTCAGGAGCGCGTTCCACCCGCCGTCGGCGGCCTGGGGCCGGCGAGGACGACCGCGCCGAGAATCGCCAGGATCCCGGCGACCTGGAGGAGCGACAGCGTCTCGGCGCGGACGACGAGGCCGAGGACGGTGGCGACGACGGGGCTGAAGAGCGCGAGGAAGGAGATCGTGAGGGCCGGGAGCCGCTCGATCCCGCGGAACCAGAGCGCGTAACTGATGACGGCGCAGAAGGAGACGAGGTAGAGGAAACCGAGCAGGTTCGTGCCGGTCACGGAGCCGGGCAGGCCTTCGAAGGCGAGCAGGAAGGGCAGCGAGACGAGTCCGCCGGCCACCAGTTGCCAGCCGGTGACGGCGAGCAGCCCGACGCCCTCGGGGCGCCCCCACAGCTTGGTCAGCGTGATGCCGAGGGCGAGACAGACCGCCGCGCCGAGCGCCGCCGCCACGCCGAGCGGGTCGAGGGCGCCCGTGCCCCGGGACACCACGAGGACGACGCCGCCCGCGCCGAGGGCACAGGCCACCAGATGGGAGAGCCGGATCCTCTCCCCGAAGAGCGCCGCCGCCAGGACCAGGACGATCATCGGCTGGACGGCCATGACCGTCGCCGCGACCCCGCCCGGCAGGCGGTAGGCCGCGAAGAAGAGCAGGAAGTTGAAGGCGCCGATGTTGAGGGCGCCGAGGGCCGGGGCGCGCCAGAGCCAGACGCCCCGCGGCAGGGCCCGGGTGAACGCGAGAAGCAGCAGACCGCCGGGCAGGGTCCGGACGGTGGTGGCGAGAAGGGGACGGTCGGGTGGCAGCCACTCGGTGGTCACCAGGTAGACGCTTCCCCAGAGCGCGGGCGCGAGGGCGGTCAGGCCGGAATCGAATAAGTGACGACCGTGGCGAAGGGACGCGGACGCACGGCGCCCCGTGATATCTTCCATGGAAGATAAAGTAGTTTCCACGGAAGAGAGTGGTCAAGTCATGGCCCGTCAGGACGGCGAGTCCACCGCCCGACCCGAAGGGGCGGACCTCGGCGACGCCGTCGACCGCATCGTCGGCCAGTGGCACCGGGAGCGGCCCGACCTCGACCCCAGCCCGATGCACGTCATCGGCCGCATCAGCCGACTGCACTGGGCGTTGGACGAGCACCTGAACCGGGTCTTCCACCGGTACGACCTCGGCCGGGGGGAGTTCGACGTCCTCGGCACGCTTCGCCGCGCGGGTCCGCCCTTCGAACTCACCGCCGGAGAGCTGGGCGGATCGACGATGGTCACCTCGGGAGCGGTGACCAAGCGGGTCGACCGGCTGGAACGCGCCGGTCTCGTCAGCCGCCGTACCGCCGAGGGGGACGCGCGCGGCAGGGTCATCCGCCTCACCGACCGCGGCCGCGCCCTCATCGACGAGGTCGTCGACGCGCACGTCCGCAACGAGACGCGCCTCCTCGCCGGGCTCACCGCGGACGAGCGCGACACCCTCGCCGACCTGCTGCGCAAGCTGGGCCGTACGCTCCCCGACGACTGAGGAGGCTGAGGGCCGAGGTCGAGGCTGGGGCTGGGGCTGGGTGTGAGGCCCAGGCCGAGGGGTGGGCCACGAGCCGGTCCCTCGTCGCGTCCGGCGGAACGGCGGACTCGGTCATTTCCCGGTCACGAGGTGGGCTAGGCTGCGCCGGCGACGAGCCCGACCGGACCGAGGGGCGCCACCGATGCGCGAGAGCGTGGAACAGCGACACCGCCGGATCCTGCGCCTCGTCCGCGAACGCGAGGGCCTCCGCGTCAGCGAACTCGCCGCGGAGCTGGGCGTCTCCGTCGAGACCGCCCGGCGCGACGTGGCCGCCCTGGCCGAAGTGGGGCGCGTGCGCAGGCTCCACGGCACCGTCACCTGGCCCACCGCGCCGCTCAACGCCCGCGACGCCCGGCTCGCCCGGCGGGCCGCGCCCCGCGCCGCGCCCCGGGCGTCCGGCGGACCGGTGCTCGGGATGGTCGTGCCCGTGTCCGACTACTACTTCCGGGCCGTCATCCAGGGCGCGCGGCAGGCCGCGGCCGACGCGGGCGCCCGGCTGCTCGTGGGCATCACCGACTACGCGGCCGACCGGGACCTCCCGCACATCGCCACCCTCCTCGACGCGGGCGTCGAGGGACTGCTGCTCGCCCCGAGCTGGTCCGTCGGCGGGCCCTCCGAGGCGGAGGCCGCGCCCTTCGCGGAGCCCGCGGTGCCCGCCGTCCTGGTCGAGCGCAGGATCCCCCTCGGCGTACCCGGCTCCCATCTCGACCGGGTGGTGTCGGACCACGCCGGCGGCGCGGCCCTCGCCGTACGGCACCTGGCGCGGCTCGGGCACCGGCGCGTCGCGCTGCTCGCCCGGCACACCCACACCCGGTCCGCCGTGCGCGCGGGGTACGAGTCGGCGGTCCGCGCGCTCGGGATGCGCGACGACGACCTCTCGCCGCCGCCGGGGGAGGGCGGCGCGCAGGGGGAGCGGGCGCACCTCGACGACTCCGTACGGGAACGGCTGCTCGGGCTCGTCGAGTCCGGCGAGGTGCGCGCCGGACTCGTGCACACGGACATCGACGCGGTGAACCTGCTGCAGTGGTTGCAGGCCCGCGGGGTGCGGGTGCCGGAGGACTTCGCCCTGGTGTGCCACAACGACGAGATGGCCGCGCTCGCCGACGTGCCGTTGACGTCCGTGAGCCCCGCGACCTTCGCGGTCGGCGCGGAGGCGGTCCGCCTGCTCGTACGCCGCCTGGAGGACCCGGACGCGGCGCACTCGGCCGTCGAGTGGCTGCCCCGGCTGGTGATCCGGGAGTCCTGCGGCGCCTGACGTGCCCGGCGCCCTCCTGACGTCCGCCGCGCCGGCCCCGGTGCCCTCCTGGCGCCCACCGCGCCGCCCCCAGCGCCCTTCCGCCGCCGCGTCGGCCCCGGAGCCCTTCTCCCGCCCGCCCCCGTGACCGATTACTGCCCGAGTCGCCACCGTGCCTTGACGAAGAGAAAGCGCTTGCGGAGGCTGCCGTCCAAGCACCGCCCCCCAACCCCTCCTCCGCGAAGGCTGGTTCACCATGGCCACTTCCCTGCGCCGCCGCACCCTCCTCCAAGCGACCGGAGGCGCCGCGCTCGCCCTCGGGGTCGGTGCGGTCGCCGCGCCCGCCGCCGTCGCCGATCCCGTCTCCGCGGAGCCCCAGGAGTTCGCCGCACTGCGCGCCACCTGGCGCGACCTCCTCCTCGGCACCGGCTTCAGCCCCACCGCCGAGCCGTTCAGGACCCTGCTCGCCGACCTCGGCACGGCCGCCCGCACCCACCTGGCCACGATGGCGCCCGCCGACGGGTCACTCTGGCCCGACGCCGTGTGGCGGGACCCCGAGCCGGACACCGACGCCGAGTCGTACGGCTTCTCGGCCATGATGAACGAGAGCTACAACCGGCTCGGCACCCTCGCCCAGGCCTGGGCCCAGCCCGGCACCGGACTGACGGGCGACCCCACCGTCCTGCGGGCCGTCCTCACCGGCCTCGACCACCTCCACGCCCGGGTCTACAACGAGACCACCACCCGCTACGGCAATTGGTGGAACTGGCAGATCGGCTCCCCGCAGGCGCTCATGGACATCTGCGTGCTGGTCCACGAGCACCTCACGGCCGAGCGGATCGCGGCCTACTGCCGCGCCGTCGACCACTTCGTGCCCGACTCGGTCTTCGCCTCCTACACCGGCACCTCCACCGGAGCCAACCGCGTCGACCTCTGCCGCACCGTGATCCTCCGCTCGATCGTCGGCGAGAACGCCGACCGGCTCGCCCGCGCCGTCGCCGCGCTCAACCCCGTCTTCCCGTACGTGACGAGCGGGGACGGCTTCTACGCCGACGGATCGTTCATCCAGCACCGCAACGTCCCCTACATCGGCGGATACGGCTCCGTCCTCCACGACGGCGTCGGACGCCTCATGGCGCTGCTGCGCGGATCCCGCTGGCCCGTCAACTCCCCGGACGCGCAGCTCTTCCTGGACACCGTCGACCACGCCATCGCACCCTTCGTCCACAACGGCCTGATCATGGACAACGTCTCCTCGCGCGGCATCAGCAGGGCGGGGACCTCCGACCACACCCGCGCGCACGCCCTCCTCGCCACCATCGTCCTCCTCGGCCAGGGCGCGAGCGAGGCGGAGAACGCCCGCTGGCGCTCCATGGTCAAGGGCTGGATGCAGCGCGACTACCACCTGCCGCCACTGCGCAACCCGAAGCTGAGCCTGGTCCGCGCCGCTCTCCTGCACTCCCTCCTCGACGACACCTCGATCGTGCCCGCGCCCGAACCCGTCGGTCACCGGCTCTTCCACCACATGGACCGGGTCACCCACCGCCGCCGCGGCTGGTGCGCCTCCGTCTCCATGGCCTCCCGGCGCATTGCCCACTACGAGTACGGCAACGGCGAGCACGCCCGCGGCTACCACACCGGCGCCGGCTGGCTCTCGTGGTGGGGCGACGACTTCGGCCTCGAGCAGTACGCCGACGCGTACTGGCCCACCGTCGACCCCTACCGCCTGCCCGGCATCACCGCGTCGCGCAAGCCGCTCGCCGACGGCGAGGGCGGCAACTGGGGCCAGCCCATGCCGGACGCGGCCTGGGTGGGCGGCTCCACCGACGGGGAGTTCGGCGCCACCGGCCAGCACCTCGTGGGACTGTCCTCCACGATGAACGCCAGGAAGTCGTGGTTCTGGCTCGACGACTCCGTCGTCTGCCTCGGCGCCGGAATCACCTCGTCCGACGGCCACGCGGTCGAGACCACCGTCGACAACCGCGCCCTCGGCGAGACGGGCGCGCCCGCCCTCACCGTCGACGGCCGGCTCCAGCCGGACCACCAGGGCTGGCAGCGGACCTTCGAGAACGCGCGCTGGGCGCACATCGACGGCCACGCGGGCTACGTCTTCCCCCAGGGCCTGGACCTGACCACCGTCCGCGAGGAACGCACCGGCGCCTGGCGGGACATCAACGCCGGCGGCCCCACCACGCCCCTGACCCGCCGCTACCTCACCCTCTGCACCGACCACGGCACCGACCCGTCGGACGGCGGCTACGCGTACGTCCTGCTGCCCGGCGCGAGCGCCGCCACCACCGCGCTGCGGGCCGCGAGCGGAGCCCGGCTCCGGATCCTCGCCAACTCCCGCGACCGGCAGGGCGTCCACGTCCCCCGCCTCGGCCTGACCGCCGTCAACTTCTGGACGGCCGGCAGCGCGGGGCGCGTCACCTCCAGCGCGCCCGCGTCGGTCCTGATCCGCGAGCACCGCGACGGGACGGCGACCGTCGTGGTGTCGGACCCGGCCCGCCGGGCGACCGCCCTGGAGGTCGTCTGGGAGAAGACGGTCTCGGCGGTGCTCTCCAAGCCCGCCACCGTCACGGCCGCGACGACCGGCGCCACGCTCGAGCTCGTCTTCGGCGACCTGACCCGGCTCGCCGGAGCCCCGCAGAAGATACGGGTCCGCCTCGGCTGATCCCGGGTTCCCCGCTAAAAATCACCTACCAGCCAGTAGGTTGGCTCCGCACCCTCCCCTGAACGGCAACCCATCCCGAAGGGAGCGATCAGCGCATGACCCACCCCGAGAGCGCGGGGGACGTCTACGACGTCGTCATCAGCGGAGCCGGCCTGGCCGGAAGCGCCGCGGCGATCCTGTTCGCCCGACGCGGTGCCCGCGTCGCCCTGCTCGAACGCCGCTCGGACCCCGATGCGTACAAGGTGCTGTGCACCCACTCCCTCACGGCCTGCGCCCACCCGGTGCTCGACGAACTCGGCCTCGTCCCCGCCCTGGAGCAGGCGGGGGCCGTCCGCAACGAGGCCCGCTGGTACACCCGTTGGGGGTGGATCGAGCCGAGGGCCGCGCCCGGGGGCCCCGAGCTGCCGTACGCGTACAACATACGGCGCAGCGTCCTCGATCCGCTGATCCGCTCGCGTGCGGCGGCGACCCCCGGCGTCGACCTGCTCCTCGGCCACCAGGTGACCGGGCTCGTCCGGGAAGCCGGTCGCACGGTCGGGGTCCGCGCGTCGACGCGGCGGGGCGAGCGGGAGCTGAGGGCCCGGCTGGTGGTCGGCGCCGACGGCAAGGACTCGGCCGTGGCGACGCACGCCGACGTGCCCACCCGGCGGTACGAGAACGCGCGCTTCGGCTATCTCGCGCACTTCCGCGGCCTGCCGCTGCGGGACGGGATCGGCCACACCTGGTTCCTCGAACCCGACATGGCCTACGCGTTCCCGAACGACGACGGGGTGACGGTCATGGCGGTCCTCCCGGACAAGGAGCGGCTGCCGGAGTTCCGCGAGGACCTGGAGGGCAGCTTCATGGCGTTCGTCCGCGCGCTGCCCGAGGCGCCGCCCGTCGACTCCGCCGAACGCGTCTCGAAGATCATCGGCATGGTCGACTACCCCTTCCTCAGCCGCAGGCCGACGGCGCCGGGCGTGGCGCTCGTCGGCGACGCCGCCCTGACCGGCGACCCCCTGTGGGGCGTCGGCTGCGGCTGGGCGCTGCAGTCCGCGCGGTGGCTGGCGGAGGCGGTGGCCCCGGCCGCCGCAGGGCGCGGCGACCTCGACGGGGCGCTCGCGGCGTACGCGCGCAGGCACCGCCGCAGGCTGCTCGGCCACCAGTACCTGGCGGCCGACTTCGCCACGGCGCGTCCGTTCAACCCCCTGGAACGGCTGATGTTCTCGGCGGCGGCGCGCGACGCGGCCACGGCACGGCACATGCACCTGTTCGCCTCCCGTCTGATCGGCCCGCTGCGCTTCCTGAACCCCGTGGCCGTCGCCAGGGCCTCGGCCGTCAACCTCCGGCACCTCCGTACGCCCGCGCCGCCCGCGGACCCCACTCGCGCCGCGGCGTGAGCGGACCCGCGGCCCTGCGCGGGGGACTCTTTTGCCGATCCGGCAAGGTGAGTGGCGGGCCGGGGACCGGGTGGGACACGGTGTGCCCGTGACCGACGACAACGCATCAGGAACGCCCGCCGACGCCCGCCGGCCCGCCGACGACTACGCCGGAGACCCGGCCGTACGGGAGGAGTGGGACGCCCGTTACTCCGACCGGCAGCAGGTGTGGAGCGGCCGCCCCAACGGCGCCCTCGTCACCGAGGCCGCCGCGCTCACCCCCGGCCGCGTCCTCGACGTCGGCTGCGGCGAGGGGGCGGACGCGGTCTGGCTCGCGCGCCGCGGCTGGGACGTGACGGCGCTCGAGGTCTCCGGCGTCGCGCTGGACCGGGCGGCCGGGCATGCGCGGGACGCCGGCGTCGCCGTGCGCTGGGTGCACGCCACGCTGACCGCGGCAGACCTCGCGCCGGCCTCCTTCGACCTGGTCTCCGCGCAGTACCCGGCGCTGCTGCGCACCCCCGACGCCGAGGCCGAGCGCGCGCTGCTGGCCGCGGTCGCCCCCGGCGGCGTCCTGCTCTTCGTGCACCACGCGGGCGTGGAGAGCGAGCAGGCGCACGAGAGCGGCTTCGACCCCGCGGACTACGTCTGGCCCTCGACGATCATCCCGCTGTTCGGCGACGACTGGCAGGTGGAGGTCGACGAGCGGCGGCCGCGGGAGATCGAGGGAGGCGCGGGCGCGCACCACACCGAGGACCTGGTGCTGCGGGCCCGCCGGCTGCGCTGAGCGACGGGGGCGCGCGCCGGCGCGGGAACGAGGATTGAGCGCGTCTGAAGTGGGCATGTCAGGCGGCGAGTTGACGTGCCCACAGCGGACGACGGGGGAGACATGCCGAACACCGGGCGCCACCTGACCAAGGGGGCCCTGACCCTCGCCGGTTCGCTCGCCCTCGTGATCGCGTTCGCGGGAAGCGCCGTCGCCGCTCCGCCCCCGGCCCTGCCCGCGAACGCCGACGCCCTGGAGCAGACGTACCAACCCGCGTACGACTACGACACGGACGGCTGCTACCCGACCCCCGCGATCGGCCCCGACGGCACCGTCAACGGCGGCCTCAACCCGTCCGGCGCCCTCAACGGACAGTGCCGTGACTCCTGGGACCTCACCGCCACCAACGGCTACGCGCGCGCCCTCTGCAACAACGGCTGGTGCGCCGTCATGTACGGCCTCTACTTCGAGAAGGACCAGGCCCTGCCCGGGACCAGCCTCGGCGGCCACCGCCACGACTGGGAACACGTCGTCGTCTGGGTCCAGAACGGCGTCGCCCGGTACGTCGCCACCTCCGCCCACGGCGACTTCGACATCCACGGCCGCGACGCCGTCCGCTGGGACGGCACCCACCCCAAGATCGTCTACCACAAGGACGGCATCGGCACCCACTGCTTCCGTCCCGCCAACTCGAACGACGAGCCGCCCGAGAACCACCAGCACACCTGGCAGTTCCCCAGCCTCGTCGGCTGGAACGGCTACCCCGCAGGCGTGCGCGAGAAGCTCGTCGCCGCCGACTTCGGCAGCGCCCACTTCGGCCTGAAGGACGGCAGCTTCGCCGCCCACCTCGCCAAGGCGAAACCCGCCGGGATCCCCTTCGACCCGTACGCGTGACCCGTACGCCTGCCCGTAACGCCTGACCGCCGGTAACAACCGGACCGACGACCGGCCGGGAATAGCGGGCCGCCCTCCGGCGTTGGCCCCTGACGCAGGCCCCGTCCCACGTCAGGCGGTCTACAGCCCATGACCCGTGCCCGTCGTGTCCACCCGGCCGCCGCGCGCCGGACGTCCCAGCGCGCCGCGGCGGCGGCTCTCGTCGCCCTCCTGGCCCTCCTCGTCGTCGGCTGCGCCGTCCACGGAGGCGGGGCCCCCGCGCGGCCCGCGCCGCCCACCACCAGCGCCGGCACGTCACCGCCGCCCGTCGCCGTGACGCCGCCGCCCCCGTCGCGTACGACCGAGGCGCCCGAACCGGTGGCCGCGGCGCCCAGTCCGCGGCCCCGGCCGGCCGAGCTCGACATCCCCTCGATCGGCGTGACCGACCTGCGGGTCGTGCCCTACGAGGGGACCACCGACGACCGGCCCGGCACCCGCATCCAGGACCGGGGCGTGGCGGCGAGCCCGTACGGCGAGCGCGGCGGCGTCGGCCCCGGCGACATCGGCAACTACCTGGTCACGGCGCACCGGCTCTCCGCCGGAGGGCCCCTGCGCGACCTGCCGGCGGTCGACGTCGGCGACACCGTGCGCGTGACGGCGGAGGGCACCACGTACACGTACCGGATCACCGAGACCCGCACGACGTCCTTCCGCTCCGACCGCTCCCTCGCCGAGCAGCGGGCCGCCGTGCCGGGCGCCCCGGGCGAGCGGCCCACCCGGGCGATGATCACGCTGTCCACCTGCGCCACGCCCGAGGACGACGCGGCGGGCAACTTCTGGCGGGACGCCCAGGGCAACCCCGAGCACCGCATCGACAAGATCGGCGTCCTCGTCTCGACCCGTCCCGCGACCGCCGCTCCCTGACCCCCGACCCGTCACGCCGCGGGGGAAGCGTCCGGGGACCGGGGACGGCGGCCCCCGGACGCGTTCGATCCGCTCAGCCGGCCGCCCGGTACGCCCGCGTCAGGTCCCGGACCGCACCGACCAGATCACCGGTGAGCAGCAGATGATCCGCCGAGGCGAACGGCGCCGCCGTCGCCTCCGTGATCCGGTCGCCGATCCGCCGCTGCACGAGCAACCGCGCCGCCGTCACGAGCTTCCGGCCCTCGGCTGACTCGCCGCGCCCGGCCGCCTGGAGCGCCCGGGCCGCGACCGCGATCGCCCGCAGGGCGGCCTCGCCACCGGCCGGCGACAGCGCCGGAGCCGGCGGGGCGAGCGTGGTCAGGCCCCAGCCGTACGGGAACTGCGGGTCGTAGCGCGTGTCGCCCACGTTGATCGGCAGCTGCGCCTCCGACTTCGGCCAGGTCACCGGCAGCTGGCCGGTGAACGGCCGCCTGCCGTAGAGGACGTCGGCGACGCCGTCGCCCTCCGTGCCCGGCAGCCACGACGCCACGAGCGCGTCGATCGCCGCGAGCCGGTCGCCGATCAGCTGGGGCCGGCCGGAGACCACGAGGACCGCGCACGGCATCGCCGCGCACACCCGGTCGACGGCCGTCTTGTCGGCGGCGGTCAGCTCGAGGTCGTGCCCGTTGCCGACGTCGCCGAACCCCTCCGCGTACGGCGTCTCACCGACGACCACCACACCGACGTCGTACCCGTCGGTCGGCTCCGAGGCCTCCTTCGAGTACGCGATGTCCGCGTCCGGCGCCGCCTTCCGCATCGCCTCCAGGACGGTCGTGCCGGTCGTCGTCCGCCCCGACGCGCCCTGCCAGCTGATGGTCCAGCCGCCGGCCTGGTTGCCGAGGTCGTCGGCGTTCGACCCGGCCACGTACACCTTCTGCGAGGGCTTCAGCGGCAGTACCGCGCCGTCGTTCTTCAGCAGTACCTGCGACTTCGCGACGGCCTCGCGGGCCACCGCCCGGTGCGCCGCCGACCCGATCGCCGGCAGGTGCGTGGTGTCCGCGTACGGCTTCTCGAAGAGGCCGAGGCGGAACTTCTGCGTCAGGATGCGGGCCACCGCGTCGTCGACGCGCGCGGCCGGAACGCGACCGGCCTCCACCTCGCCCGTGAGGGTGCGGGTGAACTCCTGGTAGTTCGTCGGCACCATGATCATGTCGAGTCCGGCGTTGACCGAGGTACGCACGTCGCTCGCGTAGTCGCCCGGGATCTGGTCGATGGCCTGCCAGTCGCTGATGACGAAGCCCTCGAAGCCCATGCGGTCCTTCAGGGCGCCGTTGATCATCTCGGCGTTGGCGTGCATCTTCACCGGACCGGCGTCGTCGCCGAGGACGTCGAGCGAGGAGTACGAGGGCATGACCGTGCCCGTGCCGCGCTTGACGGCCTCCGCGAACGGGGCGAGGTGGACGGCCTCCAGTTCCTCCCGGGTCACCTTCGTGACGCCCTGGTCGATCGTGTACGAGCCCGTCGTCGACGACCCGAACTCCGTTCCGCCGTCGCCGACGAAGTGCTTGGCGCTGGTGAGCACCTTGTCGTTCCGGTCGAGGTCCTTGCCGTTCCGCGCGCCCTGCATGCCGTTGATGACCGTCTCCATCGCGGTCACGAGCGCCGGGTCCTCGCCGAACGCCTCGTACGAACGCCCCCACCGCTCGTCGCGCGTCACGCACAGACAGGGCGCGAAGTCCCACGGGATGCCGGTGGCCCGCACCTCCTTGGCGGTGACGGCGCCGGTCCGCGCGGCGAGCCCGGGGTCCCGGCCCGCGCCGATGCCGATGTTGTGCGGCATGATCGTCGAACCGATGACGTTGTTGTGCCCGTGGACGGCGTCCACGCCGTAGATCACCGGGATCTGGAAGCGGGTCGCGCGGGTGCGCAGCTGGTACGCGTCGATCATCCGCGCCCAGGCCTCGGGTGCGTTCGGCGTCGGCACCGAGCCGCCGCCGGAGAGCAGCGAGCCGAGCGCGTACCCGGAGATGTCGCCCTGCGAGCGCAGCGCGTTGCGCTCGGCCTGCGTCATCTGGCCGACCTTCTCCTGGAGCGACATCCGGCCCAGCAGGTCGGCGACCCGCTTCTTCACCGGCAGGCGCGGGTCGAGGTACGGCAGCCCGTGGGCGTTCACGACGACGAGCGGGGTCTCCGCGGGCGCCTTGGCCCCCTCGACGGTCAGCTTCACCGGCACGGTCTCGGCGGCCTCGGCGGAGCCGTCCACAAGGGTCGGCACCTCCACGGACCGGGTCGTCCCCGACGGCGTACCGGCGGGGAAGACGACGCTGCCCGTGACCGGCCGGTAGTCCGCTCCGGGCTCGGCGCTCCCGCCCTCCGCCGCGTACGTGACGGTGACGGGCTCGCCGATCGGCTGGGAGCCGGTCGTGGCGACCGTGACGTCGACGCGCGCCGTGCCGCCTTCGTCGACCGGGTGCACCACCGATCCGGTGACCACGCTCGTGCGCAGCGCGGGTTCCGCCGCCCCGTACAGCTCTACCCCGTCCAGGGCGAACGTGCCGGGCCCGCCGGTCGGCAGGGTCAGCGCGTACCCCCACATCCGGTCGAGGCCGAGGACCTGGTCGATGCCGCCGACCGGCTGGTAGTCGGCGCGGTAGTGGAACTCGGAGAACGGGATCTCGACGAGGTGCCAGCCCTCCCAGTCGTCGGTGAACGAGGTCGTCCACAGCTCGGACGCCTCGCCGTTGGCGCCGCCGTCCTTGATCTCGAAGTTGATCCGCTTGCCGGAACCGGGCGGCAGCGGCGCCGTGTTCTGGCCGTACCACCAGAAGCGGATGCCCTGGTGGGCGGTCCAGTCGTGGGCGGGCCGGTCGAAGGCGAAGTCGTGGGTGAAGCCGCCCCAGCCGCTGATGTCGTAGCGGCCCTGCAGGACCTTCGCACCCTCGGGCGCGTCCGGGCGCGCGACGAGTTCGAGCGCCGGGTGGTCGTCGGCGTCGCTGCCCCAGGTGAAGAGGCCCTCGGCGGGCGGTCCGGCGAACGGCACCTCGCCCTCGAAGCGGTCCACGGCCCGGGGCGCGGGGGAGGCGGGCTCCTCCGCGGCGGCGCTCGGCAGGGCGCCGGCCAGCAGCCCGGCGAGGACGGCCGTCGCGGCGACGAGCGCGCCGCCCGCCTTCTTTCTCTGGTGCTGTCGTGTCATGCGGTGTGCGTCCACTTCTGGTTGGCTCCGCCCGTGCAGGTCCAGATCTGGGCCCGCGTCCCGTCGGCGGAGGAGTTGCCGGTGACGTCGAGACACTTGTCGGCGGCCGTGTTGACCACGTCGTGCGTGACCGGGTCGTAGGTCCAGCGCTGCGCGCCCGTACCGTTGCAGGTGTACAGCTGGACCTTGGCGCCGTCGGCCGTTGATCCGCCCGTCACGTCCAGGCACTTGCCGAGAGCCCGGAGGCTGCCGTCGGCCCCCAGTGTCCAGCGCTGCGCCGCGGTTCCGTTGCAGGTGTACAGCTGCACGGCCGTGCCGTCGGCCGTGGCGGCGCCGGCGACGTCCAGGCACTTCCCGGCCAGGCCGGTCAGCGCGCCCGCGCCGCTCTCGCCGCCGCCGCCCGTGCCCGCCCAGGTGAACGTGGCCGTCGTGCGCGCCGGGAGCGTGTACGTGAAGGACTGACCGCCCCAGTCGACCCGGACCGACTGCGCGGAGGCACCGCCGTTGTGGGCGATCAGCGCCTTGGAACCGTCCGGGTTGCGCCAGGCCACGTTCTGCACGGTGGCGTTCGCGGTGGAGTCGATCCGGTACGCGCCGGGCCGGACGAACTTGGTCAGGTGCCCGGTCGTGTAGTACTCGATCGTGTAGTCGACCTGACCGGCCCGCGGCCCGCCCTCCTGCACGGTGATCAGGCCGGTGCAGGTCCCGCAGCCGCCGTTGTGCGGTCCCATGTCCTGGTTGAGCGCCAGGCTCCACTTGACCAGGCTGCTGCTCCAGTTGCGGGCGTACGTGACGATGTCGCGCAGGTCCTCGTCGTGCTGGTTCGCGATCCAGGTGCCGCCCGAGTGCTCGGTGCTGAACTGCCGGACCGAGGGGTACTGGCCGTGGACCTGGCTGCCGACGGCCGGGTCGCCGAAGTAGCCGTGCCAGGCGATGCCGCCGAACAGCGGGTCGTTGCGCACGCCGGCGTCCCCGAGGACGGCGGCGCCGAAGTTGGCGTAGTCGCCGTAGTTCCAGTCGTGGACGAGGACCTTGGTGGTGAGGCCCGCGGCCCGGAAGGCGGGGTAGACGTGGTTCTTCGTGAACTCGACGAGTCCGGACGGGTTCCAGCTCATGCCGGGGTAGTTCATGGCGGTGGGATTGCCCGCCTGGCAGCAGTTCGGCTCGTTCTGGACGGAGAGGTAGTCGACCTTCACCCCGGCGGCCTGGTAGCTCTGGACGTACTTGACCAGGTACTGGGCGTAGAGCGGGTAGTACTCCCACTTCAGCCAGCCCATCTGGTCCATCCGGCCGTTGTCCTTCATCCACCCCGGGGCGCTCCACGGCACGCCCTTGACCCGAAGCTCCGGGTTGAGCTGCTTGGCCTGCGCGGTCAGCAGCCGGACGTTGGTGTCGTAGCCGTTGGCACCGAAGTCGCCCAGGTCGCAGCAGGTGTCGTCGAGGGAGACGTGGCCGGGCCGGGACAGGTCGGACGCGCCGATGGGGTTGCGGACGAACGACAGCCCGATGCCCTCGGTCGGCGAGAACAGCTTGCGCATCACCGCGTCGCGGGTGGCCGCGCTGACAGCCCCGCCGCGCAGCAGATGGGCGGTGGTGTCGGTGATGGACGCGCCGCCGCCCTCGAACTGCTGGTAGGTGGTGTTCTCGTTGACGGTGATGGTGTGGGCGGCGCTGCCCCCGGCCGGGCCGAAGGCCACGGGCACCTGCGGGGCGAGGCCGCGGGTGACGGTGCGCCCCCCGGCGTCGGAGGTGGTGGTCAGCCAGACGTCGACCCGCTCGCCGGCCGCCGCGGCGGTGCCGGAGCCCGTGAGGACGAGCCCGCTCGCGACGAGGGCGCCGGCGGCCAGCGTGGTGAGGGCACGCGGGCGGCGGGCGCGGCGCGGTGACCCGCCCGCTTCTCCCGGCCGGCGGAGCCGGAGTACCCCTAGCAACTTGTTATGCACCTGGCAACCCTCTCTCGCTGTCGCGCCGCCACTGCGGCGCCCCGGCCGCCCGGTGGTCGCCCCGGGCGGAGTGTGTAGAACTCCTGAAGGCGGAACGGCCCATGCTCGCAAGACTTTTATCAAGTGGTGAAGCTATGGAACGCGCTCCGGCCCGTCAACCCTCCGCACACAACTCTCGTCCGCCCGGGGGCCGGGCCGTGGCCCGCCCCGCCGCCCGTCCGCGCCGTGGCCCGAACTCGCGTACCGAAACGCCCTGCCGGTGCTACGGTCCGATCATGTTCCGGGCGGAGGGCTGATCGGAGGGCTGATGGACAGCATCACGAAGAACCGGCAGCCCGTGGGGTCGCTCCGGGCGATGGTGGCCCGCGCCTACGGCCCCGACGAGGTGTGCGGGGCGGGCGAGGAGTGGGTCACCGAACTCGGTGACGGCTGGTTCAACGTGGCCTACCGGATCCGGCTCCGCTCCGGCAGGCGCGTCGTCCTCAAGATCGCGCCGCCGCCGCACGTCGAGGTGATGACGTTACGAACGCGGAGCCATGGCCACCGAACTGACGGCGCTGCGGCTCATCCGGGAGCACACGACGGTTCCCGTGCCCGCGGTCGACTTCGCCGACCGGAGCCACGAGCTGTGCGACGCCGACTACTTCTTCATGACACACATCGACGCGGACAACCTCCACTCGGTCAGGGACACCCTGACCGAGAAGGAGACCGAGGCCTACCACGAGGCGCTCGGCGCGATCACCCGCGAACTCAACACCCTCCCCGGCCCCGCCTTCGGCCCGCTGACCGGACCGGGCGACCGCACGTGGCGCTCGGGCTTCCTGCGCATGGTCGACGAGCTGCTCGACGACGGTGCGCGCCGCGGCGTCGACCTGCGCCACGCCTACGGCGCCGTCCGCGACCTCGTGTCCGCCCACGCCGACGTCCTGGACGCGGTGACCGAACCCCGCTTCGTCGCCTGGGACCTGTGGCCGGGCAACTGCATGGTGCGCGACGGCCGGATCGTGGCGATCATCGACCACGAGCGGGCCTTCTACGGCGACCCGCTGATGGAGTTCGGCTTCTCCGGAAGCGAGTCGAGCGCGCACGGCGAGTTCGAGGCGTTCCTCCGGGTCTACGGGCGCCGGCCACTCAGCGCCGGCGAGCGGACCCGACGGCTGCTGTACGACCTCCACCTCGCCCTGGTCCAGGTCATCGAGACGGACTACCGGGCCCACACCGGCACCGAGCAGTACGACGGGGCATGCGGGCGACTGCGGGAGACCATGGCCCTGCTGGGCGCCCCGGCCCCCTGACGGTTCGGCGGCTCGACGGCACGCCGCCCGGCGGCTCCGACCCGGCGAGCCGGACCACCCGGAGCGTCCCACCCCTTGACGTGCTCGCGCCGTGATGACTTCATGGGAGCGCTCCCACCGCATGTCCCCGGCGGGAGCGCACGTCCCTGCCCGCACCCATCCGGCGCCCCTTCTGGAGTCCCCGTGACCACGAGAAGCACGACGCGTACGAGAAACACGCGAGGTACGACCACCGACGCAGGCCCCCGCACCGCACGCCCCCGCACCGCACGCCCCCGCACCGCCACCGCTCTCGCCGCCGGGCTCGCCGCCCTCCTCGCGTGCGCCCTCCTCGGCACCGCGGGCGCGTCCACCGCCCAGGCGCGGCCCATCACCGCCATCACCACCGCTGACGCGAGCGCGGCCACCGGCCTCCACGTCGTCGACGGCCGCCTGCGCGAAGCCAACGGCAACGACTTCGTCATGCGCGGCGTCAACCACGCCCACACCTGGTACCCCGGCGAGACCCGCTCCCTCGCCGACATCAAGGCGCTCGGCGCCAACACCGTCCGGGTCGTCCTCGCCAGCGGGCACCGCTGGGCCGCCAACGGCCCCTCCGACGTGGCCGCCGTCATCGCGGACTGCAAGGCCAACCGGCTGATCTGCGTCCTGGAGGTGCACGACACCACCGGCTACGGGGAGGAGGCCGCCGCCGCCACCCTGGACCAGGCCGCCGACTACTGGATCGGCCTCGAGGACGTCCTCGCCGGCGAGGAGGACCACGTCGTCGTCAACATCGGCAACGAGCCCTGGGGCAACGCCGATCCGGCCGGCTGGACCGCCCCCACCACCGCGGCCGTGCGGAAGCTGCGTGCCGCCGGGTTCCAGCACACGATCATGGTCGACGCCCCCAACTGGGGCCAGGACTGGCAGGGCGTCATGAGGGCCAACGCCCGCGCCGTCCACGACGCCGACCCCACCGGCAACCTGATCTTCTCCATCCACATGTACAGCGTGTTCGACACCGCCCGGGAGATCACCGACTACCTCGGCTCCTTCGTCGCCGCCCGGCTCCCCGTCCTCATCGGCGAGTTCGGCGGCCCGGCGGACCAGTGGGGCGACCCCGACGAGGACACCATGATGGCCGCCGCCGAGCAGCTGGACCTCGGCTACCTCGCCTGGTCCTGGAGCGGCAACACCGATCCCGTCCTCGACCTCGCCGTCGACTTCGACCCGAGCCGCCTCAGCCCCTGGGGCGAGCGCGTCTTCCACGGCGCGAACGGCATCGCCGCAACCGCCGTCGAGGCCACGGTCTACGGCGGAGGCCCGAGCGACACCGAGCCGCCGACCGCCCCCGGCGCCCCGACGGCCTCCGCCGTGACGGCCGACTCCGCGACCCTCACCTGGCCCGCCGCCACCGACGACACCGGTGTCACCGGCTACGACGTGGTCCGCGTCGACGGAACCGCCGAGACCACCGTCGCCTCCGCCACCACCGGCCGGGTCACCGTGACGGGACTCGCCGCCGACACCGCGTACACCTTCGCCGTGTACGCCCGCGACGCGGCCGGCAACCGCTCGCCCCGCTCCGCGGCCGTCCGGCTCACCACCGCGGGGGCCGGCACCCCGGGCGCGCGCTGCTCCGTCGGCTACCGCGTCACCGGCTCCTGGCCCGACGGCTTCCAGGGCGAGATCGTCCTGCGCAACACCGGCACGACGCCCGTCGACGGCTGGACCCTCGGCTTCGCCTTCGACGCCGGCCAGACCGTCGCGAACCTCTGGGGCGGGACGGCCACCCAGACGGGCCGCGAGGTGCGGGTCGCCGCCGCCCCGTACACCGCCGTCATCCCGCCGTCCGGCTCCGTGACGCTCGGCTTCATCGGCACCCGGGGTACCACCAACCCGCCACCGAGCGCCTTCACGCTCAACGGCGGCACCTGCGCCACCACTGGCTGACCGGTTTCTTCCCCCCGCCCCCCTCTCCGTACGGGACGGTGGCGCCCGTACGCCGTCCGGCACCGCACCGCCCTCCTCGCGCGCGTGCCGGACGGCGTACACCCCCGCCCGCCCGCGACCCGGCTCCGTCCGGGTGGATTCGCCGGTCCGCCAGCGGGGCGGAAGGCCTCGCGGGGCTCCCGGTGGTGCTCTTGCCGTCCGAGCCCCTGGCCCGTCCCCCGTACGAAAGAGGCGCTCCGACATGAGACGCACCCCGTCCCGCCACCGCAGGCTCCTCGCCGCGGCACGAAGCGGTCGGACGCGGCAGCCGCCGACGCGGCGCCCGCGGTCAGTCGCCGCGCGGCACCGTGACGTACTCGTACGCCGTGGAGCCGGAGTCCCCGAGCGTGAGCAGCAGCACGGTCTTCCCCGTCGGGGCCGCCCCGGGGACCGTCGTGCAGCGGTCGTAGATCGCCTCGGCCGGGGACGAGAGGCACGGCGCGGGCGGGCCGATCCGGTTCGGGACCGGCATGTCCGGCCGGTCCCAGTCGATCCGCGCGCCCCTGGCCTGCAGCGCGGGGCCGGGCATGGCCGTGCCGTCCGGGTACCGGCCGCGGTCGCGGTGGTACGCGATCGCGTACGACACGGTCCCGGCCGCGCCCGGCACGTCGCGCCCGGCGTCGTCCCGCGGGCCCCAGGCGGCGACGTCGGCGGCGCGGATCCCGCGCAGCACCTCGGTGATCTCGCCGCGGACCTCGAACCGCGCGGCCGCCGTCATGCCGCAGGTCAGCGCGTGGGGCGACCGGTCGCCCTCGAAGAGCGAGCCGCCGCCGGGGCGTGCGCAGCGGTCGGTGAGCGTGGTGCCCAGATGCTCCAGCCCCTCCACGGCGTCCAGCCGTGCGATCAGGGTCCGCATCGTGCGCTCCTCCTGCCCCCTGCGCGCCTCGGCGGCGGGCGACGTGGCGCGCTCGCGCAGCTCGTCGTCCGAGGGTCCGCTCGCGCACGCCGCCGTCAGTCCGAGCAGGACGAGCGCCGCCGATAAGCCACCGGTCCGCACGCCCCGTCCGCGCCTTCGGCCCCCGCGGCCGGCGCTGGTGTCCCTCATCCAGGACCACCTCCCTTTTCGCTCATCCTCCCGTCCCCGCGCGGGCGGGTGCATGAGTACGCGTACTCATGCACCCGCGCCTTCATGCGCGCGCGTTCGTGCACCCGCGTGCGCGCTGCCGCCGGTGTGCCGCCGCCGGTGCGCGCTTCCTCCCGCCGACCGACGGCGGGGGAGCGGGACCCTCGCCGCGACTCACCGCAGGGTGAGCGGTGTCTCGGAGTCCACCCGGCCCAGTTTCGCGGGGTTGCGGACGAAGTAGAGGCCGGCGATGCGGGAGTCCTCGACGTGCACCGCCATCACGCCGTCGACCTCGCCGTCCAGACGGACGAGGAACGCCGGGCCGCCGTTGAAGACGGTGGGGACGAGTGCGAACGGCAGCGTGTTCTTGCCGAGGCCGCCCATCATGAAGCGCGTGACCTTGTCCGCCCCGGCGATCGGGCGCAGGGCGGCCTGCTTGACGCCGCCGCCGTCGCTCACGAGGACGACGTGGGGGGCCAGCACCTGGAGGAGGCCCTGCGGGTCCCCGGTCTCGAGCGCGCGCCGGAACGAGGACAGCGCCGCGTCGGCGGCGCTCCGGGTGACGGTCGTGCGCGGGCGTCGGGCGTCGACGTGCCGCCGCGCCCGGTGGGCGATCTGCCGGACCGCGGCCGGTGTCTTGTCGACGGCGGCGGCGATCTCGTCGTATCCGACGTCGAACGCCTCACGCAGGACGAAGACCGCGCGCTCGGTCGGCGACAGCGTCTCCAGGACCAGCATCATCGCCATGGACACGCTCTCGGCGAGTTCGACGTCGTCGGCGACGTCGGGCGCGGTGAGCAGGGGCTCGGGCAGCCACTGGCCGACGTACGTCTCCTTGCGGCGGTTCAGCGCGCGCAGCCGGTTGAGGGCCTGACGGGTCGTGATCCGCACGAGGTAGGCGCGGTGTTCGCGGACCTGCGCGAGGTCGACCTCGACCCAGCGCAGCCAGGTCTCCTGGAGGACGTCCTCGGCGTCGGCGGCCGAGCCGAGCATCTCGTACGCGACGGTGAAGAGCAGGTTGCGGTGGGCGAGGAACGCCTCGGTCGCCGGGTC
Source organism: Streptomyces sp. NPDC003327 (assembly GCF_053589515.1). NCBI lineage: Bacteria > Bacillati > Actinomycetota > Actinomycetes > Kitasatosporales > Streptomycetaceae > Streptomyces > Streptomyces sp. NPDC003327. Next base: position 17,594 of record NZ_JBSFSA010000046.1, on the reverse strand, counting down.
CGTCGTGCGCGGGGGCGTCGGCGACCCGGGAGCGGGCCCGGCTCCGGCTCCCGGCTCGCGCGCCTGACCAGGGCCGTGTTCGGGGCCGTGGTCGTGGTCGTGTGCGTCGTTCACGTCTCGAACCCTCTCCTTCACGGCCGGCTCCCTGACCGAGAGCATGCCCCCGTCCGAACGACAAGATCCTTTCATCTTCAGTGCGGATCCGGACGAGAACGGGCGAAGTATGAGCTGTCTCGATCGGGCCGTAGATACCTAGGGGGGTATTTGACCGGCGAGGGTGCTCCGCCGTGCGGTCGTTGTCGTGAATACCCAGGGGCGTATCTTTGGGCGGCGTCGCCGTCCCTCTCCTCCCGCACCGCCCGCTCCCGTCCACCCCGGGCGCGCCCCCGTCGACGGAGGTCTCGTCGTGTTCTTCGCCCCGTACTACCTCGACTGCCTCTCCCAGGCGTCGTACATGATCGCCGACGAGAGGACCGGCCGAGCGGTCGTCGTCGACCCCCGCCGCGACGTCTCCGGCTACCTGGCCGACGCCCGGGCGCACGGCCTCACCGTCATCGGCGTCATCAACACCCCCTTCCACGCCGACTTCGTCGCCGGTCACCTGGAGCTGGCCGACAGCACCGGCGCCTGGATCGGCTACGGCCGCCGTGCCCGGACCGAGTACCCCATCCGCGCACTCACCGAGGGGGAGCGGATCTCCCTCGGCGACGTCACCCTGGAGATCCTGGAGACGCCAGGCCACACCCCCGAGTCCATCAGCGTCCTCGTGTACGAGCGCGCCGACGACACCGTCCCGTACGGAGTGCTCACCGGCGACGCGCTGTTCGTCGGCGACGTCGGCAGGCCCGACCTGCTCGCCTCCGCCGGCGTCACCGCCGAGGAACTCGGCGTCATGCTCCACGACAGCGTCCAGAACAAGCTGATGGCCCTCCCCGACGAGGTGCGGGTCTTCCCGGCCCACGGCGCCGGCTCCGCCTGCGGCAAGAACCTCTCCACCGAACGGCACTCCACCGTCGGACAGCAGCGCGCGACCAACTACGCCTGCGCGCCCATGAGCCGCGAACGGTTCGTCGACCTCGTCACCACGGGCCTGCCCGCCGCGCCCGGCTACTTCGCCCACGACGCCGAACTGAACCGCAAGGAACGCCCCCGGTACGACGCGACGACGGTCCCGCGCGCGCTCGCGCCCGCCGAGGCCGCGGCCCTGCGGCGTTCGGGCGCGGTCGTCGTCGACGCCCGCTCCCCGCGGGAGTTCGCCGCCGGTCATCTGCGCGGCGCCGTCAACGTACCCGCCGACGGGCGCTTCGCCGAACAGGCCGGAACCGTGCTCGACCCGGCGGACGACCTGATCGTCATGGCGCCCGAGGGCCGCGCCGAGGAGATCGTCACCCGCCTCGCCAGGGTCGGCTTCGACCGCGTCGCCGGCCACCTGCCCGACCCGCGGGCCGCCCTGGAATCGCTGGCCGACGAGGTCACCCCGGCCGGTCGCGTGACCGCCGCCCAGCTGCGCGCGGCGCTCGACGGCGACCGCCCGCCGCTCGTCGTGGACGTCCGCACCTGCGGCGAGCGCGAGGCCGACGGCACCATCGACCGGGCGCTCCACATCCCCCTCGGCGAACTGCGGGCACGCGCCGCCGAGTTGCCCGACGACCGCCCCCTCGTCATCCACTGCGAGGGCGGCCACCGCTCCTCCGTCGCGGCGAGCCTGCTGCGCCACCGGGGCTTCGGAGACGTCTCCGACGTCCTCGGCGGGCACGCCGCCTGGCGCACGTCCGCCACCCCCGCGGCCCCCCAAGCCGTCCAGGGCTGAACCCGTCCCCCCTCCCTGCCCCCACCCGTCACCCCCACCCCCTCGCCCCGGAGCACCCCATGCCCCCGCAGCTCCCGCCCTCCCCGTCGATCACCCCCGCGGTCCTGCACCGACTGACCCAGGAGGGCCCCGGCACCCGCCTCCTCGACATCCGCACCCCCGCGGAGTTCCGCGCGGCCCATATCCCCGGGTCGTACAACGTCCCCCTCCCCACCCTGCGCGAACACCGCGCCGCACTCCTGGCCCACCTCGACGAGGACGTCGTGCTCGTCTGCCGCTCCGGCGCCCGCGCCGCCGAGGCCGAGAAGGTCCTCGCCGAGGCGGGGCTCCCGAACCTCCGCGTCCTCCACGGCGGCATGAACGCCTGGGAGGCGACCGGCGCGCCCGTGACCCGAGGCGCCGAGCGCTGGGACATGGAACGGCAGGTACGCCTCGTCGCCGGCTCCCTGGTCCTCGTCACCGGCCTCGTCGGCGCGTTCGTGCCCGGCGCGCACCTGATCGGCACCGCGGTCGGCGCCGGACTGACGTACGCGGCCCTCAGCAACACCTGCGCGCTGGGCGTCCTGCTCTCCAGGCTGCCCTACAACCGGGGCCCCCGCCCCGACCTCGGCGCCGTGCTCGCGGAGCTGCGGGGCGCGCCGTGACCGCACTCGTCGTCGCGGCCTCCCTGCTCGTCGGCCTGAGCCTCGGCGTCCTCGGCGGCGGTGGCTCGATCCTGACCGTCCCGGTCCTCGTCCTCCTCGCCGGACAGGACCCCAAGGAGGCCGTCGCCACCTCCCTCCTCGTCGTCGGCGTCACGAGCCTGGCCGCGCTCGTGCCGCACGCCCGGGGCCGCCGGGTGGACGGCAGGACGGGGCTGGTCCTCGGCGCCTTCAGTACGGCGGGCGCCTACGGCGGCGGCCGGCTCGCCGCGTACGTTCCCGGTACGGCGCTGCTCGTCGCGTTCGCGGTGATCATGCTCGCCACGGCCGTCGCGATGCTCCGCGGACCGGCCGGGTCCGCCACGTCGCCCTCCGGCCGCGGCGAGCGCCCCGTACGCCGGTCCCTCCGGGCGATCGCCCTCGCGGGCGTCGCCGTGGGAGCCGTCTCCGGCCTCGTCGGCGCGGGCGGGGGCTTTCTCGTCGTGCCCGTGCTGGTTTTGCTCGCGGGGCTACCGGCGGGGACCGCCGTCGGCACCTCGTTGCTCGTCATCGCGATGCAGTCCTTCAGCGGCCTGGCCGGACACCTCGCCGACGTGACCATCGACCGGGGCCTCGCCCTGACCGTGACGGCGGGGGCGGTGGCGGGCGGCGTCGTGGGCGCGCGCCTCGCCCGGCGGATCCCGCAGGACGGCCTGCGCCGGGCGTTCGGCTGGTTCGTCGGCGTGATGGCCGTCGTCGTCCTGGCCGTACAGCTCGACCCCCTCGTGTGGGCGCACCCTGCGACCTGGACCGTCCTCGGTGTCGCTTCCATGGCGGCCGCCGCCCTCCGCGTGTGCCTGGTGACGGCACGCGCGGCGCACGGCCCCCGGGGGAAGGCCGTCGAGGGGTGAGGCGGAGCCGCCCCGGCGCGCGTGCGGCCCGCACCCCTGCACGGGGTGCGGGCCGCGTCGCGTCAGATGCCGCAGCTGGGGGCGGACCAGTAGCGGCTGCCCCGGTGGTCGACGTGGGCGTGGTCGTCGTGCCCGGCGTAGCCGGGCCCGAGGATGCCGTTGAAGCCGTGGTACCGCGCCTGCTGCACGAGCCGGCACAGGGAGTGGGGGCCGGCGCCGAGGTCGGCGGCGTCCCCGTAGAGGTGGCGGCTGGAGGAGGCGCCGCCGACCGCGCTGTTGCAGGCGTAGCTGCGGAACCCGCTGGTGACCCGGAGGGACTCGTCCCCGAGGGCGTGCCGCATGGCCTCCAGCTTCCACATGGTGCGCAGCGCGTTGGCCTTGGCGGTGGCCGCGCTCACGGCGCCGCCCTCCCACGTGGAGTTGCAGTCGTTGAGCTCCGCGTACGAGAAGTGGATGGGCGTGCAGTCGTCGTCCTGCAGCGCGTAGAGCTTGCTGAACGTCGCGGGCCCCGCGACGCCGTCGGCCGCGAGTCCGTACGCCGCCTGGAACCGCTTCACGGCCGCCGCGGTCCCGGGCCCGTACGCCCCGTCGATCGCGAGGACGCCGCCGTACCCGGGATAGCCGGCCACCCGGATCTGCAACTGTGTGACGTCGGCGCCCGAGGCGCCTTCGGAGAGGGTGCGCGACCAGGTGTAGCAGGCGTCGGCCTGCGCCGAGCCCGCGGTGGCCACGACACCGCCCAGTGAGGCAGCCATGACCATGACAAGCGAAAGGAGCAAGCGAAGGGGCAGTGACCGTTCGGTGCGTCTGGACATCCATCCTCCAAGCCCTCGGCGATTTCCCCCCGAGGGTGCCGCTCCGGTCAACGCGCGTCAACCACGCCCGCACGACCGTCATTTGTCGCACCAATGGCGCCCACGTGACGGGAGACTCCAGCGAGACCCGCGCGGGAATCGAGGGCGGTTCGGCACGCTGGGCAGCGACGAGCCGAGCGACCGGTCGAGCGCCGAGCCGAGAGGCGATCCGAGCGAGGGGCCGAGACAGGCGAGCGACGGGCCGAGTGACGAGCCGAGCGACGAGGGGCGGGGCGATGCAGCAGCTGACCAGTGAACGACCGGGTGCCTACGACTCCGGAGCCGGCCCGGCGGCCGACGACCCCGTTCCCGCCTGGTTCGTGGACGCCGTCTTCGGGCATCTGGCCCGCTCGGACCAGCGGCGGTGCGCGGCGGCGTACCTGCGGGCGCTGCTCACCTCGCCGGGGCGCAAGACGGTCCGCGCGATGGCCGACTCCACGACCGACCTCCAGGCGCTCCAGCAGTTCGTCAACCAGAGCCCTTGGGACTGGCGGCCGGCGCGCCGGGCGCTCGCCCGCCTCGCGACGCGGTGGGTCAACCCGCGCGCCGCCGTGGTGGAACTCGCGGTCATCCCCAAGTACGGCGACCGGATCGTCGGCGTCCATCGGCGCCCGACGCGCACCGGAGGCTCCGTCAACTGCCAGGTCGCGCTGGGGACGTTCCTCACCGGACGGGACGGAAGCCTGCCCGTGGACTGGCGGCTCTACCTGAACCGGGCCTGGGGGGAGGACGAGGAGCACCGGCTGCGCGCCCGCGTCCCCGCCGCCGTGGGGCGCCGTCCCCTGGAGGTGCTCGCCCTCGACCTGCTGGACGGGGCCGCCGACGCGCTGGGCGGCTCGGTCCCGGTGGTCTGCGACCTGCGCGGCACGGGCGGTACGGCGGAGGCGGCGGCCGGACTCGTGGAGCGCGGCGCCGGGTTCCTGCTGTCCCTGGGCGACGCCGAACTCCGCCGCGTACCGGTGCTGAGGCCGCCGACGCGGGGCCCTCTCGTCACTCTGTCCACCCCGACGGACGCGCCTCTGCCCGCCCCGGCCGGTCCGGCGCACTCCGCCCCGGCCGCCCCGGCCGGTCCGGCGCACTCCGCCCCGGCCGCCCCGGCCGGTCCCGGCTTCCGCTACCTCGCGGAGTGGTCACCGGCCCGCGACCGGCCCCGCAGGGTGTGGCTGACGAACCTGCTGGACGGCGCGTCGAGCGACTTCCTGGCGCTGCTGCGGCTGAAGGCCACCTCGGGCGAGGCGCTGAGGTCGGTGGAGGAGGACTTCGGCATGCGCGACTTCACGGGCCGCTCGTACCCGGGCTGGCACCACCATGCGACCCTGGTCTCCGCGGCCTACGCCCTGTCCCGCCTCGACCGGGACGGGGGAGCGGGGTCCGCGGTCTGAGTCGGCGGGGGAGTTAGGGCAATCATGGCGCGAAGGATCCGACGGTCCGCGGGGACGCTGACACCGCTGGACCTGCTCCGGCATCCGGGGCGTCTCGTCGGGCAGTTCACGGGCGGGGGCAGCCCGTCGCGCGCCGAGGCGGACGTGGCGGCGTGGACCGGGGGAGAGGCCCGCGAGGTCGCGGCCTTCGCCCACGACGGCCGCCGTTTCCGGCAGGGGTCGCTGGTTCTCGACCCCGCCGCGACGTCGCCGGTGGTGTGGCGTCCGTACCGGGCCCTGGGGCGGTCCCGTGAAGGCCTCCCCGTGCGGGCCCCGCTCCGCGTGGAGGGACCGAGCCCCGTGGCGGGCCCCGGCAGCCGGGGCATCAACAGGGCCGCGTTCCGCCTGCTGTCGGTCCAGGCTGCCGACCGCTCCTGGGAGCTGGCCGTCCCCGCGACGGACGTCCCCCTGGTCCGCGCCGCACTGCTCGACCTGAACGCACGCGCGTAACCGCCGGGCGAGGCGGTACGCGCCCGCGCGGCGGTTACGCGGAACCCGCTCACGCGACGCGCTCCGGCGCCTTCGGGCGGGCGGCGGGCGTGGCCGGGGCGGCGAGGACCTTGCGGGTGATCCGCTCGGCGCCGGCCGCGACCAGGGCGCGCGGGCGGCGCGGCGTCAGGCCGGCGGCCACGCGTCACTCCAGTCGCGGCGGCGTCCAGTCCGCGTGGCGCAGGACAGCGCGGACGGTCACACCGGACGGCGCCAGCCGAAGGGCCGTGTTGCGCAGGGCGACGGCCAGGGGGTGCGCCAACCGCTGCCCCATCCGGCCGGCCTGACGCGCCGCACGCGCGACGGACTGGCTGCGCGGGCGGCGCTCGGCGTCGTAACGGGTCAGCGCCGCTTCGACCGTGGGCGCGGCGGCGAGCGCGGCGGCCAGGGTGGCCGCGTCCTCCAGGGCCTGGCACGCGCCCTGGCCGAGGTTCGGCGTCATGGCGTGAGCCGCGTCACCGAGCAGCGCGACCCGCCCCGCGACGAAGGCGGGCAGCGGAATCACCAGCTCGTGGATGTCATGGTGCAGGACCGCGTCGGGCCGGGTCGCGTCCAGCAGCGCGGGGATCGGATCGTGCCAGCCGCCGAAGCGGCGGCGCATCGCGGCAAGGGGGTCCGCGTGCCGTGTGCCGGGCGGCGCGTTGAGCACCGCGTGCCACTCGGCCCTCCCGTCGGCGAAGGCGATGTGGCCGAACTCGGCGCCCTTCCCCCACGTCAGCTCGAAGTCGGTACGCAACGGCACGGGGCGCTCGGTGATGGCGCGCAGGACCGTCGACCCGCTGTAGACGGGCCCGGGGTGATCGGGGAACAGCTGGGTACGCAGCCGGCTGCGCACTCCGTCTGCGGCCACGGCCAGGTCCGCGTCCAGGGCCTCGCCGTCCGCCCGTGCGACACGCACCCGGCCGGGCTCCGAGCCGTCGACGGACCGCGCCTCGGACCCGACGACCAGACAGGCGGGCGGCAGGGCCTCGCGCAGCAGGCGGTGCAGCACGGCACGCGGGATGCCGACGATCGGCGTACCCAGCTCGCGTTCGAGCGCGGCCCCGTCCATGCGGGCGAGTCGGCCGCCGCGCGGGGTGCGGGTGCCCCCGGTGTACTGCGGCCGCGCCGCCGCGCGCACGGCCCCGCCGACACCGAGGACGTCCAGGGCGCGCAGGCCGTTCGCGTGCAGCGAGATGCCCGCGCCCGCGTCGGCCGGGGCGGCGCCGCGTTCCACGACCGTCACCTCCCAGCCGATCCGCCGCAGACCGATCGCGGCGGCCAGACCGCCGATGCCCCCGCCGACCACCACCGCACTGCCACCCATCACGGGCCCCCTCCAGCCGTCCGCTCGCCACGCTCGCTTCTACAGATGTAGAAGCGAGCGTACTCCGGCCGCTACAGGTGTAGAAAGAGGGGGTGCCCATGGACCGACGCACCCTCCTCGCCGACGCGGCCGTCACCGTGCTCGCCGAGAGCGGGATACGAGGACTGACCCACCGCGCGGTGGACCGGACGGCGAACCTGCCGACCGGCACCACCTCCGCCTACTTCCGCACGCGCCAGGCGCTGCTCACCGCACTGGTCCGCCACCTGGTCGCGCTCGACCAGGCGGAACTCCAGGAGACCGGGAGCAGCACCCCCGCCCCCCGCAACGCCGACGAACTGGTCGCCGGCCTCACCGCCCTCGTCGAACGACGCCTCACCGGAGAAGGCCGGCGCCGCTCACTCGCCCGCTACGCGTGCGCCCTCGAAAGCGTCCACCACCCGGAGCTGCGAGAGATCCTCGTGCCGCGCGAGAACGCGGGCCGCCGGGCCGTGCACGACTTCCTCTCCACCCACGGTCCCGGCCCCGCGGACGCCGAGGAACGCACGCTCACCCTGCTGACCTGCGTGGACGGGCTCGTGTTCGACCGCCTGGTACACGGCGGCGAGGTGACGGACCAGGAGGTCCGCAGACTGGTGGCCGCGGCCCTGTCGTGAACCCGCCGGCCCGCCCGCCGCGCCTGGCGATGCAGCCCTCACGGTCCTGGTCCGGTCGGGTGTGTGCCCGTCACGCCCACGACCACCGAGTCGTTGAGCCGACGGAAAATCCGATCTGCTCCTCGCCCACGACCAGGCACCTCACGGACACCGTCCAGGGGCACCGTCCGGGAGGCGGGCTCGTCCGCGCCGCTGCGGACCGGGCCCGGCGGACGGGCTGAGTTGTCAGAGGGGGCTGACACCATGTCACGCATGGATCTCGCACACCCGCTCGACGGCCTGGACGCCCGTCCCTGGGCCTCCTCCTCCCACGCGTACGGCTCCGCGGAGGACGTCCCCGACCTGCTCCGCGCCCTGACCGGAACGGACGCCGACGCGGCGTCAGCGGCCCTGTCGGAGCTGTACGGGAGCGTGTTGCACCAGGGCACGGTCTACCCGGCCAGCGTGGAAGCGGTGCCGTTCCTCGCCGGGATCGCGGCGGCCGGCCACCGAACGGCCGACGTCCTCGCCCTGCTCGGGGGCATGGCGGAGAGCGAGGACGAGCACGGCGTGGAGCGGGGCGCGGTGCGGGCGGCCGTGGCCGAGCAGGGGGCGCTGCTTCTGCCGCTCCTCGCCGATCCCGATCCGGACGTCCGGCGGACCGCCGCATGGGCCGTTTCGCACACCCGCGCCCCGGGAGGCGTCCTGCCCGCGCTGTGCGCCCGCTGGGCGGAGGAGACCGAGCCCGCCGTCCTGGCCGAGGTCCTGACCGGGATCGCCCGGCTCGACCCCGGGCGCGGAGCGGCCGAGGCGGCCACCGCCGTGGACCCGTCCCGGCCCGCCGTCGTGCGGCTCGCCGCGGTCTTCGCCCGGCTCGGAGCGGGGGCTCCGTGGACCGAACCGCTGCACGCGACGGTGCTGTCGCTCCTTCCCGCCGACTCCCTGCGCTCCGAGTTCGACTTCGCGCACGGCGAACCCCTGGCCGCCGTCGTCGAAGCCCTCCTGGACCGCGGCCTCGCGCCGGAGCGGGAGGCGGCTTTCGCCCTGGTCGACGCGGCCCTGCGGGACGCGCGCGCCGACGTCCGCTCCGAGGGTCTGCGGGCGGCCGACCGTGCCTGCATGCTGTCGCGCGCCGCCCCGCGGCGGTTGGCGGACGGCCTGCGCGCGGCGGCCGTCGACGACAAGACCGTCATCGGCATGACGTCCCTCCTGGGGCGGCTGGCCGAGGCCGCCCGACCGGCGGCGTCCGTTCTGCTGCCGCTCGCCGGACGGAACCCGGACCAGGAGGACGATCACGCGGACCGGGCGCTGGCCGCGCTCGTACGCGTCGCGCCCGCGCAGGCCGCCCCGCTCCTCGCCGCCGGCCTCGGGCGCCGCCCCCGCGCCCTCGACGCGGCGGCCGGACGCTGGAACGGAGCGGACACCTCCTTCCCGTACGACCACGGGCTCCTCGACGCCGTGCGCTCCCGCCTCTCCCGGCCCGCCGCCCTCACCGGCAACGAACCCTCGCACCTGACCGGCCTGTTGGCCGGGTGGGGGGCCGAGGCTGCGGCCGCGCTGCCGGAACTCTGCGCGGCCCTCCCGCACCATCCCCACCAAGCCTCCCGCGCCCTCGTCTCCGTCGCGGCGGACAGCGCTCCGCCGGAGCGCGACACGGCCACCGCCGCGCTGCGGGAGGCAGCCCGACGCGGCGTCCTTCCGGCGGCGAAGGCGCTGTACGACCTCACGGGCGACTCCACGCCGCTGCTGCGCTGCCTCGAACGAGAACTCGCAGAAGGGGGCGGAGACGTGCGCGACGCCGCCGGGACCGCCGCCGCGCTCGGGGCCCGAGGCGCAGCCCTTGCGCCTCTCCTGCGCGGAGCGCTCAGCGACCCGGCCCAGGACACCACGCCCGTACTGGACACGGACACGGCCCTCGCCGTGGCCCTGTGGCGCGTCACAGAGGACCCGGCCCCGGTCGTCGCCGTCCTCGCGTCGGTCTTCGACCGCGCCGCGCGCAGCCCGTGGACCCGGTGGACGGTGGCGAGGGCCGCCCGGGCGACCGCGCTGCTCGGTCCGGCCGGGCGCCCCCTCACCACCCGGCTGCGGGCGATCCTCGACGATCCGGTGCAGGCCGCCGCCGCGGTGCCGGCCCTCGTCGCCGTGGCGGACCCCGCCGTTCTCGATCACGCGGCCCTCGCCGCGACCGCGCTGGCCTCCGCCGAGTCGGACGCGGACCCCATCGGGGCCTGCGACGCGCTGGAAGCCCTCGGGGGAGCCGCCCTGAGCAGCGACCACCTGCGCCGGCTCGCCGTCCTCGCCGACGGTGACGCCCGGGTGGTCCGCTCGGGCATCGAGAGCGCCATCATCCGCCAGGACGAAGCCTTCCGGGCCCGCGCCCGGGAACTCCTGGCCGCGTTCGGGCACACCCCGGTGCCCTGAGCGTACGAGGGGGTCGTGGCGCCGGCACCTGGCCGGCCCCACGCCGCCCCGCTCGACAGCGCGGCCCCCCGCAAACGAACGAGGTCGGCCGAGGGCGCGGAAATCCGGTCGTACTCGCCACTGGCCCGGCCTAGGGTCGCGGTCATGGCCCACGCGAAGACCTCGTACGTCTGCCTGCCCTGCCGGGCCTCGTACAAGCAGCCCTACCCCGTCGATCCCCACCCCGGCCGTCCCGACCGGCTCTGCCCGCGCTGCGCGGGGCCGTTGATCCACGTCGGTTCGGCCTTCGCGGCGCCACGGCGGCGCGACACCGCGGCCTGGCGCACCCTGACGGTGCTCCTCAACGCGGGCGTCCGCTTCCACAAGAGCTGCTGCGGCGGTCCCGGCTACCGTCCGCGCACCCTCGGCGAGGTGCGCGAGCGGCTGGTCCACGCGCGGAGGACCGGAGAGCCGTTCGCGCACGCCCTGGTGCGGCGCGAGCTGCCGTAGCCCATAGCCCATAGCCCCGTAGCCGCGGTGGCGGCGAGCCGCAGGCGTCCGTCTCTAGGTGGACAGGTCCTCCACCAGGTCACCGACCGTGGCGTCGGGCAGCGCGCGGGCCACGTCGGCCTGGGCGACGATGCCGACCAGCACGTGGTGGTCGATGACGGGCAGGCGGCGGATCCTGTGCCGGCTCATCGTGCGCAGGACGTCCTCGGCCGTGTCGTCGGCGCGCACGGTGACGACCTCTCCCTGGGCGAGATCCCCTGCCGTCACTTCGGTGGGATCCTTGCCGGCGCCGATGACCTTCACGACGATGTCGCGGTCGGTGAGCATGCCCTTGAGCTTCTCGTCGGCGCCGCAGATGGGGAGGGAGCCGACGCCGAGCTCCGTCATCTTCTTCGCCGCTTCCGCGACGGTCTCATGGGCCTGCACGCAGGTGACGTCCGGCGTCATGACCTCGCGTGCGGTGATCGTGCCGGGCTTCGTCCGCCCGGTGTCGGCGGACGACCGAGGCGTGCCCCGCGTGCCCCGCGTGCCAGGCGTGTCCTGGGAGGCGCCGGGCGGCCCGGGAAGGACGCCGCCGTCCTTGCGGAGGACGGCGTAGCCGACGCCGATGCCGGCCGCGACGGGCCAGGCCAGCACGTCCGTGGCGGCGAGGACCCCCAGACCCAGGTAGAGCGGGAGCCCCTTCTTCGCGGGGAGGACCTGCCGGGCAGCGGCCACCGGCAGCATGGCGGCGTTCATCGCCTCGCTGCCCACCTTGCCGAGCGAGGGCACGGCGAGGGTGACATGGCGCCGGGAGGGAGCCGCGTGGTGCGTGGAGGAGGGAGAGGTCACGAAGATCACCTCGCTTGTTTCCTTCGGACCCTTCTCTGCTCCGTATGTCCGTTTTGGGCGACGTTATGGGCGCGGGAGGCAGGCAATCGCGCGGGCCGGCGCAGCCCCTGCCGCGTGGGCCGGTACGAAGGTCGCCCGTGCCCCTGCTCGATGGGGCTACCTCATGTCGCTGCTTCGTCGCGCCTCGCTCAGACTGCGGAGGAAGGCCGAAGCGTTTGCACCGTTCCGATGCGAGGAGAAGAGGCCATGCCGTCTGCGCCCGCCTCGCTGCCGCGGATCCCCTCCCTTCCCCCGGTCCCTTCCTTCCTCAGCCGGGCCGCCACCGGCACCGTCTCCCTCCTCGCCGACGGGGCCCGCGCCGCCCAGGAAGCGGCCCGGGACCTGACGGGAGGGGGCCGTGATGTGTCCTGGACGCCGGGGCGGTGCTACATCGCGGTCTCCGGCGTGCACGGCACCGGCGGCGAAGCCGTACGCGAGCGGGTGCGGCGGGCCCTGGAGCGGCACCCGGGAGTGCTGTGGGCGCGGGTGAACGCGCCCATGGAACGGGTCGTCGTCGCCGTCGCCTCACCGGCTCCGCCGCAGAGCGAGCTGATCGCGCTGGTCGAGGAGGCCGAGGGCGACCACGCCGCCGACGCGCAGGCGTACGACGCCTGGCAGCCCGAGCCGCACCACCCGGCGGAAGGCCCGCCGTACCCGGCCGTGCCCGCGCTCGTGGCGGACACCGTCGGCCTCGCCCTCGTGACGCTGCGCAGGCTCGCTCCGTGGTTCGGACTGCCCCCGGAGATCGCCGGGGGCATCGACGCCGTACGCCGGCACCCGCGCCTCCGGCATCTCGTCGAGGACGCCGGAGCGGGGGAGCCCCACGACTCGCTGATGCCCGTGCTCGGCGCCCTGGTGCAGGGCGTCGCGACCGGCGGAGGCGGACTCACCCTGGACGTGCTGCAGCGCCTGGCGGTGTGGCGCGAGGCGAACGCGGAGAGAGCGGCCTGGCGCGAGGGCGAGGCACGACTGGTCCGCGGCCCGGAAGAGGCAGAAGCCGCCGCCGTCGTCGACCGGGCGGGTGAGCCGCCGCGGGACACCGCGGACCGGTACGCGGAGCGGTCCATGGCCGCCGGAATCGTGGCCGGAATCGTCGCACTGCCCTTCGCCGGCCTGCGCAAAGCGCTCGCGGTGGCTGTGGCGTCCGTGCCCAAGGCCCCCGACGCCGGACGCGAGGGCTACGCCACCACCCTGGGGCGGCACCTGGCGCGGCGCGGGGTCGTCACCATGGACCGCACCGCCCTGCGGCGCCTGGGACAGGTCGACACCATCGTCCTCGAAGAAGCGGCCCTGCGGAGCAACCGGTACGAGCTACTCGACCTGGAACTCCTCGGGGACCCCGAGCCCGAGGAGGCCTCCCGGCACCTGTTCGCGCTCTTCGACCCCGACGACCCCCTGGCCGCCGGCCGGCGGGACGACTGGGTCCTGGGCCCGCTCGACGCCCTGGACCTGCAGGGCCGCACCGGTCGCAAGGCCGCCAAGCGCCTGCGACGGCGCGGCAGCGAGAAGGTCCTCGGACTGGCCAGGAAGCGGCGCCTGGTCGCCGTGGCCGGCCTCGGCACCCCCTCGGCTCCCGGCGCCGAGGCCGTGGCGGCCGCGGCGCGCCGTGCCGGGGCACGCGTCGTGGTGGCGTCCGACCGCGAGGGCCCCGGACCCGCGTACGCCGACGCCGTGATCCCCGCGGGCGCCCGGCTGGCCGCCGCCGTCCGCGACCTCCGGGCGGACGGCGCGGTCGTGCTCCTCGTCTCCGGCGACCGTACGGCGCTGGGCGCGGCCGACTGCGCGATCGGCGTGCACCGGAAGGACGAGCACACCCCGTGGGGCGCGCACGTCCTGGTCGGCGCGGACCTCGAAGCGGCCGGACTCATCGTCGACGCCGCGGGCACGGCCGCGGTCGTGGACCGTGACAGCCACCATCTGGCCGCGGGCGGCAGCGGAATCGGCTCCGTGGCCGCGCTCCAGGGCCCGGCCCGGCGCGCGACCGCGCGGGTCATGGCGATCAGCAACACCTCCGCCGCCCTGGCGTTCTGCCTGGGCGCCTGGCGCGCCCGCCAACTCCTCGGCCGACCTCTCATCCCGCCGGTGACCAGCGTCCCCTGGCACCTCATGCCCGCCGACCGCGTGCTGGAACGGCTGCGCACCCGCCCGGAGGGCCTCACTCCCCGGGAAGCGGCGGCCCGCGCCGCCGGCGCGTCGGTCGGGGAGCCGGCGAAGCTCACGCTGCCCCACGCCTTCGTCGAAGAGCTGTCGAACCCCCTCACCCCGATCCTCGCCGCAGGCGCCGCCCTCTCCGCGGCCGTGGGCTCGCGGACGGACGCCGCCCTGGTGGCGGCCATCACCGCCGTCTCCTCCCTGGTCGGAGGCTTCCAGCGGGTCCGCACCGACAAGGCCCTGTCCCAGCTCTTCGCCCAGTCGGCCATCGGCGCCCGCGTACGCCGACAGGGACGCGAACGCCTGGTCACCTCCGCCGAACTGGTCCCCGGGGACGTGATCCACCTGGGCCCCGAGGACGTCGTGCCGGCGGACTGCCGGCTCCTGGAAGCCGAGGGCCTGGAAGTCGACGAGTCCTCCCTCACCGGTGAGTCCCTGGCCGTCACCAAGGACCCCGCCCCCGTCGTCACCCCCCACCTCACCGAACGCCGCTCGATGCTCTACGAGGGAACCACCGTCTCCGCCGGACGCGCCACCGCCGTCGTCGTCGCCACGGGCTCGGCCACCGAAGCAGGCCGGAGCCTGGCCACCGCCCGCCAGGCCGCACCGGAAACCGGAGTGGAGGCCCGCCTCTCCTCGCTGACCCGCGCCAGCATGCCCATCGCCCTGGGATCCGCCGTCGCCGTCACCGTCTCCGGGCTCCTGCACGGTCGCCCCCTCACCGAGAACCTGTCCTCCGCCGTCAACCTCGCCGTCGCCTCCGTACCCGAGGGCCTGCCCTTCCTCGTCAACGCCGCCCAGCTGGCCGCCGCACGCCGCCTCGCCGACGCCGGAGCGCTCGTCCGCAACCCCCGCACCATCGAGGCGCTGGGCCGGGCCGACATCCTCTGCTTCGACAAGACCGGCACCCTCACCGAGGGCATCCTGACGCTCAGTGGGGTCAGCGACGGCGGAGACGACGGCCCCGGCGGAGGCGACGACTCCCGCGGTGCGGGCGAAGGCCCGGCCTCCCCCGCCCGCCTCGACGGCTTCCACAAGGAGATCCTCGCCGCCGCGCTGCGCGCCACCCCGCCCGCCCGGCAGTCCGAACCGATGGCCCATCAGACCGACCGGGCGATCGTCGACGGCGCCCGCCGCGCGAACGTCACCACCCGCCAGGGCGCCGCCCGGTGGCGCCGTACAGACGCCCTCCCCTTCGAACCCGCCCGCGCCTACCACGCCACTTCCGGCCACACCGGCGGCGGCATCCTCCTCAGCGTGAAGGGGGCACCGGAGAACGTCATCGACCGCTGCACCCGCCGTCGCCGACCCCACGGCGCGGTGACGCTCGACGACGAGGCCACAAGGGCACTGGCCCGCGCGGCCGAGGAACTCGCGGCAGCGGGACGGCGGGTCCTGGCCGTGGCCGAACGCCGTATGGAACCCGACGAGGAACTCAGCGACGACACCGTGCGGGACCTGGTGTTCCTCGGCTTCCTCACCCTCGCCGACCCCGTCCGCGACAGCGCGGCGCCCTCGACCGCGCGCCTGCGCGAGGCCGGGGTCCACACCGTCATGCTCACCGGCGACCACCCGGCCACCGCCGACGCCATCGCCTCGACGATCATCGACGTCGCCGAACCCAAGGTCTGCACCGGCCCGGAGCTCGACGCACTCGACGACGACGCCCTGGACGCCCTGTTGCCCGGAGTCGACGTCATCGCCCGCTGCAGTCCCACGCACAAGGTCCGCATCGTCCAGGCCTACCAGCGCAACGGCCGGGTCGTCGCCATGACCGGCGACGGCGCCAACGACGCCCCCGCGATCAGACTCGCCGACGTCGGCATCGCCCTCGGCCGCCGCGGCACGCCGGCCGCGACCGCCGCCGCTGACCTCGTCGTCACCGACGACCGGCTGGAGACCATCGTCGCCGCCCTGATGGAAGGCCGGGCCATGTGGACCTCCGTCCGCGCGGCCCTCGCCATCCTCGTCGGAGGCAACCTCGGCGAGGTCGTCTTCAGCGTCCTCGTCTCCACGATCACCGGCAGCACGCCCCTCAACGCCCGTCAGATCATGCTCGTCAACCTCCTCACGGACCTTGCCCCCTCCCTGGCCATCGCGGTCCGCGAACCCTCCGCACAGACCGGCGAACGCCTTCTCGCCGAGGGCCCGCAGCGCTCCCTCGGCACCTCGCTCACCCAGGAGATGCTGCTGCGCGGCACCGTCACGGCCCTCGGCGCCGGGCTGGCCTGGACGGGGGCCCGCTTCACCGGTCGCGGCCGCCGCGCCGCGACCGTCTCCCTCGCCGCCGTGGTCGGCACGCAGCTCGCGCAGACCCTCACCGCGGGGGGTACGGACCGCAACGTCCTCGTCGCCGGACTGGGCTCCGCGGCCGTCCTCCTGGCCATCATCCAGACCCCCGGCGCCAGTCAGTTCTTCGGCTGCACGCCCCTCGGACCCGTCGCCTGGTCCGTCACGCTCACCTCGATCACCGTGGCCACCCTCCTCGGGCACTTCCTCGGTCCCCGCCTCGTCGCCCATGTGGGCGGCGGCCACTGAGTCACGATTGGAGAAGCGGTGGGGGCGGTGGTCGGGCTACCGTGACACGTTATGGACATCACGATTCACACCACGTCGCTGCCGCACGACGACCCGGATGCCTCCGTCGCGTTCTACCGCGACATCCTGGGTTTCGAGGTCCGCAGCGACGTCGGCCACGGCAAGGCCCGCTGGATCACCGTCGGCCCCGTCGGCCAGCCGGGCACGTCGATCCTGCTGGCCCCGCCCGCGGCGGACCCGGGGATCACCGAGGACGAACGCCGCACGATCGTGGAGATGATGGCGAAGGGCACCTACGGCTGGATCCTGCTGGCCACCCCGGACCTGGACGGCACGTTCGACAAGGTCCAGGCCGCCGACGCCGAGGTCGTACAGGAGCCGACGGAGCAGCCGTACGGGGTCCGGGACTGCGCTTTCCGCGACCCGGCCGGCAATCTGATCCGCATCCAGGAAATCCGCTGACACCGCCGACCGTCGGCCTTTCGCGTTCTCTCGTTGTTTCGTTCTCTCCGTTCTCACCGTTCACCGCTCTCACGCTCAGGAAAGGGAGTGAGTTCCCGTGTGCCGTCCCGGGTGGAAACAGGCGCTGATCGCCGCGCGGAATCTCGATGATCTGGTTCGGCTGCGTCGGGTGCGGGACCGGATCGACCGTGAGTACGCGCGACCGTTGAACGTGGAGGAGCTGGCCCGTGCGGCGGGTGTGACCGCGGCGTGCCTGAGCCGGGACTTCCGTCGCGCGTACGGCGTCTCCCCGTACGGCTACGTCATGGACCGGCGCGTGGAGCGGGCCGGGGTACTGCTGCGACGGGGCGACCTGACGGTGAGCGAGGTGTGTTTCGCGGTCGGCTGTCACTCTCCGGCGGCTTTCCGCGCCCGGTTCACGCGGCTTTTCGGAATGCCGCCCCTGGCCTATCAGCAGAGTGCGGGACCGGGCGGCGTGTCGAGGATGAGCAGGATTCGAGAAGCGCGTGCTCCGCTTGCGGTTCTAGCGTGAGTGTCATGACCTCCATCGCATCTGTCACTCTCGAAGTCGCCGACACCGCCGCGGCCGCCGCTTTCTACGACGCCTTCGGTGTCGG
>NZ_JBSFSA010000045.1:0-51578 GCF_053589515.1 Streptomyces sp. NPDC003327 | reverse complement strand
TCAGGAATACCTCGATCGTTGTTCTTGCTCTTGGCTTCCACCGGTGGGCTGTTCCGCCGCCCCGCCCCACCGGGGCCGCCGTCCGGCCGGAGGGCTCCGGCCGGACGGCTGGGTGAGCGCGGCGCCGCCGGGATGGTGCGTGGTGCGGCGGTACGTCAGTGGCCGCCGCGCAGCAGGGCGCAGACGAACTTCTCCTCGGCCGCGCGCAGCCGGGCGAGGAGCGCCGGGTCGAGCACGACCTGGCTGTTGACGGAGACGGTGACCGTGCGGCGGCCGTCGGGGGTGGCGGCGGCGAACTGTGTGTATCCCAGGGTGTTGCCGGTGTGGCCCAGGACCGTGCCGCACCGGGTGGTGTAGCGGAACAGGCCGAGGCCGGCCGCGTTGGCGCCCGGGCCTGCCGGTTCGGAGGCGCCGCCCGGGAGGAAGTCCTGCTGGGCACGGCGGGTGGCGGGCGAGAGCAGCGCGGGACCGGCGTACCCGCCGATGAACCTGCTCAGGTCGGCCGGGGTGGAGACGATGCCGCCGGACGCCCAGGCGCCGGACGCGCCGACCACCTCGCTCACGTCCTCGGGCTGCTCCCCGGGGGCGGTGGCGTAGCCGTGCAGGAGGGGGCGCGGCATCCGGTAGCCCTGGGGGAGGCTGGTGGAGCGCAGGTCGAGCGGCCGGTAGACGAGCTTGCGCAGCAGTGACTCGTACGGGACGCCGGTGGCCTGCTCGGCCATCAGGGCGACGGCGATGTTGTCGGAGTTGGAGTAGGCGTAGCGGCTGCCCGGGGGAAAGAGCAGGTCCCGGTCGGCCACGAAGTCGAGGAGGCGGCGGGAGTCGAACCGGTGGCGGGGGTCGGCCCGGACGATGTCGAGGAACGCCTCGCTCTTGCTGTAGTCCGGGATGCCGCTGGTGTGCTGGAGGAGCTGGCGCAGCGTCACGGCGTGCCAGGCGGTGGGCAGGTGGGGCAGCCGCTTGCCGAGGGTGTCGTCGAGCCGCAGGGCGTGCCGGTCGACCAGGCTGAGGGCGACGGCGCCGCTGAAGGCCTTGGCGACGCTCGCGATGCGCATGTGGTCGTGGGGCCGGGGCGGGCGCTGGGTGCCGACTTCGGCGGTGCCCGCGCGGTAGACCTGCCGTTCGCCGTCCCGGGTCAGGACGGCGATGGCGCCGGGCGGGCCGCCCGGCGCCGCCACCAGGTCGGCGAGGGCGCGTTGCAGGGCCGGGTCGGCGGGGTGGGCGTCGGGATGGGCGTCGGGATGGGCGTCGTGCGGCTCGGGGCCGCCCCGGGCGGCTGCCCGGTCCGCCGCGGCGCCGTGCGGCGCCGACGTCCCCGCGGCGACGGGCGCGGTGGCCGCGCCGCTCAGGACGGCGGCCGCGACGAGCGCGCCGACGGCGGCGGCCGCGGTACGCGGACGGCGCCCGGGGCGGCGGCGGGTACGGCCGCGGGCGGGGCTCGTGGCCTCCTCCGGGCCGTACGCGACGGGGGCGGGTCCGGGCATGTGAAACCTCCTCGGCTGGGGGCACCGGGGGCCGCGGACGGCGCCTGCGGTCCGGTGGGACGACCGGCCCGCCCGGTCCTCGCCGCGCGCGGCGTCGGCCACCGGGCGGCCCTGCCCCAGCATCCGGCGCCGACGGCGACGGCGACACTCCACGGCGCCCCGCCTGCGCCATCCGGCCCACAGGAACGCCCGCAAGAACGCCCACGGGGACGCCCGGCGGGCCCTACGCCTCGGGCGGCTCCGGCGCGGGGGCGTCCTCCCGCGCCGGGGCCTGGGTGTGGAGGATCTCGCGGGCCTGGTCCGCCGCGCGCGCGATGCTCTCGGAGACGAAGTCCAGGAAGCGGGCGGTCCTTTCGAGCCGGTCGGCGGCCGGGGTGCCGGGGCCGAGGACGGCCACGCCCTGCCGTGCGGTCTCCACGATGTGGGCGGTGGAGCGGGCGCTGGCCATCATCGACTGATAGTAGACGTCGTCGTCGACGACGTAGCGCTCGCGACGGCGTTCGTCCCGCTCCCGGCGGACCATGCCCTGGCCCTCCAGGAACGCGATCGCCTTGGAGACGGAGGCGGGGCTGACCTGGAGGCGCTCGACGAGCTCGGCGGCGGTGAGGCTGCCGGAGTCGGCGAGGGTGAGCGCCGCCATGACCCGGGCCATCATCGTGGGCATGCCCGACGCCGTCATGACGGTGGTGAACAGCTCCTCGTACGCGCGCACCGCCTCGGCGTCACGCCCGTACGGCTGCTCCCGGGCAGGGCGGTTCCGGGGGACGGGCTGCCGGCGGCGGTGAGCGCGGCGCTCCGTGGCGCGGTGGGCGAGGTCGGCCCGGTAGCCGGTGGGGCCGCCGTTGCGCATGACCTCGCGGGTGACCGTCGAGGTCGGTCGCTCCAGGCGCCGGGCGATCTCCGCGTAGGCGAGGCCCTCGGCCAGTCCCAGCGCGATCTGCTGACGTTCCTGCTGGGTGAGTCTGCCTCCCGGCATCGGGGCCTCCTTCGGCGGTTCGTGGTGCCGCCACCCTAGCTTTCAGTTGCCTTCCATTGCAACGGGCCTCTGAGTCACGTTGCATTACCTCGGATCCTCATTGCAATGATATTGCTCCTTTCACCTGCAGCGATGAAGTTTTGCTGCAACAAGCTTGTTGCCAGAACTATGAACGCAACGTAGCTTTTCACTCATCGGAAACGACGGGCCGCCCAGAGCCCGCACCGGAAGAAGGAGAAGCACGATGCAGAAGTTCGCCACCCAGGGCCCGATCTCCGCCGTCCTGGACATCCCGGCCGGTCGCGTCCGGTTCATCGCCGCCGACCGCTCCGACGCCACGGCCGAGGTCCTGCCCGCCGACCCCGCCAAGAGCCGCGACGTCAGGGCCGCCTAGCAGACCAGCGTCACGTACACCGACGGTGTCCTGCGGATCGCCACCCCGTCCGCCGGGAACCGGCTCCTCGGCCCCTCGGGTGCGCTGGAGGTCACCGTCCAACTGCCCGCCGGCTCTCATGTCGAGGCCAAGGCGGCGGGCGCCGAACTCCGCGGTGTCGGCCGCCTGGGCGACGTCACCTTCGACGGCTCCTACCGCCGCACCAAGATCGACGAGGCCGTAAGCGTCCGGCTCACCGCGCTCGACGGCGACGTGGAGATCGGTCGCCTGAACGGCACCGCGGAGATCAGCACCACGCGCGGCGACATCCGGATCACCGAGGCCGTGCGCGGGACGGTCGGCCTGACCACCCAGCAGGGCGACATCTCGGTCGGCGCCGCCCGCGGCGTCTCGGCCTCCCTGGACGCCGGAACCGCCTACGGCCGCGTCACCAACGCCCTGAGGAACGACGGCACCGCCGACCTGGACATCCGCGCCACCACGTCCCACGGCGACATCACCGCCCGCAGCCTCTGAGCCACCTCCGACCGCGGCCCGGGGAGAAGGAGCGGGCGGCCGCTACAGCGACCGTCCGCTCCCCCTCCTCATGTCGGCCCGTCAGTTGTGCACGGTGAAAGCGGCGTCGTCGACGAGGAAGTACGTCGGCGCGGCCGAGTCCTCCTCGCTCTTGAACGTCAGCGTGACGTTCTGCCCCGCGACCGGGGCCAGGGAGACCGTCTTCTGGACGTATCCGCTCCCCTGGTTCAGGTTCGAGTACGTGGCCAGGGTGGTGCCGTTGGCCGTGACGGTCATCTTGTCGTACGGGACGCTCGTGGTGCCCTCGCTGGTGACCACGCGCACCCAGAAGCTGACCGTGGCCTTGCAGCCGTAGGGGACGGCCACCGTCTGCGTCACGGTGTCGGAGGTCCTGGCACCGTTGCCGCCCACCAGCGCCTTCCAGGTGCCCGTGCGGGCCGGCAGCCAGGAGTTGTCGTCGCTGATGACGACGCCGCTGCCGGTCGTGGTCCACCCGGTGTTCCCGGACTCGAAGCCCGCGTTGCCGAGCAGTTGCGTCGTGGCGCAGGCGCCGACCGTGTAGGTCAGCCAGGAGAACGAGACGACGTCGTGGGCGCCGGTGGAGTCCGTGACGGTCAGCGTGACGGTGCCGGTGCCGGCCGTGGTGGGCGTACCGGTGATCCTGCCGGTGGTGGCGTTGAGGCTCAGCCCCCCGGGCAGGCCCGTCGCCGTGTACGTCAGCGAGGCCCCCGAGGTGCTGGTGACGGCCTGCACCTGGAGGCTCACCGCCGTGCCCGTCGGGGACACCTGGTTGCCGGGGTTGGTGAGCGTCACGCCCTGGGTGATGCGGGGCCCGACGTTGACGGCGGCCCAGGCGTTGGCCGTGTTCTTGTACGTGGGGCTGCTCGTCCCGTACAGGTCCGCGGCGGCCTGGAGCGTGGCGGTGCGGGCACCGGCGTAGTTCGTGTTGCTCGTCATGTACGTGGTCAGCGCCCGGTACCAGATCTTCGCGGCGGCGTCGCGGCCGATCGGGTTGACCGGCAGCCCGTCGGAGGTGGGGCTGTTGTAGGCGGTGCCGTTGACCGTCTTGGCGCCGCTGCCCTCGGAGGCCAGATAGAACCAGTGGTTGGCCGGGCCGGAGGACCAGTGGACGTCGATGTCGCCGATCCCCGCGTACCAGGAGTCCTTGGAGGCACCGTCCCTGGACGGCTTGTCCATGTACCGCAGGGGCTTGCCGTCGAGGTCGAAGTTGACCTTCTCCCCGATGAGGTAGTCACCCGCGTCCTGTGGGTTGTTCGCCCAGAACTCCACGGCGGTGGCCAGGATGTCCGAGGTGGCCTCGTTCAGGCCGCCGGACTCGTTGCCGTAGTACAGGCCGGCGGTGTTCGAGGTGATGCCGTGGGTCATCTCGTGCGCCGCGACGTCGATCGAGGTGAGCGGGTTGGCGTTGTAGTAGCCGTCGCCGTAGGTCATGCAGAAGCAGGCGTCCCACCAGAACGCGTTGCGGTAGACGTTGTCGTAGTGGACCCGGGAGTAGGCGGCGACGCCGTCGTTGCGGATGCCGTTGCGGGCGTGCACGTTCTTGTAGTAGTCCCACGTCAGCTGTGCGCCGTAGGCGGCGTCCACGCCCGCGGTCTGCGCGTTGCCGGGCGAGCCGGTGCCCCAGACGTCGTCGGCGTCGGTGAACGTCGTGCCGACGGGGATGTTGCCGCCGAAGGGGTCGTCCCAGGCGTGGTCGAGGTCGGTGGTCTTGTGGCCGCCGCGGGTGGCGTCGACCATGCTGTGGTTCCCCGCGGACCCCGAGGTGCCGAGGGTGACCTGTCCGGAGTGCTGGCTGTGGCCGGTGCCGTTCTTGACGGCCTGGTACTCGAACAGCGTGGCGCCGGTCTTCGCGTCGGTGACGACGTGCAGCTCGGAGGGCGTCCTGTCGTGCTGGAGCCCGCCGACGACGGTCTCCCAGGCGAGGGTGGGCCGGTGGTCGGCGGCCCAGACGACCTTGCGGACCGAGTCGGCCTTCGGTGACGAGGCGCCCTGCGCCTCGGCGCGGGCCAGGGCGGCGGACTTCGCCGAGTCGGCGGTCCTCTCCGCGGCGGTGGTGGCGACGGTGATCGTCGCCCGGGTGGCCCGGGTGACGCCCTGGGTGGCGCCGTCGGCCGCCGCGTGCACGATCAGGTCGCCGCCGAGGACCGGCAGGCCGGCGAAGGTGCGCTCGTAGCGGGTGTGCAGGGTGCCGTCGGCGTCCTTGAGGACGGACTTCGGCAGCAACTCCTCGCGCTCGCCCAGGCCCAGGGCGCGGGCGGTGGCGGTGCGCCGCTCGCGCGCCTCGGCCAGGAGCGCGGTGTGCTGGGCGGGGGTGAGCCTGACCTCCGCCGCACCGGCGCGGGGTGCCGGTGCGGCGGAGGCGGCCCGGGTCGGGACGGGGTCGTGGGTGGGGCCGGGGGTGGCGGCGGTGGCGGGCAGCCCGGCGGTGACCATCGCCGCGGCGGCCGTCAGGACGCCCGCGACCACGGCCTTGCGGGGGGAACGTCTCACGGTGAGCTCCTGGGCTGCGGTCACGGGGTGACGGTGAGGGCGAGGTCGTCGAGCAGGAAGGACGTCTGGAAGCCGTAGTCCTCCACGGCCGTGAACTTCAGGGTCACGGTCTGCCCCGCGTAGGCGGAGAGGTTGAGGGTCTTCTGCACGTAGTCCGTGTTCTTGTCGAGGTTGGAGTACGTGGCCAGGGTGGTGCCGTTCACCTGGACCTTCATCGTGTCGTAGACGGTGTTCATGATCTCGTCGGTGTTGATGTGCAGCCAGTACGTCAGCGTGGCCGGGCAGCCGGCCGGGATCGTCACCGTCTGCGCCAGCGTGTCGGTCTGCGTCTGGCCGTAGCCGGCCATCCACGCCTTCCAGGCTCCGGTGCGCGGCTGCGTCCTGACGCCGTTGTCGATGACTCCGGCGGTGGCGGTCCACGCGGTGGTACCGGATTCGAAACCGGGGTTGCCGAGCAGCTGGGCCGGGTTGCAGGGGCCCGGCGTGTAGACCTTCCACGGGACGGTGACGGTCGAGGAGGCGTGGGCGGAGTCCTTCACGGTGACCGTGACGGTGCTCGTGCCCAGGGTGGTGGCGGTGCCGCTGATCTTGCCGGTGGAGGCGTTGACCGAGAGACCCGCGGGCAGGCCCGCGGCCGAGTACGTCAGCGGTCCGGCGTTGGTGCTGACGGCCTGGATCTGGAGGTTCGCGGCGGTGTTGACCGCCGTGTACTGGTTGCCCGGGTCACTGATCCGGACGCCCTCGGCGAGCCGGGTGCCGACGTTGACGGCGGCCCAGGCGTTGGCCGTGTGGACGTAGGTGGCGCTGCCGTTGCCGTACAGGTCGGCGGCGGCCCGGAGGGTGGCGAGGCGGGCGCCCGCGTAGTTGGTGGAGCCCGTCATGTAGGTGGTGAGCGCGCGGTACCAGATCCTGATCGCGGCGTCCCGGCCGATCGCGGTCACCGGAAGGCCGTCGGAGGTCGGGCTGTTGTAGGCGACGCCGTTGACCGTCTTGGCACCGCTGCCCTCGGAGGCCAGGTAGAACCAGTGGTTCGCCGGACCGGAGGAGTGGTGGACGTTCTCCTGGCTGATGGTGGAGTACCAGTAGTCCTTGGACCTGCCGTCCCTGGAGGGCTGGTCCATGTAGCGCAGCGGCTTGCCGTCGCCGCGGATGTCGATCTTCTCGCCGACCAGGTAGTCGCCGGGGTCGGAGGGGTTGTTCGCCCAGAACTCGACCGCGGCGGCGAAGATGTCCGAGGTGGCCTCGTTGAGGCCACCGGACTCTCCGGCGTAGATCAGGCGGGCGGTGTTGCCGGTGACGCCGTGGGTCATCTCGTGGGCGGCCACGTCGATCGAGGTGAGCGGGCGGGCGTTGTTCTGGCCGTCGCCGTACGTCATGCAGAAGCAGGACGGGTCCCAGAAGGCGTTGGCGTAGGCGTCGCCGTAGTGGACGCGGGAGAAGGCGGCCACGCCGTCGTTGCGGATGCCGTTGCGGGCGTGGACGTTCTTGTAGTAGTCCCACGTCAGCTGGGCGCCGTAGTGCGCGTCCACGCCGGCGGTCTGCGGGTGGCCGGGCAGGCCGTCGCCCCAGACGTCGTCGGCGTCGGTGAACAGCGTGCCCTGCTCGCTGTCGCTGGAGGAGTGGCCCATGTCGTGGGTCCTGTTGCCCCCGCGGCCGGCGTCGCTCAGGGTGTGGTTGCCGGCGGACCCGGAGGTGCCGAGGGTGACCTGGCCGCCGTACTGGCTGTGGCCGGTGCCGGTGTGGATCTCGTCGTACGAGAAGAGTTCGGCGCCGGTGGTGGCGTCGGTGATCACGTGCGTGCGGCTGGGGGTGTCGTCGTGCCGCACACCGCCGACCACGGTCTCCCAGGCCAGGACCGGCTTGCCGGAGCCGGCCCAGACGACCTTGCGTACCGATTCGGCCTTCGGGGCCGTGGAGCTCTCGGCGCCGGCCTTGCGCAGGGCGACGGACTTCGCCGACTCGGCGCTCTTGGCGGCCCTGGTGGAGGCGACCTCGATGGTGGCCTTGACGTTCTTGGTGACGTCCCTGACGGCACCGTCCGCGTGCCCGTGCACGATCAGGTCGCCGCCGAGGACCGGCAGGCCGGCGTAGGTGCGGTCGTAGCGGGTGTGCACCGTGCCGTCGGCGTCCTTGAGGACGGACTGGACCACCAACTCCTCCTGGGCGCCGAGGCCGAGGGCCTTGGCGGTGGCGGCGCGGCCGGCGTGGGCGTCGGCGAGCAGGTCGGCCCGCTCGGCGGGGCTGAGCCTGACCTGCAGCGCTCCGGCCCGCGGGGCCGGGCTCGCGGCGGCCGCCCGGGTGGGGGTCGGGGCGGCCGAGCCGGTGGGGTCGGTGGCGGCGCCGGCGGGCAGGGCGGCGGCGAACAGCGCGGCGCCGGCTATCAGCACTCCCGCGGTGACGGCCTTGTGGGGGGAACGTCTCACTCTGAGCTCCTTGGTGGGGGAACCGATGACGTGGTGCGTCGAGGTGGTGCCTCGTCAACTGACGTGGGGGCCATGCGCGTTGTGCGCATCTCGGCTGCGTCAGATTGACCAGAAGAGTGGCATGGTTACGTGAACACAGCATTTCCTGCACGGAGTTTGGCTGAAATTCACCCCCGAACCGTCGCCTGTGCGGCAACCTCGGCGCACGACGAAGCTACGAACGGGTAGGACTTGACGCCCTCGGAACCCGACTGCGACCGTTCGATCGAAAGCGCTCGGAAGCCGAGTCTCGCGTGCGTACGCACGCACTCGCCATGCTCTCCCCCGCTCCTTTCCTCGCTCGCCACCCCTGACCCACCGCGGCACCCTGCCGCGCCCCCGGGGTGCGTCCCCCTCCCCCAAACCCCAAGGAGTCGCCCATGCGCTCGTCGCGCAGACGGAGAGGGAAACTCTCCGCCCTCGCCGCGCTCGTCCTCGCGCTCGCCGCGCCCGCGCCGATGACGCCCACGGCGACCGCGGCGTCGGACTCGGTCGCCGGGTCCACCGCCCCGGCCGTCGTGCCCCAGCCCGTCTCCCAGACGAACCCGACCGGCAGCGGTTTCGCGCTGACCGCGCAGACGACGGTGAACGTCGTGCCGTCCGCCGACCCCGACGCGGCGGGCGTGGGCACGTACCTCGCCTCGCTGCTCGCGCCGGCGACCGGCTACACGCTGCCGGTGACCTCGACCTCCCAGCCGGTCGCCCAGGCCATCGTCCTGGACCCGAACGGCCCGGCCGCCCTCGGCGCCGAGGGGTACACCCTGTCGTCGTCCGGCACCGGCGTGACGGTGACCGCGCACGGAGCGCAGGGTCTGTTCCGGGGCGTACAGACGCTGCGGCAGCTGCTCCCGGCCGAGATCGAGTCCCGTACCGTCAAGCCGGGCCCGTGGACCGTGGCGCCGGTACAGATCTCCGACTCGCCCCGGTACTCCTACCGGGGCGTGATGGTGGACGTGGCGCGGCGCTTCTTCCCGGTGGCGCAGCTGAAGCGGTACATCGACCAGGCCGCCACCTACAAGATCAACACGCTGCACCTGCACCTGACGGACGATCAGGGCTGGCGGATCGCGATCGGTGCGATACCGAGCCTGACGACGGTCGGCGCCGGCACGCAGAGCGGCTTCACCGGCGGCACGTCCTGGTACTACACCGCGGCCGAGTACCAGGAGATCGTGGCGTACGCCAAGTCCCGCTTCATGACCGTGGTTCCGGAGATCGACGGTCCGGGTCACACCAGCGCAGCGCTGGCGTCCGTGGCGAACCTCAACTGCGACAACAAGGCGATCAAGCCGTACTCGGGCTTCGAGGTCGGCATCAGCCTCTACTGTCTGAGCGACGCCCAGCACGTCTCCGACGTCAGCTCCTTCCTCACCACGGTCATCGACACGGTGGCGGCGATGACGCCGGGGCCCTACGTGCACCTCGGTGGTGACGAGACCCCGCAGGCGACCTCCTCGCAGTACGCCGCGTACGTCTCCGCCTCGACCTCGGCCACCACCGCGCGCGGCAAGACCGTGATGGGCTGGCACCAGCTCGGGCAGTCGACGATCCCGGCCGACAGCGTCATGCAGTGGTGGGGTGACGCCGACGACCGGGCCAGCATCGGCACCTCCGGCGAGACCGAGGACGTGCAGTTCGTCCGCAACGCGGTCCGGCAGAACGCCCGGTTCGTCATGTCCCCCTCGGACCACGCCTACCTGGACATGAAGTACGACTCCACCACCCCCTACGGCCTGTCGTGGCAGGGACACGTCCCGCTGAGCAAGGCGTACGGCTGGGACCCCACCACCTCCACGGCCAAGCCCAACGGCACCGGCTCCCTCGTCCCCGCCGACCGGATCCTCGGCGTCGAGGCCGCGCTGTGGGCGGACCGCGCCTACTCCGGCAGCAGCCAGCTGCCCACCTCCACCAGCCAGTTCCCCGAGCCGTACGTGTACGCCGAGCACATGACGTTCCCGCGGCTGCCGGCCGTCGCGGAGATCGGCTGGTCGCCGCTGTCCACCCACGACTACACCGACTTCAGCCGCCGGCTGGGCACCCACGGACCGCGCTGGACCGCGGCGGGCATCGGCTACTACGCCGCCCCCGACGTGCCCTGGAGCGGCTCCCCCGGCGGGGGCGGCGGCCTGAGCGGCGTCCACACCCTGACCACCGGCACCCAGGCACTCGACGTGCCCGGGAGCTCGACGTCGCCCGGCACCCGGCTCGCGACCTGGGCGCTGCACGGCGGCGCGAACCAGAAGTGGACCCTCACCGAGCAGCCGGACGGCTCCTACACGCTGACCAACCTCGCCTCGGGGCTCTGTGCCGACGTGAGCGGCGGGTCCCTCTCCGCCGGCGCGGCCGTCGTCCAGTGGACCTGCACGGGCAACACCAACCAGCGCTGGCGGATCGCCCCCGTCACCGGCGGCGGTCACACCCTGACCTCCGTCAAGAGCGGCCTCCTGCTGACCACCGCCTCCACGGCCAACGGCGCGCTCGTCAGCCAGCAGCCCGCGAACGGTTCGGCGTTGCAGCGCTGGACCGTCGGATAGCACCGGTTCCGTCGCGACGGAAGGGGAGGGCCCGGCTGCGGCGGCAGCCGGGCCCTCCCCGTATCGCTTCCTGGTGTCGCGTGCTCGCGTCGCCTGCTCGTCCCGCTTCCTCCGGGTCAGCGGCCCGCGAGGACGCGCAGCAGACGCGCCACCTCGGCGGCGACCGCCTCCCGTGCCGGGCCCAGGTACGTCCGCGGGTCGGTGACGGACGGGGAGGCGTCGAGCCGCTCCCTGACCGTGCGGGTGAAGAGCTTGTTGAGGTGGGTGGAGATGTTCACCTTCGTCATGCCGGCGGCGACGGCCTTCTCCAGGTCCGCGTCGTCGACCCCGGAGGAGCCGTGGAGGACGAGGGGGATGTCGAGGGCGTCCTTCAGCCGCGCGATGAGGTCGAAGTCGAGCGAGGCGTCCCTGACGGTCATGGCGTGCGAGCTGCCGACGGCGACGGCGAGCGCGTCCACCGCCGTCGCCGCGGCGAAGTCGCGGGCCTCGTCCGGGTCCGTACGCACGTGGGGGGCGTGGGCGCCGTCCTTGCCGCCGACCTCGCCGAGTTCGGCCTCGACCCAGACGTCGGCCCGGTGGCAGAGGTCGGTGACCATCCGGGTGGCGACGACGTTCGCCTGGTAGGGCAGCTTCGAGGCGTCGAACATCACGGAGGTGAAGCCGAGGGCGACGGCCTGCTCGACCAGTTCGGCGGACTCCGCGTGGTCCAGGTGGACGGCGACCGGGACGGCGGCGGTACGGGCGATCTCGAGCGTCGCGAGGGCGAGGGGGGCGAGCGCCGCGTGGTAGCGGGCGGTGTTCTCGCTGATCTGCAGGATGACGGGCAGGCCGGCCTGTTCGGCGCCGGTGACGATGGCCTCGGCGTGCTCGATCTGGACGACGTTGAACGCGCCGACGCCCGTGTTCGCGGCGCGGGCGGGCCCGACGATGTCGTCGGTGGGGCTGAGGGGCATGGCAGTTCTCCGGGAGGCGGGGAGAGGGGCGGGGAGGGAGGCGGAGGAGACGTCGGGGTCAGGCGTCGGGGTCAGGCGTCGGGGCCGTCGAGGATCACGGAGCGGGTCAGGTTGCGGGGGCGGTCCGGGTCGTAGCCGCGGGCCTCGGCGAGGAGGACGGCGAGGCGCTGGGCGCGGACGAGGTCGGCCAGCGGGTCGAGGGCGCCGGGCTCGTCGCCGGAGCGGGCGGAGTACAGACCGCCGACGCGCGCGATGTCGTCGGCGAGGCCCTGGGGCGCGGGGCCGAAGAGCCAGGCGACCCGGCCGGGTCCGGTGATGCTGATCGGGCCGTGGCGGTACTCCATGGCGGGGTACGCCTCGGTCCAGGCGCCCGCCGCCTCCCGCATCTTCAGCGCGGCTTCGAGGGCGAGGCCGTAGGTCCAGCCGGAGCCGAGGAAGGTGAACTGCCCGGCGTCGCGGACGGCGTCGCCAAGGGGTTCCGTGAGGGCGCGCTCGGCGTCCTCGGCCGCCTGCGCCATCGGCCGTACGCCTGCGGGCAGGGCGTTCTCGGCCTCCAGGTGGGCGCGGAGGAGGGCGAGGACCGTCGTGGCGAACCGGGTCTGGACGACGGACTGTTCGTCCGCGAAGTCGAGGACCGCGACGGCGTCGGCGGCCGCCATGACGGGCGTCGCGGGGTCGGCGGTGAGAGCGCCGGTGGCGAGGGTGCCCTTGACGCGGGCCAACAGGTCGAGGACCTCGGTGGTGGTGCCGGAGCGGGTGATCGCGAGGACGCGGTCGTAGCCGCGGCCGTCGGGGAACTCGGAGGCCGCGAAGGCGTCCGTCTCGCCGTGGCCGCCGGCTTCGCGCAGCCGCGCGTAGGCGTGGGCCATGAACCAGGACGTGCCGCAGCCGACGACCGCGACGCGCTCGCCGCGGCGGGGCAGGGCATCGGCGAGGTCGGCGACCGAGGCGGCGGCGCGGCGCCAGGTGTCCGGCTGGGAGTCGATCTCGACGGAGGTGCGGGAGGTCTCGAAGGTGGTCATGCGAAGTCCTCGGGGTCGTGGGGTGGCTCGGTCGGGGGTCGTACGGCGGCGGTCGGGGTTCGTTACGGGTGGCGCGTCGGACGGGCCGTGACGCGCCGGGCGGTTGCGGGGCGGGGCGTGCCTCATCGGGCGGGCGGCGGTGTGAGGGCGTCCACGCGGACCCC
Organism: Streptomyces sp. NPDC003327; assembly: GCF_053589515.1. Taxonomy (NCBI): domain Bacteria; kingdom Bacillati; phylum Actinomycetota; class Actinomycetes; order Kitasatosporales; family Streptomycetaceae; genus Streptomyces; species Streptomyces sp. NPDC003327. Next base: position 38,562 of record NZ_JBSFSA010000045.1, on the reverse strand, counting down.
CGGCCGGAACCGGGCGTGGACCGCGGCGTCCACCTCGCCGGCGACCGCGCACGGCACGGCGGCGGCGGAGAGGGCGACGGCCTCGCGCAGGATGTCCGGCCAGGTCGCGCGGGCGGCGAGCCCGGCCGCGAGGGCCGCGACGCAGGCGTCGCCCGCGCCCGTGGGGTTGCCGGAGAGAAGTTCCGGAGGCACGGCACGCCAGGCACCCTCCGGCGTGACGGCGTGCAGACCGTCCGGGCCCGCCGACGCCACGACCGCACGGGCGCCGCGGCGGAGCAGTTCCGCGGCGGCCTCGGCCGGGTCCGCGTGGCCGGTCACCTCCGCGAGTTCGGCCGCGTTCGGCTTGATCACATCGGGTCCGGCCGCCAGAGCGGCGGCGAGGGAGGCCCCGGAGGTGTCGAGGACGGTCAGGGCCCCGGCGCTCGCGGCGATCCTGACGAGGACCGCGTACGCGTCCGGGGGCAGCCCCGGCGGAGTGCTTCCGCTCAGGACGACGACGCTCGCGCCCCGGACCGTCTCGGTGTAGTGCCCGAGGAAGGCGGCCCATTCCGCGGCGGTCACGACGGGCCCGGTGCCGTTGAAGACGGTGGCGTCACCGTCGTCGCGCGAGACGACGGTGACCGTGCGCCGCGAGTCCCCGGCGACGGCGACGAGGGAGGCCCGGATGCCGGCGGAGCGCAGGCCGTCGTGGATCGCGCGGCCGGTGGGGCCCCCGGCGAGGCCGGTGACGAGCGGCGCGTGGCCGAGGTGGGTGAGGACCCGGGCGACGTTGATGCCCTTTCCCCCGGCGCGTTCGTGGGCCGCGAGGACGCGGTGGGAGGTCCGGGGCCGCAGCGCGGCGACCTCCCAGGTGACGTCGAGGGCGGCGTTGAGGGTGAGTGTGACGATCATCGTGCGGTGACTCCGGTGGCTCCGGCGGCTCTGGTGGCTTCGGTCGCTCCGGCGGCGCGTGCGGGCCCGGGTGCTCCGGGTGCGGGCCGGCCCGCCGCCCGCCAGGCGGCCAGGCCGGCGCCGAGGCAGCCCGCGCGGTCCCCGAGGGCGGCGCGGACGAGGGCGGGGCGCCGCTGGAAGGTGAGGCGCGCGTCGAGTCCGTCCCGTACGGGGTCGAGCAGGAGCCGGTCGGCCTCGGCCAGGCCGCCGCCGAGGACGACGAGTTCGGGGGCGACGAGGGAGACGGCCGTGGCCAGCGCCTCGGCCAGCCCTTCGGTGGCCTCCGTCCAGACGGCGCGGGCGACGGGGTCGCCCGCGCCGAGGCGTGCGGCGACGTCGGCGGCCCCGGCGGCCGGGCGTCCGCTGCGTGCGGTGTAGGCGCGCGCGACGGAGTGCGCGGACGCCACGGTCTCCAGGCAGCCGTCGCCGCCGCAGGGGCACGCCGTCCCCCCGGGGACCCTGATGTGGCCGAGTTCCCCGGCGAATCCGCCCGCGCTGACCGGGCGGCCGTCGAGGCTGAGCGCCGCGGCGATGCCCGTCCCCACGGCCACGAAGAGCACGTCCCGCGCCCCGCGGGCGGCGCCGAGGGCGCACTCAGCGGCGCCGCCCGCCCGGACGTCGTGGCCGAGCGTCACGGGGAGGCCGGTGCGGGAGGCGAGGAGGGCGGCGAGCGGCAGGTCGCGCCAGCCGATGTTGGCCGACCACACCGCCCGCTGCCGGTCCTCGTCGACGATGCCGGGGACGACGACTCCGGCGTGCTCGACCCTGAGTCCGCGTTCCCCGGCCCGTCGCTCCAGGTCGAGGAGGGTCTCCGCGACGGCGGCGACGACGGCGTCCGGTCCTTCGGCGCGCGGTGTCGGGCGGCGCAGGGACGCGACCGGGCGCAGGACGGGGTCAAGCACGGAGCCCTTCATCGCGGTCCCGCCGACATCCAGGGCGAGCACACAGGAGGACGGTCCACCCGGGGGCGGGACACGCGAGGCACTGACGTCCATGAGCTGGCGACCATTCAGAGTGACCGATGATGTTCAGTGCGAGCATAAACAGAGCACAATCAATCAGTCCAGATGGAGGAAAAAGTTCGCGCAAGTAGGCGCCACAGCCGCCTGGTGCCGCCCGGACCGCATGTCGCGTGCGGTAACCCCGGGTTCGGAGCCGTGCTCGATGTTGTCGCGCTACGATCACGTCTGCGCAGGTCTCACAGACAGGGAAGGGGCGCGGTCACATGTCCAAGCAGGAGCGGTGGAGCAGGCTGCTGGAACTGCTCGCGGTCGAGGGCAAGCTCGACGTGGAGCAGGCCTCCGTGGCCGTCGACGTGTCGCCCGCCACCATCCGCCGCGACCTCGACGAACTGGCCGAACAGCGCCTCCTCGTCCGCACGCGCGGTGGGGCGATCGCCCACGGCGTCTCGTACGAACTCCCCCTGCGCTACAAGTCGTCCCGCCGGGCCTCCGAGAAGCAGCGCATCGCGGGCGCGGTGGCGGACCTGCTGACCGAGGGCGACGTGATCGGCCTCAACGGAGGGACGACGACCACCGAGGTGGCCCGCACCCTGGCCCTGCGGGCGGGGGGAGGGCGCGGCGAGCCGGGCGAGGGGCAGTCCGGGCCCGCGTACACCGTCGTGACGAACGCGCTGAACATCGCGGGCGAGCTGGCGGTCCGCCCGCAGTTCAAGATCGTGGTCACCGGCGGCGTGGCGCGGCCGCAGACGTACGAGCTGGTGGGACCGCTCACGGCTGGGGTGCTGAACGAGGTGGTGCTGGACGTCGCCGTGCTGGGCGTCGACGGTGTGGACCCCCATCTGGGCGTCATGACGCACCACGAGGACGAGGCCGGAATCAGTCGGCTCTTCGCGGAACGCGCCCGCCGGGTCGTCTTGGTGGCCGACTCGTCCAAGATGGGCAAGCGCGCCTTCGCCAGGATCTGCGGCCTCGACCGCATCGACACCCTCGTCACCGACGCGGCGATCGCCCCGGAGATGGCCGCCCGGCTCACCGAGGCCGGCATCGAGGTGGTCACCGTCTGACCCCCTGCCGCCGCAGGCCCACGCCCCCCGTGCACCGAGGACGCACGGGGGGCGTCGCGCTGTCCGGCCCCCGCGCCTTACCCGACTTCCGGCCTCTTCGGCATCGTTCGCGTAACGGCCCCTGGTACGGAAGCCCCGTCATCGTGTTTACTTTGCCCACAGCAGATGCTCGTTACTGAGCGCAATCCTGGTTGCCCACCCAGGTTCAAGCACGCTCCGAGCTGCTGTCCTTCCTGCATCCCACCGGCCGCGTCGTCCCGGCGGCCGGTTGAAACAAAGGCGGTACTCACGATGAACAAGCGGATGTTCGTGGCGGCCTGCACGCTCGGCGTGCTCACCCTCACGGCCTGCGGCGGCGGCACCGAGGACGGCAGCGGTTCGGCGAACGGCGAGGTGACGCTGAAGCTCGTCGCCGCCGACTACGGGGACAAGGCGTCGAACAGCTCGACGGCGTACTGGCAGGACGTGGCCCGGCGCTTCACCGCCGCCCACCCGAAGATCAAGGTCGATGTCCAGGTCATCAACTGGAACGACATCGACGCCCAGGTGAAGACGATGATCCAGAGCGGCAACGTGCCGGACGTCCTCCAGACGGGCGGCTACGCCGACAAGGTCGCCGACGACCTCCTGTACCGGGCCGACGAGGTGCTGTCGGAGAAGACACGGGCGAACCTCATCGACAGCTTCGCCGAGGCCGGGGAGGTGGACGGCACGCAGTACGGCATCCCGTTCGTCTCCTCCGCCCGCGCCTTCTTCTACAACAAGACGCTGTTCGCCAAGGCCGGCCTCACCGGGCCGCCCAAGAACTGGGACGAGGTGAAGGCCGCCGCCCAGAAGATCAAGGCCAAGGTGCCGGGCGTCACCCCCTACGCGCTCCCCCTCGGCCCCGAGGAGGCCCAGGGCGAGTCCCTCATCTGGGAGCTCGGCAACGGCGGCGGCTACACGGACGCCAAGGGCGCGTACACGCTCGACAGCAAGGCCAACGTGGAGGCGTTCTCCTGGCTGAAGGAGAACCTCGTCGGGCCCGGCCTGACGTACGCCAACCCCGCCACCACCGACCGCAAGACCGCCTTCGCCGACTTCGCCGCCGGCAAGACCGCGATGCTCAACGGCCACCCGTCGCTGATCCAGATGTCCAAGGACGGAAAGGTCGACTACGGCGTCGCGCCCATCCCCGGCCGCTCCGGGGCGCTGACGTCCACCCTCGGCGTCGCCGACTGGATGATGGCGTTCAAGGACGGCGGCCACAAGGAAGAGGTCCGCGCCTTCCTCGACTTCGCGTACGCCAAGGAGAACACGCTGAAGTTCGACGAGACCTACAACCTCATGCCGGTCACCGAGGACACGCTCCAGGAGATGACCACCAACGGCAAGCACAAGGACCTCGAACCGTTCTTCGCCCTGCTGCCGAACGCCGCCTTCTACCCGCTGGGCGACACCACCTGGGACGCCGTCTCCGCGGAGATCAAGAAGAGCGGCGGCACCGCCGTGAACGACCCCGCGAAGGTGCTGGGCGCACTCCAGAAGAAGGCGGAGGCGGCGGTCGCCGACCAGTAGGCCCGCGCTCCGCACCGTCACGGAAGGCACCCTCGTGTCCCCCAGCTCCCCCGCCGCCCCCGCCGCCCGGCCCGCCCGCAAGGGCCGGGGCGGCCTGGCCCGCCTGGGCCCCCTGCCCTGGATCGGCCCCGCGGTCCTGCTCATCGTCCTGGTCGTGCTCTGGCCCGTCTACGAGATGGTCCGCACCTCGTTCCTGAAGATCAGCAGCAGCGGCTTCGTCCGCGGCTCGGCCGGCTTCGACAAGTACGCGCAGCTCTTCGAGGAGCCGTCGCTCCCCTCGGTCATCGTCAACACCGTCGTGTGGACCCTCGTCGTGGTCACCGCCACGATGGTGCTCTCCCTGGCGCTCGCCCAACTCTTCAACCAGCGGTTCCCCGGGCGCCGCGTCACCCGGTGGGCGCTCATCGCCCCGTGGGCCGCCTCCGTGGTGATGACCGCCATCGGCTTCAAGTGGATGCTCAACCGGACCGCCGGCGTCCTCAACACCGTCATGACCGACCTCGGCGTCATCGACGGCCCCGAGGACTGGCTCGGCGACCCGTCCACCGCCTGGCCGTGGATGATGTTCGTGGCCGTCTTCGTCTCGCTGCCGTTCACCACGTACACCCTGCTCGCCGGTCTCCAGACCGTCCCGGCCGAGGTCTACGAGGCCGCCCGCGTCGACGGCACGACGGCCTGGCAGACGTACCTGCGGATCACCCTGCCGCTGCTGCGTCCCGCGCTGCTGGTCGGCATGGTGATCAACCTGATCAACGTCTTCAACTCCTTCCCCATCATCTGGAGCATGACCCGCGGCGGGCCCGACAGCGACACCGCCACCACCACGGTCTTCATGTACCAGCTCAAGAACGCGGACATCGGCCAGTCGGCGGCGATGTCGGTGGTCAACTTCGCCCTCGTCGTGGTCATGGTCGTCGTCTTCCTCAAGGCCAGCCGCTGGAACCAGGAGGAAGACCGATGACGCGGCGCGCGCTCGCCCCCCGCACCCTGCTGATCACGGCGGCCGCGTGGCTCGTGGCCGCGGTGTTCCTGGCCCCGTACCTGGAGATGGTCGTCACCGCGCTCCGGCCGGCGCACGAACTCCGCGACGCCACCTACCTGCCGGGCGACTTCGAGTGGTCGAACTTCGTCGACGTGTGGCGCGAGTCCCACCTCGCGGACAACCTCCGCGTCACCCTGCTCGTCTCCGCCGGATCGACCCTGCTCGTCCTGCTGGTGGCGATCCCCGCCGCGTACTACACCGCCCGCATGCGGTTCCGCGGGCGCGCGCTCTTCCTGCTGCTGGTGCTCGTCACCCAGATGTTCCAGCCGACCTCGCTGCTCGTCGGCCTCTACCGCGAGTTCTACCAGCTCGGCATGCTCAACTCGGTCTGGACCCTGATCCTGTGCAACGCCGCCTTCAACCTGGCGTTCGCGATCTGGATCCTCACCGCGTACTTCTCCTCGATCCCCGAAGCGCTCGAGGAAGCCGCTTTGATCGACGGCCTCGGGCGCGGCGGCGCACTCCTGCGGATCACCCTTCCGCTGGCGATGCCGGGCGTCGTCACCGCGATGATCTTCACCTTCATCGCGGCGTGGAACGAGTTCGTCATGGGTCTGACCCTCTCCACCGTTCCGGAGAGCCAGCCCCTCACCGTGGGCATCAACAGCTTCATCGGCAACTACACCGTCCAGTGGAACTACCTCTTCGCCGGCTCGGTCATCGCCATCGTGCCCGTCGTCGTCCTCTTCGCGCTGATCGAGCGCAAGGTCGTCTCCGGCCTGACCGCCGGCTCCGTCAAGTAGCCCCGCCGCCGGCGCGGCGCACAGCAAGGGCGCGCGGGGGTTGCGCGCGCGAAGGGCCGGGCTCGCCCGCGCAGGTACTACGCGGGGGACGAGGGCGGCGGCACGGTACGACGGCGGGGCGGACGACCAGGACGCGGGGGCGTACGGCTCGGTCCCGATCACGGCAGGCGGGTCGCGGCCCGGCGGGCCTCGCTCAGCGCCGTCTCCGCCGCCCCGCGCGCCTCGCGCGCCTCCGCCGCGTCGGCCCCGGCCCGCTGCGCGCCCTGCCGGGCCTCCTCGAGGTCGCGCTCCAGGGCGCGGACCCGCTCGGTGGCCGCCTCGGCCCGGTCCGCGGCGTCCCGCTCGGCCTCGCGCGCCTCGCCGAGCGCCCGCTCGCACCGCTCGACCTCGGCGGCGGCCGCCGCTGCCGCCGCGGCACGGGCGGCTGCGAGGTCCCGCCTCCGCCGCTCCTCGGCCTCCTTCTCCGCCTTCTCCGCCTCCTTCTCTGCCCTTTTCTCGACCTTCTCGGCCTTCTCGCGGGCGGGCTTCGGCGGTACGGCCTCCGGGCTGACGTCCGGGAAGCCGACCGCGGCCTCCGGCACCTTCACCAGTCGGCCCCCGGCCCACAGGTCGGCGACGTCCGGGTGGGCGAGCACGGCGTGGAGGGTCTGCTCGACCTCGCCGAGGACGGCGTCGCTCACCGGCTGCCCCGCCTCGCGCGCCAGGTCGGCGGCGGTGCGGGCGAGCGTCGCCACGAGCTGGTGCTGCTGTCGGCTCGCCGCCCGCAGCCGCTCGGCGTCGAGCGTCCGGTGGGCCTCCCGCAGCGCCTCCCCCAGGGCCAGGAACCGCTCCGCCTCCTCCGGCCGCTGACGGGCCAGCAGGTCGGCGGCCCACGCCGCGAGCGCCGGCTTCCGCAGTGCGGCGATCGCCTTCGCCGCCACCGTGTCCTTCGCCCGGCGCGCCTCGGCGACGTACGCGTCCCGCGCCGCGGTGAACTCCGACGGCTTCAGCCCGTACAACTCCCCGGCGATCTGCTCGACATCCACCCGCCCACTCTGCGCGGCCCGCGAGGGCCCCCGGCGCCGAATCTCCGCACCTCGCACCACGGTCACCCGCTCGGCACCGTGCCGCCGCGAAGGACCGTTCACAAGTCGACCAATCACCCACCTTCTGATCGAAATTCGATCATTCGAGCGAATTGCATTGACTCGATCAGCGGGCGCCCCTAGCTTCTGGCGCCACCGGACCTTCAGGAAGGTGTTGTGCCATGACCAACATCGGAGCCCGCCCGGGGCGCCGGGCGACGAGCAGAGGGCTCGTCGCCGTCGTCCTCGCCCTCTCGGGCGCGACCGCCCTCGGCGACGCGTCACCCGCCTCCGCCGTCGCCGCCGCGGGGAGCGTCACGTACGTGGACTGCTCGCGCGCGGTCGCCGGGGACGGCAGCCAGGGCGCGCCGTTCAACAGCGTCGCTCAGGCCAACGGGAGGACGTACGGCCCCGGGGACACGCTCGCGTTCGCGGCCGGTACGACGTGTACGGGGTCCCTCGCGCCCCGCGGCAGCGGGACGGCCGCCGCGCCCGTCACGCTGACCGGGTACGGCACCGGGGCGCTGCCCGTCCTCGACGGCGACGGCGCGGCGAACGTCGTCTCGTTCACCAACCAGGACCACTGGCGGGTCAGCGGCCTCAAGCTCACCAACCCGGCGAGCACCCTCGCCCGCCGCACCGGGCTGCGGATCTCCGTCACCGACGGGACGGCGCACCGCGGTTTCGACATCGGCGGGCTGGTCGTCGACCGGGTGGCCGGCCAGACGAACAAGACCAGCCCGACCACGGAGGACTTCGTGCAGTCCGCCGGCGTCGTCACGGGTGCGAGCGGCACGAACTCGACGCTGCACGACATCCGCGTCCACCACAACCAGATCAGCAACACGGGCGGCGGCGGCCTCAAGATCCGGGTCGGCTCGATGGCCGCGAAGGGCTCCGGCGTGCTGATCGAGCACAACGTCGTCAAGGACGTCGGCGGTGACGGCATCATCGCCAGCTTCGCCGACGGCCCGTTGATCCAGTACAACACCGCCGCCGGAGTCGGCAACGGCGTCTACCCGTTCTCCGGCGGCAACTTCGCCGGCATATGGGTGCTCGGCGACCACAACCCGACCATCCAGAAGAACGTGGTGTACGGCATCACGCGGATGTCCGTGGCCGACAGCCAGGCCTTCGACTGCGACTGGGGCAACACCGGCACCTGCACCGTCCAGTACAACTTCAGCCGCGACAACATCGGCGGCTTCTTCCTCGACTGCGACGGCTGCGGCACCATCGGCGGCGCCAAGCAGGTCATCCGCTTCAACGTCTCCGAGAACGACTGCCGGATGAGCAGCGTCAGCGCGGGGCGGTCGGCCCTCCACATGTACAACAACGTCGTGTACTGCACGGACCGGAGGTTCGACATCACGCTCCCGGAGGAGAGCGTGGTCGAGAACAACGTCTGGGTGGGCACCACCGACTCCCGGCTGCCCACCGGGCCGGGGATCTCCTGGCTGTGGAACGTCTTCGAGAACGTGCCGCGGCCCACCGCCAACGGCATCGCGGGCGACCCGCACTTCGTGGCCCCCGGCACCGGCGGCACGACGCTCGACTCGGCCGGCGGCTACCGGCTGCGCGCCACGTCCCCCGCGCTGGGCAACGGCTCGGTGATCACCGGCAACGGCGGCCGCGACTACTGGGGCAACCCGGTGTCCGCGACCGCGAAGCCGCACCGCGGCGCGTACAACGGCCCGGGACTGTAGCTCAGCGCGGGTTGCGGCGGGCCCTCAGCGGGGTGGTGGGGAGCTCCGGGGCCGGGAGGCGGTCTCCGGGGTAGCCCTCGACCTCGCCGAAGCGGTCCGAGGCGCGCTCCCACTCCGCGCGGGCGCCGCGGATCTCCTCGTCCGTGCGGGCGATGAAGTTCCACCACATGATGATCTCCTCCTCGAACGGCGTCCCGCCCAGGAGCACGGCGCGGGCCCGGTGGTCCGACTCGTTCGTGAGGGTGAGGCCGGCCCGTCCGGTGGGGACGTATCCGAGTTGGGCCGGGCGCAGGACCGTGTCCAGGAGCCGGACCTCGCCCTCGTCGACGAGCAGGCCGTGTTCGAAGGCGGGGTCGACGGGGAGGGTCACGGTGGCCCCGGGGTCGAGGAGGAGTTCGGCGCCGAGCAGCGGGGTGAAGGTGGGGACGGGGGAGGTGTCGCCCGCGATCGTGCCGAGGAAGACCCGGATGTCGACGCCGTCGCGGCGGACGGTGCCGGGTGCGTAGTGCCGGAAGTCGCGTGGCGTGTCGCGGTGTTCGGCGGGGAGGGCCACCCAGAGCTGGACGCCGTGGAGGACGGTGGTGGTGGGGGTCGAGACCTCCGAGTGGCTGATGCCGTGGCCGCCCGTCATGAGGTTGAGCTCTCCGGGGCGGACGAGGGCGTGGCTGCCCAGGCTGTCGCGGTGCTCGATCTCGCCGGCGAAGAGCCAGCTCACGGTCTGGAGGCCGATGTGGGGGTGGGGGGCGACGTCCATGCCACCGGAGGCGGCGACCGCGTCGGGCCCGTAGTGGTCGGCGAAGCACCAGGCGCCGATGAGGGTCCGGGCCCGCTGCGGCAGGGTGCGGCGTACGGTCATCGCGCGGGGGCCGCCCAACGGCACGTCCCGCGCCGTCAGGACCTCGACCTGCTGGATCTCTGGAATGCTCATGCCGTACCCCTCGGGCCAAGGAACATAATAGTTCCATTTTCAACCATCATGGTGGATCATAGCTTCCGCGCCCGTGACACGCACGGGCCGGACGATCAGGAGCGCGTCATGAACGACCCGGCCGGAGCCCCCGCGAGGCGACGGGTGTACGTCGACAAGCAGACCCCCCAGGCCTATCACGCCCTCGTGCGGACGGCCGAAACGGTCCGCGCCGCCGCCGACGACGCGGGACTGGACCGGATCCTCGTGGAGTTGGTCAACCTCCGGGTGTCGCAGATCAACGGCTGCGCGTCCTGCCTCGACGTGCACACGCGCGCGGCCCTGCGCTCCGGCGAGACGGCCCGGCGCCTGGGCGTGCTCGCCGCCTGGCGCGACACCGAGGTCTTCACCGCCCGCGAGCGCGCCGCGCTCGCGCTGGCCGAGGCCACCACGACCCCGGCGGACGCCCGGGCCCAGGAGGAGGCCTACGCCGAGGCGCGGGAGGCGCTGGACGACGCCGAGATCGCGGCGGTGATCTGGGTGGCGATCACGATCAACGCCTTCAACCGCGTCTCGATCCTCAGCAAGCACCCCGTACGGGAAGCACCCGCGCGCACCTCCGCCTGACCCCGCGCGCACCTCCCCCGGCGGCCCCGGGGGCGCGCGTCCCCGCGCGCCCCCGCGTCACTCCGTGCCCAACGGCCGGGTCGCCGGGCCCTGGAGCACCCGCCCGTCGGCGGCGAAGCGCGAGCCGTGGCACGGGCACTCCCAGGTCTCCTCCGCGTCGTCCCAGCCGAGCTCGCAGCCCATGTGGGTGCAGCGGGGCCGTCCGCCCACGGTCCCGGGGCCGGCGGCCCCGGCGCCCGCTTCCGGTCCCGGAGCGGTGCCGCCGGAGCGGCCCCCGGTCAGGCCCGCGAGGAAGTGGCGGCCGGTGGCGACCTGGGACCTGGCGACGGCGGGCACGTCCCGCCAGGGCAACCTGCGGCGCGGGTCGAAGAGTTCGGTCCAGGCGGGCCGCGGGGCGCCCGTCACGTGCGCGGTGACGAGCCGCCCCGCCATCACGCCGTTGCTCAGGCCCCAGCCGTCGAAGCCGGTCGCGACGTACACGTGCTGGGTGTCGGGGTGCTCGTGACCGACGTACGGGAGCCCGTCCGGCGTCGTCACGTCCTGCGCGGTCCAGCGGTACGGCAGCGGGCCCGCGCCGAGCGCCGGGAACGACCGGCGGGCCCACGCCTCCAGGCGCGCGAAGCGCTCCCGGACACCGCCCGTGCCCGGCGGGTGGCTCTCCCCCGCGACGATCAGCAGCCGGCGGTTTCCGTCGAGCGGCGCGGTGCGCACGGAGCGCGTCGAGAGCTCGGGCGCCAGGTACATGCCCCGGGGCGCCCGGTCCGCGGGGACCGGCGCGGCGAGGACGAGTTCGCGGCGGACGCCCAGCTTGACGAGCAGGGTGCTGTGGCAGCGCAGCGGGTACTGGGTGGCGAGCACGACGTCCCGGGCGTGCACGGTGTGGCCGTCCTCCGTCGTGAGCCGGCACTCGGCGCCGTCGTGCAGCTCCGTGACGCGGGTGTGCTCGTGGATCCGCCCGCCGTGGGCGGTCACGTCGGCGGCGAGCCCCGCGAGGAAGCGGCCCGGGTGGAACTGGAGCTGGTTCTCGACGCGTACGGCGGCGGCGACCGGGTACGGCAGGCCGGTGTCGGCGCTCGTTGCGACCATGGCGGCGGGCAGCCCGGCGGCGGACGCCGCGGCGGCCTCCGCCGTGATGTCGGGGATCCGTCCCGTCTCGGTGGTGTACGTGAAGGCGGGCAGGTGCTCCAGTTCGGCGTCGTCCTCGAACCCCGCGCACAGCCGCTCCACCGTGCGCAGGGCGTCCTCCTGGGCGTCCGCGTACAGCCCGGCCGCCTCCGCTCCGTGTTCCCTCCGGAGCCGGCCGTAGCACAGCCCGTGCAGGGAGGTGACCTTGCCGGTGGTGTGTCCGGTCACGCCGGAACCGATCCGGTCGGCCTCCAGGACCACGACGTCGCACCCGGCGCGCGCGAGTTCGCGCGCGGTGCTCAGCCCGACGATCCCGGCCCCGACGACCACCACGTCGGCGGTGAGGTCGCCGGCCGGTGGGGGGCGGTCGGGGGCGGGAGGCACGGAACCGATCCAGTACGCGGGCGGGGCAGCGGGCATGGCCTTCTCCGTCCGTGGAGTCTCCCCCCATTGTCCGCCCGCCCCCGGCGCGGCGTCCTGTCCGCGGGGGCGCCCCGCCCCGGCGCCCGGCCCGGCCGTGCGTGCGCCGCGCCGGTCTGGGCAGACGCCTGCGGTGAGGACGCGGATCGGGCCCGAGGAGCGCGACCATGACCAGGACACCGGGGGACTTCACCCTGCTGGACGTCTCGCTCTACACCGACGAGCTGGGACGCCTCGCGGTGCCGCTCGCCCGGCTCCGGGGCGGCGGCGCGGAGCCGCCGACGCTCGACCTGCCGGAGGGTGCCGTCCTCGGGGTCGGGCTCCGGTTCCGGCTCGGCCGGGACGTCGACGGGCTCGCCTTCGAGGAGACCCGGACCCGCGCATGGGCACTGTCCGTGGAGGGGGAGTCGCTCTCCGCCACGCGGACGGTGCTGGGAGGCTTCCGGGCGGGCGGCCCGTACGAGCTGCGGCTCCCGCCCGAACGGCTGCCGGTGGGGCGGGAGGGCTGCGCGGTGTACGAGGTGACGGGCCGCTTCACGGACGGGGAGGGCCACGAGCTGGCCCGCGAGCGTCACCGCTTCCGGGTGGTGCACCGATCTCCCGCCTCCGCCTCCGCTCCCGGCGCCGCCCCGCCCGCCGGGTGACGGCGGTCAGAGGCCCCCGACGCCCGGGGAGCCCGTCGGCGCGCCGGAACCGGCGGGGCCGTCCGGCCCCGGTGGAGCACCCGGGCCCGAGGCCCCGCGGGACGGCGGGGAGCCCGGTCCGATGCGCAGCTCGAAGTCGCCGCCGTACCGCTTGTGGCCCGCGATCACGGCCAGCTCGACGACCTCCTCCCCCACCTCGCCCCGGACGATGAGCGGGTCCTCGCGCAGGTCCCTCATCAGCGCCACGCACATGCCGACCATCACGACGACGAACGGCGCCGCCACCAGGATCGTGAGGTTCTGCAGGCCGGCGAGCGCGTCACCCTGGCCGTCGCCGATGAGCAGCATGATCGCGGCGACGGCTCCGGTGACGACGCCCCAGAAGACCACCACCGGCCGGGTGGGCTCGAACGCGCCGCGCTGCGAGAGCGTGCCCATCACGATGGAGGCCGCGTCGGCGCCCGAGACGAAGAAGATGCCGACCAGGACCATCACCAGCACGCTCGTCGTCCCCGCGATCGGGAACTCCTGGAGCAGCCCGAAGAGTTGCCCCTCGGGGGTGGCCTCGGCCGCGAGCCCGCCCTCCTCCCTGACCTTCATCGCCGTGCCGCCGAAGACGGCGAACCAGACGAGGCTGACCGTGCTCGGCACGAGGATGACGCCGCCGACGAACTGCCGGATCGTCCGGCCCCGGCTGATGCGGGCGATGAACATGCCGACGAAGGGCGTCCAGGAGATCCACCACGCCCAGTAGAAGACGGTCCAGCCGCCCAGCCAGTCGTGGATGTTCTCGCCGCTGGTCGCCTCGGTGCGGCCGGCCAGTTGCGGCAGGTCGCCGAGGTAGGCGGCCAGGGAGGTGGGCAGCAGGTCGAGGACGATGACGGTCGGCCCCGCCACGAAGACGAAGACGGCGAGCAGCGCCGCGAGCACCATGTTGATGTTGGAGAGCCACTGGATGCCCTTCTCCACACCGGAGACGGCGGAGAGGACGAACGCCACGGTCAGGACGGCGATGATGCCGACGAGCAGCCCGGTGCCCGCCTTCGCCATCCAGCCCAGCTCCTCGAAGCCGCTGCCGATCTGCAGGGCGCCGAGGCCGAGCGAGGCGGCGGAGCCGAAGAGGGTGGCGAAGATGGCCAGGATGTCGATGAACCGGCCGGGACCGCCGTACGCGAGCCGCTCGCCCATCAGCGGGACGAAGACGGCGCTGATGGTCTGGCGGCGCCTGCGCCGGAACGTCGAGTAGGCGATGGCGAGTCCGACCACGGCGTAGATCGCCCACGGGTGGAGCGTCCAGTGGAACAGCGTGGTCGCCATGGCGGTCTGCATGCGCTCGGCCGAGTCCAGGGGCCGGGTGCCCGGCGGCGGGGTGGCGTAGTGGGCGAGGGGTTCGCTCACCCCGTAGAACATCAGGCCGATGCCCATGCCGGCGCTGAACATCATCGCGATCCAGGACACGGTCCGGAACTCGGGGCCCTCGCCCTCCCGGCCGAGGGTGATCCGGCCGTAGCGGCTGACGGCCAGCCAGAGGGCGAAGACGACGAAGCCGGAGGCGGCGAGCATGAACGCCCATCCCCCGTCGCGGATCAGGCCGTCGAGGAGCGAGCCCGAGACGCTCTGCAGGCTGTCGGTGGCTGTGGCGCCCCACACCACGAAGGCCAGGGTGAGGACGGCGCTGACACCGAACACGATCCGGTCGGTGCGGGCGCCGTGGTGGTCGGGGCGGCCGGGGAGGAGGTCCGCCGTCACCGGCAGGCCCACCCCACTGCCCCGCGCGGTGCCGTCCGGACGGCGGTCCGGACCCTGCTCGTGCTGCGACACAGACGCACCTTTCCTACGCTTACGGGACAAACGAGACGGAGTCTCCGTAAGGCAGTACCACAGGCGCGACCGTTCCTCGTGGAGCAACGAGCTCCGAGCGCGCGCCTCCTGGCCGCGCCTCGGCGCGCAGCCGCGCGGCGCGCTCCTCGAACCGCTCCACGGCCTCGGCCGCCGGTCCTTCCGGCAGCGTCCGCGCCGGGCCCGGCCGGGCCGCCGACCAGCTCCTGGTAGGCGGCGAAGAGGGAGGCGTGGAGCACCGTGAGGTACGCGGGGGTGCGCTCGGCGGCGAGGTCGGCACCGAACACGGCCTCGGCGTCGCCGCGGGGCTCCCCGTCGAGGGGGACGTCAGCCAGCAGCTTCCCGGCCTCGCGCACGAGCTCGGCGAGCTCCGCCCGCAGCAGTTCCTCGGGGCCGGTCGCCTCGTCGTGCGGGGCGGTGCCGTCGTCGAGGCGGGCGGCGACGCGGGCCCAGAGCCGGGCGTCGCCCGCGACGCACGACCGACAAGCGCACACTCATACGAAGGGCCCGGCCAGGTCCGCGAAGCACCGGAAAAAGCGACGTGGTGGCCGAGACCGCTCTCGACCACCACGACGTCGGCGAACCGATCGTGTCCGAGGGGGGACTTGAACCCCCACGCCCGATAAAGGGCACTAGCACCTCAAGCTAGCGCGTCTGCCATTCCGCCACCCGGACAGGTGTTTCGTCATCCGTTCGGGGTGTTCCCGCGCGGCGACATGGATCAATCTACCAGGTCCGCAGAGGTGCCCCGTCCCGCCCCCATCCACGGTCTGAGCTGCGGGGACTCCCGGCCCGCCACCCGGCAACGCCTGCCCCCGCGCAAAGCTTTGCGGCAATTTTCCGCATGTTCTTGCCCCGCTCGGGGGCGGCTGCTTGACTCGCCCGTGGCCACGGCCGGTTGTCGCGCCCGCCCGGGCGCGGACGAGAGGGGCAGCGATGAGCAGCGGCAGCACGTACGACGTCCTCGTCCTCGGCGGAGCGGGGGTCGACACGATCGTGTACGTCCCCGAGCTTCCGCTGCCGTACGCCGACAGCTACATGATCCGGCCGGGCATCGAGACGCGCGCCGGGCAGACCGGGGACTTCGTGGCCCTCGGGCTCGGCTCGCTCGGCCTGCGGACCCACCACATCGACATGATCGGCGACGATCCGGCCGGAGACCTCGTCCGCGCCTTCCACCGCGAGCGGGGCATCCCGTTCACCGAGGTGCCGCTGCCCGCCGGCACGAAGCGCGCGGTCAACCTCGTGGCGCCCGACGGCCGACGGCTCTCCCTCTACGACGCGGACCGCTGGCGGGACTCGGACCGGCTGCCCGAGGAGACCGTGCGGGCCCTCGCCGCGACGAGCCGCCACGCCCACGTCTCCCTCACCCAGCCCTGCGCCCACGCCCTGCCCGTCCTGCGCGAGGCGGGGCTCACGCTCTCCACGGACCTGCACGACTGGGACGGCGAGAACCCGTACCACGAGCCCTTCGCGCTCGCCGCGGACATCGTCTTCGTCTCCGCCGCCGCGCTGAAGGACCCGGAGCGGACCATGCGGGACGTCCTGGAGCGCGGCCGGGCGGAGGTCGTGGTCGTCACCGCGGGGGCCGAGGGCGCCCACCTGCTCACCTCCGCCGGGGGCCGCCCGGTGCACGTGCCGGCCGTCACGCCCCGCGCCCCCGTGGTGGACTCCAACGGCGCGGGGGACGCCTTCGCCGCCGGGTTCCTCTACGGGCGGCTGACCGGCGAGAGCCTCGACCGCTGCGCCCTGTACGGGGCGGTGGCAGGCGCCTACGCCTGCACCGTACCGGCGACCGGGTGCGACGCCATCGACCGCGCCACGCTGCTGAGGGAGGTGCGGGCGCTCGGACAGCCCTACTGAGCCCCTCGGCCCGCGGGGCCCCACAACGGCGGGCCGCCACCTGCTGGGCCCTCCCCCGTCATGGTGCGCCTCCCCCGCCGCCCCGGCATCCCGGGGCGGCCGCCGAGCCCGCGCGCGCGTTCTCACCGATAGTGGAGGGCATGAGGCGCTACCCGCCCATCGCCGACCACGGCCTCGTGGGCGATCTGCAGACCGCCGCGCTCGTCTCCGACGAGGGCGTGGTCGACTGGTTCGCGGCCCCGCGCTTCGACTCGCCCGGGATCTTCTCCTCGCTGCTCGACCACGACCGGGGCGGCCACTTCCAACTCGCCGTCGTGGCACCCGATGTGACGGTCAAGCAGCTCTACTACCCGGACACCGCCGTCCTCGTCACCCGGTTCATGTCGCCCGACGGCGTGGGCGAGCTGATGGACTGGATGCCGCCCGACCGGGTGGGGCGGCCCACCGAGCGCCACGCGCTGCTCCGGGTGATGCGGTGCACCCGCGGCGCCGTGACCTTCACGATGGAGTGCCGGCCACGGTTCGGTTTCGGCCACGACCCGCACGAGACGAGCCTCGACGGCCGTACGGCCTCCTTCCGGGCCCCGGGCATCTCGGCGTTCCTCCAGTCGAACATCCCGATGGAGCGGGACGGCCCGTACGACGTGCGCGGCCGCCTCACGCTCACCGAGGGCGAGGTGGCCGGCGCGGCCTTCACGGTGGCGGGCCCCGCCGCGCCCGCCCCGCCGCTGCCGGAACCGCACGAGGTGGAGGCGGCGCTCTGGGACGCCGTGGACTACTGGCAGGGCTGGGTACGCACCGCGCGGTACCGGGGCCGCTGGCCCGACATGGTGCACCGCTCGGCCATCACCCTGAAACTGCTCACCTACCTGCCGACGGGCGCGCCCGTGGCCGCCGCCACCCTCGGACTGCCCGAGTCCGTCGGCGGCGAACGGAACTGGGACTACCGCTACACCTGGATCCGCGACGGCTCCCTCGCCGTGCGGGCCCTGCTCGACCTCGGCTTCACCGAGGAGGCCGCGGCCTTCACCTCCTGGCTCACGGACCGCGTGGCGGAGCGGTCCGCCGCGCCGACGGCCGGCGGCCGACCGCTCCAGATCATGTACCGGGTGGACGGCGACCCGTGGCTCCAGGAGGAGATCCTGGAGGACTTCGAGGGGTACCGCGGCTCCGCGCCGGTACGCGTGGGCAACGCCGCCGCCGACCAGCTCCAGCTCGACATCTACGGCGAGGTGCTCTACGCCCTCGCGCAGGGCCGCGGCCTCGACACCCAGCCCACGTACGAGGGCTGGCAGGCCGTGTCGGCGCTGCTCGACTGGCTGGCGAAGTCCTGGGACACGCCGGACGAGGGCATCTGGGAGACCCGGGGCGGGCAGCGGGACTTCACGTTCAGCCGGGTGATGTCGTGGGTCGCCTTCGACCGGGGGCTGCGCCTCGCGGAGGAGTTCGGCCGCCCCGCCGCGCTCGACACCTGGCGCGCCATGCGGGACGAGATCTTCGCGCAGGTCATGCACCGCGGCTGGAGCGACCGGCGCCGGGCGCTCGTGCAGTACTTCGGCGGGGACGTCCTGGACGCCTCGCTGCTGCTGATCCCCCGCGCCGGGCTGCTGAGCCCGACCGACCCGGTCTGGCTCGGCACCCTGGACGCGATCGAGGCCGGGCTCGTCAAGGACAGCCTCGTCCACCGCTACGACCCGCACGCCTCCCCCGACGGCCTGGCGGGCGGCGAGGGCACGTTCAGCCTCTGCACCTTCCTGTACGTGGACGCGGCGGCCCGCGCCGGGCGGGTCCGCCAGGCCCGGTTCGCCTTCGAGAAGATGCTCACGTACGCCAACCACGTGGGGCTCTTCGCCGAGGAGATCGGGCCCGCGGGAGAGCAGCTCGGCAACTTCCCGCAGGCCTTCACCCACCTGTCGCTGATCATGGCGGCCACGACGCTCGACGAGGTGCTCGACGCCAGACGCGGTGAGTAGCGTCAGGAGACGTCGGAGCGGGGCTCGAGCGCCATCTCGTAGGCGCCCGACAGGGCCTCGACGCGCTGCCAGACGCGGTCCGATCGGGCCTCGTCGACGACCGGGCGGCGGACGGCGCCCAGGGCCCAGGTCTGCTGCTGCTCGGTCGCGGAGTCCTTGCCGTGCAGCTCGACGGCGTGCGCGGAGAAGTCCCGTACGAGCACGGCGAAGAGTTCGTCGAGGACGTCCTCGTCGAGGCCGGTGAGGGCGGCCTGCTCCAGGACGAGCTGGCCGTGCACGACGAGGGCGAAGAGCTGGCCGACGGCGAGGAGCAGGTCGAGGTCGCGGCTCTGCTTCTCGTCGGGGGCGGCCGTGGTCACGAACGCGCAGAGGGCGTCGGCCTGTTCGCGGAAGCGGGCCACGTTGGAGACGTGGGCGTACGCGTCGAAGGCGGGGCGCCAGTCGTGGAAGCGGACCGAGCCGAGGCCGCGGGCCGGTCCCTGGCGGAACAGGAACGTGTCGTCGGCCGCGTCGAGGCGGGTCGGCACGGGCTCGTAGGCGACGGGCTCCAGGAGGTGGTTGCGCATGAACTTCAGGATCAGCGCGAGGTTGACGTGGACCGTGCCCTCCAGCTTGGGCAGCCCGCGGATCTCGATCGCCGCCTGGGCGAAGTAGTTGTCCTTCTCGAAGCCCTTGGCGGCGATGACGTCCCACATCAGGTCGATGACCTTCTCGCCCTCCGTGGTCACCTTCATCTTCGTCATCGGGTTGAAGAGGAGGTAGCGGCGGTCGTCGGGACCGGCGGTGCGGAAGTAGTCGACGGCGCGGTCGCTGAACAGCTTCATGCCGACGAGACGGACGTACGCGTCGGTCAGCTCGCGCCGCACGTGCGGGAACGCGGTGACCGGACGGCCGTACAGGATCCGGTTCTGCGCGTGCGTGACGGCCTCGTACATCGCGTGCTCGCAGATGCCGATCGAGGCGGTGCAGAGGTTGAACTTGCCGACGTTGACGGTGTTGAGCGCGGCGTCGAAGGCGGCGCGGCCGGTGTGCAGGACGTCCTCGGCGGCGACCGGGTAGTCCTCCAGGCGGAACTCGCTGACGTACTTGGAGGAGTCGACGACGTTCTTGACCAGGTGGTACGCCGGGTGGCGGCTGTCGGCGGCGAAGAAGACGTAGCCGTCGGGGCCCTCGACGTCGGTGCGGCGGCCGAAGACGGAGACGAGACCGGCGGCGTTGCCGTTGCCGATGTAGTACTTGGAGCCGGTGGCGCGGAAGCCGCCCTCGCCGTCGGGCGTGAGGAGCATGTCGGTGGAGTAGATGTCGGCGCCGTGGGTCTTCTCGGAGAGGCCGAACGCGAACACCTCGCCCTGGTCGAGGAGTTCGGCGGCCCGGGCGCGCGCCGCACCGTTGTCGCTCTGCCAGACGGGGCCGAGTCCGAGGATCGTGACCTGCCAGGCGTACCAGTAGTCGAGTCCGTAGAAGCCGAGGATCTCGTTGAGCGCGGCGATGCGGGCGGTGTCCCAGCGCTTGTCGCCCGCGCCGTCGCCCTCCCCCTCGCCGGCGGCCGAGGCCGGGGTGAGGAAGGTCGCGAAGAGCCCTTCCTCGGCGGCGAAGGCGAGGAAGTCTCCGAGCCAGGCCCGGGTCCGGTAGTCCTCGATCAGCCGGCGCTTGCCGCGCTCCTCGAACCAGTCGACGGTGGCGCGCAGCAGCCTGCGGGTCGCGGGGTCGAAGTGCGCGGGGTCGTAGGTGCGCGGGTTGAAGAGCAGCGCGTCGGCCATGGGTGCCGCCTTTCGGCTGAGGGTGAGGGTGAGGGTGCGGGTGTGGGTGTGGGTGTGACGGACGGGTGCGCGCGGTGGACGCGGTGGCGCTGGGTGGACGCCGTGGGCGTCAGGTCGCGGGACCGAAGCGGCCGAGCGTGGCGAGGACGTCGTCGAGCCAGGCGATCATCATGCGTTCGTACGCGATGCCGCCGCGCAGCACGACGTGCTGCAGCTCCCGCTCGGCGTCGAGGGGCACCCCCTCGAAGGCGCCCGTCGGCGGCGCGGGGAAGTCACGCGCCTCGCCCGAGAGGTAGTGGTCGAGGCGGTCGGTGTGCGCCTGCCGGTGCCGGAGGACCTCGCGGACGAGCGCGGCGGGATCGTCGAACGCGGCGCCGCGGATCTTGACGGCCAGGTCGTGCCGGACGCTCTCGGGTTCGATCGGCTCGTGCAGCCAGCTGGAGAGCGCGGCCCGCCCGAGGTCGGCGACCGAGTACTCCCTCTTGTCCGGGCGGCCCTGCTGCGGGACCTCCCGCGCCTCGACCCAGCCGTCGTTCTCCATGCGCTTGAGCACGCGGTAGATCTGCTGGTGGGTGGCGGTCCAGAAGTAGCCGATGGACCGCTCGAAGCGCCGGGCCAGTTCGTATCCGGATCCGGGCTTCTCAAGGAGTGACACGAGGATCGCGTGTTCGAGCGCCATGGCCCCGATCTTGCTATGCAACTCGTTGCATAGCAAGATCGACGGGCTCCGGTGAGACGCGGCTCACCTCATCCGGCCAGGCGCCGATCCGTTCATCCGTAGGTCCTCCGGCACAGCTCGGCCGCCCCCATGGGCGCCCCGATCGCCTCCGCCTGCCGGCAGAGCCTCCGCATCTCCGGCGGCAGGACGGGGCCGCCGGTCGGGCGGTGCGTACGGACGGGCGCGGGCACGGACCGGTGCGACGGTACGGGCGCCTGGGCGGTGGTCGCGCTGCCGCGGCGGGCCGTCGCCGGCGTCCTGCGCGCGTCCGGCTGCCCGGCTCCGGCCCCGTGCCCGCCCGTCTCCCCCGTGCGCGCGGGCCGGTTCGACGGCATCGGTGTGCCGGGGCTCGGCCCCGTCGTCGCGAGCTCCTCGCGCGCCGGGGCCTCGGTGAGCGGCGCGGTCGTCGGTGCGGTCGTCGGCTCGGCCGTCCGGTCACCGGCGGGCGCCAGCGCTGCGGGCCGCGCCGCGGTCGGGCGGGGCTCGGGGCTGTGCGGGACGGCCGTGCAGCCGCTCGTCACGAGAGCGGCGAGGAGGACGACCGTCGTACGGCGAAGGCGCATGGCCCCACCGTGCCCGAAGGCCCCGGCGGCGGAGGGCGGGTGCGCCCGCGTCCACCGTGACGAGTGAACGCCCGGAGCGGAGCGGACGATGCGGGCTCCGCCCCCCTGACCTGTCAGCCCGAGGGCCCCCGGCTCTTCAGCGGGTCCGTCAGTCGCCCTTCAGGGTGTGGACGACCTTGCCGTTGGCGTCGACGGCCAGGTAGCCGACGGCGCTGTACTCGTTGGTGAGGTAGTACATGAGGGTCGGCCGGTTGTCGTTGAAGCTCCAGCGCTCGACGCGGACGTACCGCAGGTTCGGTTCCTCCACGGCGAGTTCGCGGTCGGCCCGCTTGCCCAGGGTGGTCAGGTCGCCCCACGGCATGGTGGCGACGTCGAAGACCTGGTCGTCGGGCTGGTCGCCGATCGTGCCGCCGGGGCCGAGGTTGCGGACGGCGCCGTCGCGGTACTCGTACCGGTCGTAGCTCTTGGCCCCCGGCCTGGTCGGGATCGACGCCAGGGCGTAGTCCTCGTAGAGCGTCAGGTCGGCGATGGTGGTGGTCCCGCCGGCCGCGTCGCGGAAGGCCCCGATGACGGCGCGGGCGTTCGCCGGGGTGAGCAGGCTCCCGGTGGTCGCGGGCGGGGCCTCCGAGCGCGACGACGAGGGCTCGCCGTTCGGCTTCGTACCGCTGGTCGCCGTGGAGCCGCCCGTCGGGGTCGTGCCGCCCTTCGCCCCGTCGCCCCCGGTGCCGCCGTCGGGCAGGGTCTTGACGACGGTCACCACGGCCGCGGCCGCGAGCACGAGCGCCAGGGCGAGGAGGACGCCGCGCCGCCGCGCCCGGGCGGCCGGCGGCACGGGCGGGCCGAAGCCGCCCCCGGAGGGCGTCGCGGGCATGCCGTAGGAGGGGTACGGGAGGGCGGGGGCGACCGGCCGCGCGTACGGAGCCGGGCCGAAGGCCCCCGCGGGCGGCGCGACCCGCGGCACCGCGTCGGCCGGGGCCGCCGTGCCGTCCTCGCGGGCCGCGGCCTCGGCGAGCAGCTGCTCAAGGAGGGCGCCGTCGGGCCGCAGGGCCGGGTCGCGCACCAGGAGCCGGCCGAGGACGGGCGCGAGGGCTCCGGAGCGCACGGGCGGGGGGATCGGGTCGTCGAGCACGGCGACCACGGTCGCGAGGCTGGTGGCCCGGCGCAGCGGATGGTGGCCTTCGGCCGCCACGTACAGGAGCATGCCGAGCGACCACAGGTCGGATGCCGGGTTGCCCTCCTCGCCGCGGACCCGTTCGGGGGCGATGAACTCGGGCGAGCCGATGAGGTCGCCGGTCGAGGTGAGGCGGGACGTCGCCTCGTTGAGCACCGCGATGCCGAAGTCGGTGAGCACGGCGCTGCCGTCGGGGCGCAGCAGCACGTTGGCGGGCTTCACGTCGCGGTGCTGGATGCCGGCGGCGTGCGCGGCGCGCAGCGCGGACAGCACCTGCCGGCCGAGGGTGACGGCCTCCGGGACGGACATGGGCCCTTCGGCGAGGCGCTCGTACACCGAGCGGCCCTCGACGAGTTCCATCACGATCCACGGGTGCGAGCCGTCCAGCGGGTCCACGATGTGGTGGATCGTCACGACGTGCGGGTTGGAGAGCCGGGCCAGGGCCCGCGCCTCGCGCACGGCACGCTCCCGCAGCTGCGCGGCGAGCCCGGGATCGGCCTCCTCGACGGCGGGGTCGGGCGGGCGCACCTCCTTGAGGGCGACGTCACGGTCGAGGGCGATGTCCCGCGCCCGCCAGACGGTGCCCATGCCACCGCTCCCGAGCCGGGAGATCAGCCGGAACCGTCCGTCGACCAGGGGTCTTCCGTCGTCGTCACTGGTGCTCATGGGCGGTCATGCTATGCGGTCCCGGTGACATGCCCATCACGAGGAGCCGGGTCGAGGGCGGCCTCCACGAAGGAGACCGGCCCTCCGTGAAGGAGACGGGGGACACGGGCACGCCGCCACGCGGCGACGGGCCGCCCCCAGGGAGGGGCGGCCCGTCGCGGGCACGCGTCGAACGCGGCGGCCCGTCCGTCGGGGACGGGGGCGCCGACGGTCAGGCGGAGATCTCCGGCAGCAGGCCCATCACCGGCGCGGCCTGGTCCGTGAGCTGGTGGAGCTGGTGCAGTTCGTGGACCCGGCTCAGACCGCCCAGCTGCTCGGCGATGCCGGGGAACTCCCCGCGGGACTCCTCGGGGATTCCCGTCGTCGTGAGGGCGTCCAGCTCGGCGACCGGGCTGATCGGCGGTCCGAGCGGGCTCGTGGCGGCGACGGCGGTGGAGGCGGTCGCACCGATGCAGGAGAAGGCGGCGGCGACGGCGAGGACGGAGGAGAGGCGTCGTGACGTGGTCATACCCTCCCCAACGGACCCGCGGCGCCGGCGGACACGGCCGCGCCCGGTCGTCTTGGTCCGAACGGGTGCTCCACCGTACGCCCGTGCTCGCGCCCCGGGAGCCACCCGCACCCGCGTCCGCCGGGAAGGGCGCCGGCTATCCGACGCCGTCCCGAACGGCGGCCACGTCCTGGATGCGCCGGAAGGGGCGGTCGGCCTCCAGCTGGAACGCGATCTCCAGGAGGGTCCGCTCGCTGCCGGGGCGGCCCGAGAACAGGACGCCGACCGGCAGTCCGTCGTCGGTCGCGGTGGCGGAGGGCAGCGAGACCGACGGCGTGCCGACGACGTTGTCGACCGGCGTGAACGCGACGTAGGCGAGGATCCGCTCGATCAGGGCCGGGTACGGGACGTTCGGCGAGAGGTGCCCGATCGGGGGCGCGGTGTGCGCGAGGACGGGCGACAGCAGGAGGTCGTGGCCGCGGAACGCCGCCGCGTACGCCACCTTGGTGCGGCCCAGTCGGCGCAGGACTCCCGGGGTGCGCCGCCAGGCCTGCCGGTACTGCTCGCGCAGCCCCCGGCTGAGTCCGTCCATGCGGTGCCGGTCGAAGTCGGCGGCGAGGGTGCGGCCGGTGGCGCCGAGGAGGAACGACAGCATGCCCCAGTAGGTGAGGAAGTCGTCGGTGAAGCGCGGGTCGATGGGCACCTCGACGGGTTCGACGGTGTGGCCGAGGCGTTCGAGGGTCGCCACGGTCTCCGTGACGGCCGTCCGGGTGGCGTCGTCGACGCGGACGCCGGTCGGCGAGTCCACCAGGAAGCCGACGCGCAGCCGGCGCCCGGTGGGGCCCTCCACACGGCCGAGGGGCGGCAGTTTCGGGTTGCGCCAGTACGTCTCCGCTCCCGCGAGGAACGCGGCGGCGTCCCGTACGGAGCGGCTGACGATGCCGTCGGAGACGATGTCCAGGGGGAGTTGGCGGCTCTGGGCGTTCGGGACGACGCGGCCGCGGGTCGGTTTGAGGCCGACGAGCCCGCAGCAGGCGGCGGGTATGCGTATGGAGCCGCCGCCGTCGTTGGCGTGGGCGAGGGGGACGGCTCCGGCGGCCACGAGCGCGGCGCTGCCGCCGGAGGAACCGCCCGCGGAGTGGCCGGTGTGCCACGGGTTGCGTACCGGCTCGGCGTCCTCGTACTCGGTGGTCGGGCTGAAGCCGAACTCGGGCAGCCGGGTCTTGCCGAGCACGGTGACGCCGGTGCTGAGGAGCTGGCGGGCGAAGGGGGCGTGGCGACGGGCGGACCTCGGGGTGAAGGCGGCGCTGCCGTGGCCGGTGGGGAGTCCCGCGTAGTCGGTGTTGTCCTTGACGAAGGTCGGGACACCGGCGAAAACCCCGCCTTCGGCGGTGGCGCCGTCGGGCACGTCGGTGTGCACCTGCACGGCGTGGAGCCGGTCCTCGACCGCGCGGACGCGTGCGGCCGCGGCCCTGGCCGCCTCGGCGGCGCCGACCTCGCGGCGCCGGATCGCCTCGGCGAGGCCGACGGCGTCGTGCTCGCCCAGCGCGTCGTCCCGGAAGGCGTGCACCGTGGTGGGTCGTTCGTCGGATGTCGTCACCGCTGCCTCAGCCTCCGGGCCGTGTGGATGGTCGCCTCCATCATTTCGTACCGGCGAGTAACTGGCGAGGGGTCGGCGGTCGCCACCTTCACCCGGCCCGAAGCATGCACTGAACCGTACAGTTCCGCGACTGAACGGTGTTGACCGCCCCGATCCGGGCGGCCTAGGCTCGGCCTGGAGCCCGCCTGACCGGCCGTCAAAGGAGCAACCCGTGCCCGAACTCCGTCCGCCCGTCCCCCCGTTCACCGCGGAGACCGCGGCGGCCAAGGTCCAGGCGGCCGAGGACGCGTGGAACAGCCGCGATCCGCAGCGGGTCTCGCTCGCCTACACACCGGACTCGGTCTGGCGCAATCGCGACGAGTTCCTGACCGGCCGCGCCGAGATCGTCGCGTTCCTCACCCGCAAGTGGGCCAAGGAGCAGGAGTACGCGCTGCGCAAGGAGCTGTGGGCCTACACCGGCAACCGCATCTCGGTGCGCTTCGAGTACGAGTGGCACGACGCCGACGGCCAGTGGTGGCGCAGCCACGGCAACGAGCAGTGGGAGTTCGACGACCACGGCCTCATGCGGCGCCGCGAGGCCAGCATCAACGACGTCCGCATCACCGCGGAGGACCGGAGGATCCTCGGCCCGCGGGGCTCCGAGGAGGCCTGATCCCCGGCTGGTTCCCGACCTTGCGAGGGCCGCTGGCGGCGTGATCGGATGGCGTCGGCATCGCGTGCCGGTGGCGGACCGCGTCAGGCATGGAGGTGCGGAACGAAAGGGCCACCTCCGTGGCATCCCCTGACGGCAGCCGTGCCGCTGCCCTGAGCCGCCAGCTCACCCACGCGCATCAGGAACTCCGTCGCCGCATCGGCGACATCCGGTCGAACCTCGGCCGGAGCGGCTTCGACGACGCCGCCCTGCGCACGCACTGCCTGGCCTTCTGCAGTGCGCTGACCACCCACCACGAGGGCGAGGACGAGGGCATGTTCGCCGACCTCGTCCGCGAACGCCCCGACCTCGCACCGACGATCGCGAAACTCGTCGAGGACCACGAGCTGATCTCCTCGATCCTGACGCGGGTGCGCGCACTCGCCGACGGGGCCGCCGCGTCGAGCGGCGCCGACCTGCGGGCCGTCGCGGGCGAGCTCGACGGCCTGACCGCGATCATGGAGTCGCACTTCGCCTTCGAGGAGCGGACGATCACCGCGGCCCTCGACGCGGCGGAGACGGACGGCTCCTGGTCGGAGCGGGTGTTCCGCTTCGGCCCCGCGTCATGAGCTGACGACCGCGGCACCGACCGCGGCGGTACGGAGCGGGCCGCGGGGGCACGACACCGGCGCGGCCGCACGGAGCGGGCCGCGGAGGGCACGCGGTCGTACGGGACCGGGTGCGGGCGCCGGACGAGCGGCGGCCGCACCCGTCCGTATGAGTGCCCGGCGATCGTCGGCTCCGCCTGCGTCCCCGGCGGCGCGGCGGCGCGCACAGTGGGCGGCGATGCCTCGTCACCGTCCCGCAGGGAGCCAGATGGGCCGCCGCCTCCTCCTCCGATGCCGTCACGTCCTCGTCGTCCTGGCGGTCGCCGCCGTGACGGTCGCCGCGCCCGGCACTCTGTCCCCACGGGGCGGCGCCGCCCCCGGGCCCCGTCCCGCTTCCGGGCCGATCCCCTCCCCCCGGCCGGTCGCCGCGCCCGGCTTCGACACGGGACCGGCCCGCGCGGCCCTGGAGCGGCTGCTCGGGCCGCGGGCCGCCGGGCAGTTCACCCTGCTGCCGCACGACGAGCCCGCCGCGGCCGACTCCTTCACGGTCTCCGGCCCGGCCGGGGCGATCCGGGTGCGGGGCACCTCGCCGGCCACGCTGCTCACCGGGGTCGGCTGGTACCTGGAGCGGGTCGCCGGGGTCGACATCGGATGGCCGGGCGACAGCCTGGGCCGGCTGCCGGCCACGCTGCCGGCCGTCCCCGGCACGCTGACCCGGTCGGCGACCGTGCCGCACCGGTACGCCCTGAACGACACCGACGAGGGCTACTCCGGCGCGTACCGCGACTTCGCGACGTACCGGCGCGAGATCGACCTCATGGCGCTGCACGGGGTGAACGAGGTGTTCGTCCCGACGGGAGCCGAGTACTCCTCCTACCGGGCGCTCCAGGAGTTCGACTACGACGCCGCCGAGCTGCGCGGCTGGATCCCCGGCCCCGCGCACCAGGCCTGGTGGCTGCTGCAGAACATGTCGGGGTTCGCGGGACCGGTCTCGGCACGGCTCGTCGAGGCCCGCGCGGAGCTGGGCGCGCGCATCGCGGACCATCTGCGCTCGCTCGGCATGACGCCGGTCCTGCCGGGGTTCTTCGGGACCGTGCCGCCGGGTTTCGCCGCCCGGAACGAGGGCGCGGTGACGGTCCCGCAGGGCCGGTGGGTGGGGTTCGACCGGCCCGACTGGCTGGATCCGACCGGTCCGGTCTTCGACCGGCTCGCCGCGGCCTACTACCGCCACCAGCGGGAGCGGTTCGGGGACACCGACATGTTCAAGATGGACATGCTGCACGAGGGCGGACAGGCCGGGTCCGTGAACGTCGCGGCGGCGGCCGGGGCCGTCCAGCGCGCCCTGGACACCGCGCGCCCCGGCGCCACCTGGGTCATGCTCGGCTGGCAGAAGAACCCGACGGCCGCCCTGCTCAGCGGCGTCGACCGCGCCCGGGTGCTGATCGTGGACGGGCTCTCCGACCGCTACGACGGGCTGGACCGCGAGGCCCAGTGGGGCGGAGCGCCGTACGCCTTCGGCGCGATCCCGAACTTCGGCGGCCACACGACCCTCGGGGCCAACACGGCGGTGTGGGTGAGCCGCTTCCACGCCTGGCGGAGCGAACCCGGCAGCGCGCTGCGCGGGATCGCGTACCTCCCGGAGGGCACCGGCGGGAACCCGGCGGCGTTCGACCTGTTCACCGAACTCGCCTGGGAGCCCGGCCCGATCGACCAGGAGAGCTGGTTCGCCGGGTACGCGGCCCGGCGCTACGGCGGGGCGGACCCGCACGCCGCCGCCGCGTGGGAGCAACTGCGCCGCGGCCCGTACAGCACCCCGTCCGGCACGTGGAGCGAACCGCAGGACGGGCTGATCGCCGCCCGGCCGAGCCTGACGGCGACGCGGGCGGCGCGCTGGAGCCCGACGGCGATGCGGTACGACGCGGCGACGGTGGAGCGCGCGCTCGACGAGCTGCTGCGGGTGGCCCCGAAGCTGCGGGGCACGGACGCGTACCGCTTCGACCTGGTGGACGTCGCCCGCCAGGCGCTCACCAACCGGGGGCGGGTGCTGCTGCCGCGCGTCCGGGCCGCGTACGAGTCGGGTGACCTGGAAGGGTTCCGGGCCCTGGTGCGCCGGTGGAACGCGGACGCGGAGCTGCTCGGGCGGCTGGTCGCCTCCGACCGGCGGTTCCTCCTCGGGCCGTGGCTCGCGGCCGCCCGCTCGTGGGGGGCGGACACCGCCGAGAGCGACCGGCTGGAGTACGACGCCCGTTCCATCCTGACGACCTGGGGTGACCGGGGTCCGAGCGAGACGGGCGGACTGCGCGACTACGCCAACCGCGAGTGGGCGGGGCTGGTCAGGGACGTGTACGCCCCGCGCTGGGCGGCCTACTTCGAGGGCCTCGACCACGCCCTCGCCACCGGTACGGCGCCGGTCCCGATCGACTGGTTCGCGCGGGACGACGCCTGGGCGCGGGGCCACGGCACGTACCCGACCCGTCCGACGGGCGACCCGGTCGCCCTCGCCGCCGAGGTGCGGTCGGCGCTGACGGCGCCCCTGCCCGCCGCCGCACCCCAGGCGGGCGGCTGACCTCTCACAGGAGGAAGCCGGCGGGGAAGGGGTCGTCGGGGTCGAGGAAGTACTGGGCCGTGCCCGTGATCCAGGCGCGGCCGGTGACCGTCGGGACGACGGCGGGCATCCCGGCGACCTCGGTCTCCGCGGTGAGCCGTCCGACGAACCGGGTGCCGATGAAGGACTCGTTGACGAAGTCGCGGTGGAGCGGGAGTTCGCCCCGGGCGTGGAGCTGGGCCATGCGGGCGCTGGTGCCGGTGCCGCACGGGGAGCGGTCGAACCAGCCGGGGTGGATGGCCATGGCGTGGCGGGAGTGGTGGGCGTCGGAGCCCGGCGCGGTCAGGTGGACGTGCTTGAGTCCGGCGATCTCGGGCGAGGTGGGGTGGACGGGCCGGTCGGGGGACGCGTTGACGGCGTCCATGATCGCGAGTCCGGCGGCGAGGAGGTCGTCCTTGCGGGCGCGGTCGAAGGGCAGGCCGAGGTCGTCGAGGGAGACGAAGGCGTAGAAGTTGCCGCCGAACGCCAGGTCGTAGCGGACCTTGCCGAGGCCGGGGACGTCGACGGCGCGGTCCAGGCCCGCGCAGAAGGCGGGGACGTTGGTGAGGGTGACGGACGTGGCGGCGCCGTCCTCCACCCGGACGTCGACGGCGACCGGCCCGGCCGGGGTGTCGAGCCGGACGGTGGTGACGGGTTCGGTGACGGGGACCATGCCGGTCTCGACGAGGACGGTGGCGACGCCGATCGTTCCGTGGCCGCACATCGGGAGGAGCCCGGAGACCTCGACGTAGAGAACCCCGTAGTCGCAGTCGGGGCGGGTGGGCGGCTGGAGGATCGCGCCGCTCATCGCCGCGTGGCCGCGGGGCTCGTACATGAGGAGCGTCCGCAGGTGGTCCAGGTGCGCGAGGAAGTGGAGTCTGCGCTCGGCCATGGTGGCACCGGGGATGACACCGACGCCTCC
Organism: Streptomyces sp. NPDC003327; assembly: GCF_053589515.1. NCBI lineage: Bacteria > Bacillati > Actinomycetota > Actinomycetes > Kitasatosporales > Streptomycetaceae > Streptomyces > Streptomyces sp. NPDC003327. Next base: position 8,386 of record NZ_JBSFSA010000045.1, on the reverse strand, counting down.
GGTGATCACCCGGGTGGGCATGCCCTCGGTGTGCGAGTCGACGGCGTGGAAGACGTGACGCGTGCGCACGGGGTTCCTCTCGGTGGGCGGAAGGGGGGCGGGCGCCGGACGGCCGGGGGGCCGGGGCCCGCGGTGGGCGCGGCGGCCGTTCGGAGGGGTTCGGGCGGGTGGTCAGCGGTGGCCCGCGGCGACGGCCTTCTCGGTGGCGGTGCGCACGGCGGCCTCGGCAGCGCCGGTGAGCGGGTGGCGCGGCGGCCGGGTGGGCCCGCCGCGGCGGCCGGTGATGTCCATGGACAACTTGATGGCCTGGACGAACTCCACCTTGGAGTCCCAGCGCAGCAGGGAGTGCAGGGAGGAGTAGAGCGGCCGGGCGGTGGCGAGGTCGCCGGCGACGGCGGCCCGGTAGAGCGCGGCGCAGCTGGCCGGGAAGGCGTTGGGGTAGCCGGCGATCCAGCCGACGGCGCCGGCCAGGGCGAGTTCCAGGAGGACGTCGTCGGCGCCGATCAACAGGTCGAGTTCGGGGGCGAGTTCGGCGATCTCGTAGGCCCGGCGGACGTCGCCGCTGAACTCCTTGACGGCGACGACGCCGCACTCGCGGTGGAGCCGCGCGAGCAGGCCGGGGGTGAGGTCGACCTTGGTGTCGATGGGGTTGTTGTACGCGACGACGGGGAGGCCGACCTCGGCGACCTCCGCGTAGTGGGCGAGGACGGCGGTCTCGTCGGCGCGGTACCCGTTGGGCGGCAGGAGCAGGACGGAGCCGCAGCCGGCCTCGGCGGCCTGCTCGGCCCAGCGGCGGGACTCGGCGCTGCCGTAGGCGGCGACGCCCGGCATGACGCGGGCGCCGTCGCCGGCGGCCTCGACGGCGGTGCGGACGACGCGGGCCCGCTCGTCGTCGGTGAGGGTCTGGTACTCGCCGAGGGAGCCGTTCGGGACGACGCCGTCGCAGCCGTCGGCGACGAGTCGGGCGACGTGTTCGGCGTAGGCGTCGTGGTCGACGGAGAGGTCTTCCCTGAAGGGCAGGGCGGTGGCGACCATGATGCCGCGCCAGGGACGTTCGGCGCTCCAGGTGGTGGCGTTCATCGCGGACGACCTTTCTGTAGTGTGTGACATTTTACTAAGAGGCGGCGGCACCTCCACAAGAGGTCGTCGCCGACTTTCGGGTCCGAACAGCGTGGGCGGTCAGGCGAGTTCGCCGACCTGCGGCCCGGCCGGGGGCTCCTTCCGGTTCTCCGTCGGGGTCTCCGACGGTCCGTCGAGTGCGGCGAGCGTCGCCAGCGGTACGGGGACGGCCAGGGGGCGGCGTTCGGCTGCCGGTTCGGGGCAGCCGCCGCCCGCCGCGAGACATGCCACGGCCGCACCGCACATCCGTCCCTGGCACCAGCCCATGCCGGCCCGGGTGAGCAGCTTGACGGTCCGGGCGTCGTGCGCGCCGAGTTCGGCGACCGCCTCGCGGACCCGGCCCGCCGGGACCTCCTCGCAGCGGCACACCTCCGTGGCGTCGCCGAGCCACCCGGTCCAGCCGGGCCCGGGGGCGTGCGCGGCGGCCATCACGTCGGCGAAGGCGCGCATCCGGTCCCGGCGGCGGCGCGGTCCGGCGAGCGTCCGGGCGTCGAGGGGGCGGCCGAGGAGCCGGGCCGCGATCGCCCGGCCGGCGAGTTCGCCCTCGGTGCGGGCGAGCGCGGCCCCGCCGACGCCGCCGGTCTCGCCCGCCGCCCACAGGCCGGGCACGGTGGTCTCCTGGAGGTCGTCGAGGGCCAGCCCCACGGTGCCGTCGGGCAGCGTCCGGGTGGCGCAGCCGACGGCCGTGGCCAGTTCGATCTGCGGCACGAGTCCGTAGCCGACGGCGAGCGCGTCGCAGGCGATCCGGCGGCCCGTCCCCGGTACGGGCCGCCAGTCGCGGTCCAGGCGGGCGACGGTGACGGCCTCCACCCGGTCGGTGCCGTGCACCTCGGTCACCGCGCTGCGGAGCCGTACGGGCACGCGGTGGCGGGCGAGGGCGGCGCCGTGGACGAGGGCCTCGACGGCCTTGCCCGGGTTGGCGAGAAGGGCCCGGGGCGCGCGGGCGTACCGCAGGTATCCGGCGGCCTCCACGACCGCGGGGATCCGGGCGCCCGCCGCCGCGAGCGAGGCGGCGACGGCGAGCAGCAGGGGGCCGCCGCCCGCGACGACGACCCGCCTGCCGGGCAGGACGAGCCCGGACTTCAGCATCGCCTGCGCTCCCCCGGCGGCCACGACGCCGGGCAGGGTCCAGCCGGGGCACGGGAGGTGGCGCTCGTGCGCGCCGGTGGCGAGGAGCACGGCGCGGGCCCTGATCCGTACGGGCGCCTCGGCGGTTCCGTCGGCGCCGGTCACCGCGTGCGCGGTCCAGGTGGCGTCGGCCTCGCGGACGAGGGTCCAGACGTGGTGTCCGCCCAGATGGTCGACGCGGCCGGTCGCGAGGCGTCGGCGCAGCGCGGTGAAGGCGGCCCAGTCGTGGTGCAGGGCTTCGGGCCGTACGGCTCCGAGGGCGGGCGCCGGATGGCGGTAGAACTGGCCGCCGGGCCGCTCGGCGGAGTCCACCAGGGCGACGCGCAGGCCGAGTTCGGCGGCGGTGACGGCGCCCGCGAGTCCGGCGGGGCCCGCGCCGACGACCGCGAGGTCGTAAGGGGTGGCGGGGTGGCGGTCGCCGTCCGGTTCAGTCGCCGAGGCGGTCATGGCCGTGGCCCTCCTGGGTGGTGACCGTGTCGCCGGGGCGGGCGGGGAGCAGGCAGGCGCGCCGGTTGGGGCGGCCGTTGACGGTGGCGAGGCAGTCGTGGCACTGGCCGATGCCGCAGAAGGCGCCGCGCGGTCTGCCGCCGTTCCGGGTGGTGCGCCAGGCGAGGATGCCCGCGCCCCAGAGGGCGGCGGCGATGCTCTGGCCGGGCAGGGCGGTGACGCGCCGGCCGTCGAAGGTGATCTCGAACGGCGACTGGGTCCGGGCCCCGACGAGGTCGGCGGGGGTGCGGGCCACGGGCGCTCCTCTCGGGTCGGGGCGGGCGGTTCAGTCCGCGGTGGCGGTGGCGGTGGCGGTGAAGCGCTCGGGTCGGAAGGGGTGGATGTCGAGGGGAGGTTCGGCGCCGGTGAGGCAGGCGGCGACGATCTGTCCGGTGACGGGGGCGAGTCCGATGCCGGCGCCTTCGTGGCCGCAGGCGTGCAGCAGTCCGGGGAGGCGCGGGTCGGGTCCGATGGCGGGCAGGTGGTCGGGCAGGTAGGGGCGGAAGCCGGGGTAGGTCCGGACGGCCCGCACGGTGCCGAGGACGGGGAAGAGCGCGAGGGCTCCGGCGGCGAGGCGGCGGAGGGCCTCGGTGGAGAGGGTCCGGTCGAAGCCGACGCGTTCGCGGCTGGCGCCGATGAGGACGGGCCCCGCGGGGGTGCCCTCGACGACGGCGGAGGTCTGGAGGGCGGCGGAGCCGCTGGCGACGTCGGCCACGTAGTCGGCGGCGTACACCTTGTGGCGCACCACCCGCGGCAGGGGTTCGGTGACGAGGACGAAGCCCCTGCGGGGCAGCACGGGCAGGTGGACGCCGGCGCGTGCGGCGAGGGCGCCGCCCCAGGTGCCGGCCGCGTTCACGACGTACGGGGCGTGGAGGTCGCGGGTGGTGGTCCGCACGCCGCGGACCACTCCGCCCGCGCCGGTGAGGAGGCCGGTGACCTCCTCGCCCAGCGCGGTGCGGACACGGTCGCCGGCGGCTCGGAGCAGCCGCGCGGCGGCGTGGGCGGGCATCACCTGGGCGTCCTCGGGATAGTGGACGCCGCCGGCGAGGCCCGGTGCGAGGTGGGGCTCCAGGTCGTGGAGCCGGTCACCCGGCACCTCGTGCGTGACGACGCCCGCCTTCTCCTGGCGGGCGGCGAACGCGCGGAGGGCACGGAGCCCCGTCTCGTCGGAGGCGACGACGAGGCCGCCCTTCGCCTCGTACTCGACGGACGGGGGGAGCCGCTCGGCCAGGCCTCGCCACAGCGCCGTGGAGAGGAGGGCGAGTTGGAGTTCGGGACCCGGCTCCTTGTCGGAGACGAGGAGGTTGCCCTCGCCCGCTCCGGTCGTGCCCCCCGCGACGGAACCGCGGTCGACGACGGTGACGGTCAGACCGGCGAGGGCCGCGTAGTGGGCGCAGGCCGCGCCGACGACACCGGCGCCGACGACGATGACGTCCGAGGTTTCTCCCGTGGGCACCTCAGTAATATTTCACATGGCACTCCGTGTGCCAAGACCCTTGGCTTCTTCGCCCGTTGGGGCGGCGCCCCGCTCCCCGTGGGCCCGGTACAGGGCCGCCGCCACCGCCAGGTCCTCCCAGGCCATGCCGACGCTCTTGAAGAAGCGGGGGCGCCCGGCCGACGGCTCGCGGCGGCCGTTGACCAGGTCGGCGAGGTCGCCCGCCACGTGGTCGGGCCCGATCACGCCCTCCGCCAGGGGCAGGACGAGGTCCCCGGCCTCGCGGAGCGCCGCCCCTCGGGCCTCGACCCAGACCTCGGCGCGGGCGACGAACGCGGAGTCGGTCTCCCGGACGTCCGGTTCGTGCGAGCCGACCGCCACCACGGTCGCGCCGGTCGCCACCAGGGCGCCGTCGAACAGCGGTGCCCGCGAGGAGGTGCAGCAGACGACGAGGTCGGCCTCCGCGACCTCGTCGGCGGTGCCGGTGCGGGCGGGGACGCCGAGGGACCGCGCGTGGGCGGCGAGGGCGCGCCCCTTGGCCGGGTCGCGGGCGACGACGACGGCCTCGGCGACCTCGCGCACGGCGCGGACCGCCGCCAGGTGGCCGTACGCCTGGGGGCCGGTGCCGAAGAGGAGGAGGCGCAGGGGCCGGTCGGCGGGCGTCAGCAGGCGGACGGCGAGGGCCGAGACGGCCGGGGTCCGCAGCTCGGTGAGGGTGGCGGCGTCGAGGACGGCGAGCGTCTCCAGGGTGGCGCCGTCGAGGAGGAGGTAGGAGCCGATGATCCGGGGCAGACCGCGGGCCGGGTTGCCGGGGGCGACACCGGCGACCTTCACGCCCGTGAAGGACCCGAGGGCGGCGGGCATGAGGAGGAGGTGGCCGGCCGGTACGGGAACGGCGGCGCGCGCCGGTCCCGCGTCGGGGTCGAGTCCGGCACGCAGGACGTCGGCGAGGACGTCCACCAGGAAGCCGGGCGCGGCGCGGGTCGTGACATCGGCCGCGGCGCCGGCCCTGGCGCCGCCCGCGGGGCCGAGCAGCCGGGCCAGGGCCGGGCCGTCGAGGGCGAGGGGCCGGGTCACGGCCGCACCCCCCGTCCCGGTCGCGGCGGCGGGGGGTGCGGGGTGGTGCGCATGGCGTACGGCCTCCGGGGCGGTGGGTGCGCGGACGGGACGGACGCCGGGGCCGGCCGCTCCTGGGAGGCGCGGCCGGCCCGGCGCGTGCGGGTCAGCTGCGGAGGGGGCCCTCACAGCTGTAGGACGACGTGCCCGCCACCTTGGTGGACCAGATCTCGACGGGTCCGAAGGAGCAGTTCATGTCGGCCAGGTTCGTGGACGCGGCGCCCGCACGGTCGAGTATGAAGTAGTCGACCGTCTCGGACATGTCCTTGAAGTTCTGGTCGGCGCTGGCCCAGTTGGCCAGGTTCGCGGTGATGCGGCCGGTGCAGAGGAAGCGGCGCTTGCCGGGGTCGCCGGTCTCGGCGCAGGTGGGCGTGTTGGAGGTGGCGGCGGCGAAGGAGGACCGCACCGCCTCCACGGCCGCGTCGCGCAGCCGCTCGTTGGGCGTGAAGGTGGTGTGCGGCACGAAGAGCTCGTCGACCCGGGCGATCTGGGCGTCGAGGAACCGGTCGTAGCCGCTCTGGAGGGCGGCGTCCGCGCCGAGGCGGGCGCGCCAGGCGTCGTACGCGGCGACGTCGTTGTTCCGCAGGTGGGTGTACATCTCGCGGATCAGCGAGGGGCGTTCGGTCCACAGGAACTCGAAGAACGTCCCGGCGTAGGCGTAGAAGCGGAAGCCGTCGCCGTCGTACGTGGCGTTGAGGATCTGCCGCAGGGTCATCCGGGGGCCGCCGCCCGCCGTGTCGTTCATGACGGACCGGACGAGGGACTTGCGGACCGCGATGCCGTCGTCGCGGGTGGCGCCGTCGAAGAACTCGGCGGTGCCCTCGTCCATGAAGGTGGTGCGGTCGCCCTGGTACCAGGGTCCCTCGCCGAAGAAGCCGGGGACCGCCCACCGGCCGTTCAGGTAGTGCGTGTACTCGTGGCGGAAGAGCTCCTCGAGGGTGAGGGAGGAGTCCTGCGGGACGCGGCGCTGGTAGGTGTAGAAGGTGGCGCCGCGCTCGATGTAGATGCCGCCGTTGTTCGTGTCCATCCCGGTCAGGACGGGGTGGTAGTTCTCGTAGTCGGCGCGCGAGGCGTACAGGACGACCGTGAGGGTGGTGTTGGGGTCGCCGGCGAGCGGCCGCTCGGTGCCGAGCACCCGGTGGAACTGCGCCTTGACCTGCTTGCTCGCGTAGTAGAGCTGGTCGACGGTGGCCCGGTCGAGGCCGGTGCGGACCTTGAGGGCGCCGTTGTCGTAGGTGTACGTGTACGGGAAGATCTGCGCCTCGATGTCCTCCTTGCACACGCCGTACGGCTTGCACGCCTCGTAGACGTTGAGCCAGGAGACGACGGCGGCCCAGGGGGCGCTGCCGCGGCCGAAGGTGTTCACCACCTGGCCCAGGACCACGCCGAGTTCGGCGGTGATCTCCGTCCGCAGGCCGGTGATCTGGCCGAAGCGGCCGTACTCGCTCAGGGCGTCGCGGGCGACCCAGTCGTTGGCGGTGCCCTTGAGGTGGGCGTATCCGGCGAAGGCCTTGAACGCGGCGCGGTACGAGGGGTCGGCGGCGGCCGCCGCGTGGAAGGCGGCGTCCTGGTTGCCCGGGTAGACGCCCAGGTAGTTGACGGAGAGCGCGGCGAGCGCGGCCCCCGCCCACGTGGGGTCGAGGTGGGTGGCGGGGTGCGCCGGGTCCAAGGTGGCGAGGACCCGCTTGATCAGGCCGAGTTGGTGCTGGCGCAGCCCCGGGGCGCTGGCCGCGTAGAGGGCCTCGCGCAGGGTGGCGGCGTTGCTGCGCGTGACGTCGAAGGTGCGGGGCGCGGCGCCGAAGGCGGCGACGGCCCGCCGGATCGCGTCCACGGTGGGCGCGTCGGTGAGGTCGATCTCCGGGCGCGAGAAGTCGTGGTACGCGGCGGCGTGCAGAACGGTGAACATCTCCTCCAGGTGGGAGGAGTTGCGGCCGTCGTGGGTGGCGGCGAGGCCGGATATGCGGCGGGCGACGGCCTGGACGTGCGCGTCGGACAGGACGGGCGCGAGGCGGGCGTCCCAGGTCCAGACGAGCCCGCGCAGACAGCCGTCGGCGGTGACGGCGGGGTCGGCGAGGAAGTCGGCGAACCGCTCGGGGGCGAGGCCCGTGATCCCGTCGAGGGTGCAGGGGACACCGGTCGCGGTCGTCGCGGGCCCGGCGCCGGCCCGGGAGACGGTGACGGCGGCCGGGGCGCGGCCGGGGATCCGGCCGGCCGCGTGCCCGCCGGGGGCGGGCGCGGGCGCGACGGTGGCGCGGGGCGCGACGGCCAAGTGCTCCACCTCGTCGAAGGGGTGGCTGCCGCGTCCGGCCAGGGGGCCGGGGGCGCCGGATCGCGCGGCGGCGGCAACGGCGGTCGGTACGGCGGTCGTCGCGGCCGAAGTGTGAGCGTCCGCGTCTGCGGCGAGGGCACCCGTCTGCGGGGACGCGGCCAGGAGGGTCACCGCGAGGGCGGAGGTGAGCAGGGTCGAGGTGAGGGTCGAGGTGAGCAGGGTCGAGCGCACACGTCTGTGGATGGACAACAGAGCTCCAGAGGTCGTGGGGGTACGCCCAGAAGGCGTGAGAACCGGGAACCGTTGTGCTTCGCACGGAACTTGACGGAGACTCATCAATCCGTGTGCGGTGTAACATAGTAATGTGAAATTGCACTGACAACCCCTGTGCGGCCCCCACTTGCCGGGCGTTCACCCGGCGGTGCGCCGCGGAGGAACCGGACCCTCACGGTCCTTCCGCGGCGGTGGCGTCGCCGTCAGCGCCCGGCGTACGGCAGCAGGGCCATCTCGCGGGCGTTCTTGATCGCGGCGGCGAGGGCCCGCTGCTGCTGGGCCGTCACGCGCGTGACGCGACGGCTGCGGATCTTGCCGCGGTCGGAGATGAACTTCCGGAGCAGGTCGGTGTCCTTGTAGTCGATGTACGTGATCCCGGCCGCGTCGAGCGGGTTGGGCCGGGACTTCACGGGCTTGCGGGGTTCGGGGCGTCGCGCCATGGGGATTCTCCTCGGTGGCAGGGGCCGGCCACTCGACGAGAAGGACCACGGCACCGTCGCGGAAGAGCAGGTCGTGGGCCGCGCCGTCGTGATCGCCTGGCCCCTCGGGCACTGGCGCCG
>NZ_JBSFSA010000044.1:0-51618 GCF_053589515.1 Streptomyces sp. NPDC003327 | reverse complement strand
GCCAACTCGATCTTCAACGACACCGTCGGCAAGGCCTACGTCAGCAACACCACCCTCACCGAAGGCCTGAAGGCCTGGCAGGACACCAGCGTCAAGTACGGCAACGACCAGGGATTCACGGTCAACAAGTAAGGCACCACCGCCCCGGGCCTCCCCCTCCGGGAGGCCCGGGGCCCCTCCCCCGGCTCGCGCCAACGGGCCACACCCTGCCCTCAGATGTTTGTATTTGTTTGTGTGCGAAGGGTTGTGATGGCCCGTCGGGCGCCTCGCGGCCCGCCCCTCGCCTCCCGGAATCAAGGAGCCACCGATGAACCGTTCCGCATCCCGCCGTGTCGCCGTCGCCACCGGCCTTCTCGTCACCCTCGGGCTGAGCACGGCCTGCTCGTCCGGCAAGACGTCCGCCTCGGACGACTCCGTCGCGAAGGTCGACGGCAAGATCTCGATCACGTACCTGCAGAAGCAGGGCGACCAGGAGTACTTCATCGGCGAGGCCGCCGGCGCGAAGGAGAAGGCCGCGCAGCTCGGCATCGACCTGAAGGTCGTCAACCTGGGGAACGACGCCAACAAGACCGTCAGCGAGGTGCAGTCGGCCATCGCCCAGAAGACGAACGGCGTCATCATCGTCGTCCCGGACCCGGCGGTCGGCCCGCAGGTCGTGCAGACCGCCAAGGACGGCGGCGTCGTGCTCCTCACCTCCGACGACCAGATCTGCACCACCGGCCCCGACCCGGCCGCCTGCGGCAAGGCCGACCTGGTGCCCCGCATCGGCTTCAGCGGCGCCCAGATGGGCGAGGAGGTCGGCAAGCGTGCCGCCGCCGAGTTCAAGAAGGCCAGCTGGACGGCCGCCGACACCCGGATCGTCTCCGCCTGGAAGCAGGACGTGACCGTGTGCGGCGACCGCGTCGCGGGCGCGAAGAAGGCGTTCGACGCGGCCGTCCCGGGCGTGAAGACCATCGACGTCCCCACCGACAACACGCCCACCGGCGCCCAGGACAAGATCGCCGCGACGGTCACCGCCAACGCCGGGGTGAAGAACTGGGTGATCTGGGGCTGCAACGACGAGAACGTGATGGGCGGCGTCACGGCGCTCGCCAACGCCGGCATCTCCGCCGACCGTGTGATCGGCGTGGGCCTCGGCGCCTACCTGGCCTGCAAGGAGTGGCAGTCGGACAAGGCGACCGGTATGAAGGCCGCGCTGTTCATCAACGGCAAGGACGTCGGCGCGCTGGCCGTCCAGACCATGTACGACAAGCTCAAGAACGGCAAGGACTTCCCGGCCGAGGCCTTCGCCCCGACCACCATGGTCGACCGGACCTCGTGGAAGAGCGCCGGCGTCACCTGCGGCTGAGGGACGCCCCGCCCCCGGTACTCCCGGCCAGCGGCCGCCGCTCGACGCGCCGCCGGCCGGTGAACCCCTCCCCTTCGTCGGGCCCTCCGACCACGACTGCACGCTGCCTTCGAGGTGAACCGATCCATGACACCAGCCCCCCACCCGGGTTCCGCCCCGGGTTCCCCCGACGGCCCGCCTCCCGCGGGCTCCCGCCCCCCGTCCGTCGGAGTGTCGGGCCTCGTCAAGCGCTTCGGTGAGGTCCGGGCCCTGGGCGGCGTCACCCTCGACTTCCCCGCCGGGCAGGTCACCGCCCTCATGGGCGAGAACGGCGCGGGCAAGTCCACCCTGCTGAAGACCCTCACCGGCGACCACCAGCCGACCGAGGGCCACGTGGTCGTGGACGGAGTCCCCGTCACGCTCGACTCCCCGGCGCGCGCCCGCGCCGCCGGCATCCGGATCATCCCGCAGGAGCCCGAGATCGTCCCGCACGTCTCGGTCGCCGAGAACGTGTACGCGGGCGCGCTGCCCCGCACGCGCGGGCGGGTGCTCGACCGGGCCGAGCTCGACCGGCGCATCAGGGCCGACCTGGACCGGCTCGGCTTCGCCCACGTCCTCGACCCCGATCTGCTCGGTTCACAACTCACCCCGGCGCAGAGGCAGTTGGTCGAGATCATGCGCGCGCTGACCGGTGACACGCCCGCCCGTCTGATCGCCTTCGACGAGCCCACCTCCTCGCTCTCCGAGAACGAGGTGGAGGCGCTGTTCGCGCTGATCCGGCGCCTGCGCGAGGAGGGCATCGCCCTCGTCTACGTCTCGCACCGCATGCAGGAGATCTTCCAGCTCGCCGACCGCATCGCGGTCCTGCGCGACGGCAACCTCGTCGGAGTCCAGGACGCGCGGACCACCGACGAGAACGAGCTGGTGCGCCTCATGGTGGGCCGTGACCTGTCCGCCATGTTCGTACGGCAGAAGGTCGCCACCGACCGGCTCGTCCTCGACGTCCGGAACCTCACCACCGACGACGTCACCGACATCTCGCTGCGCGTGCACGCGGGCGAGGTCGTCGGGCTGGCGGGCCTCATCGGTGCCGGGCGCTCCGAGCTGGCCCTCGCCCTCGCCGGCGACCTGCCCGTCCGGTCCGGGACCGCCACCCTCGACGGCGTACGGCTCCGCAGCGGCCGGCCCGGCGACGTCATCCGCGCGGGACTCGGCCTGGCGCCGGAGGAGCGCAAGGCCCAGGCGCTCTTCCTCCAGCAGTCCGTCAAGGAGAACACCTCCCTCGTCGTGCTCGACCGGCTGCGGCGCTTCCGCTTCGTGCGGCGGTCCGCGGAACGCCGCCTCGCCCAGGACTTCTCCGACCGGCTGAGGGTGCGCACCCCGTCGATCGACCACGAGGTGCGCAAGCTGTCCGGCGGCAACCAGCAGAAGGTCGTGCTCGCCCGCTGGCTCGCCCGCAAGCCGAAGGTCCTCATCCTCGACGAGCCCACCCGCGGCATCGACGTCGGTGCGAAGGCGGAGATCTACCAGATCGTCGCCGACCTGGCCGCCGAGGGCGTCGCCGTACTCGTCATCTCCTCGGAGCTTCCCGAACTCCTCGGTCTGGCCGACCGGGTCGTGGTCATGCAGGGCGGCCGGATCACCGGCGAACTCGACCGCGGTGAAGCCACCGAAGAATCCATCCTCGCACTCGCCATGGCCGACGACATCGCCGGCGCCGCACCTGGAGCCTCCTCATGACCCTCACCACCACCCCCGGACCGGATGTGAAGGAACCCCGCGACGGTGCCGCCCCCGCTCGGCGCCGGTCGGGCCTCCTCGCCGGCATCGGCGGTCAGAACATCAGCCTCATCGGTGCGCTCGTCGTCGTCCTCGTCCTCTTCGGCGTCCTCAACGAGAACTACCTGAGCCTGTCGAACATGCAGGTGATCGCCGAGGCGGCGACCATCACCGGGCTCCTGGCCGTCGTGCAGACCGTCGTCATCATCTGCGGCGGCCTCGACATCTCCGTCGGCTCGCAGGTCGGCGTCGCGTCCGTCGTCAGCGCGATGGTCTTCACGACGACCGGCTCCGGCGCGTTCCTCGGCATGGCCGCGGCGATAGTCGTCGGCGTCCTCATCGGCGCGCTGAACGGCCTGGTCATCGTCTACGGACGGGTCAACCCGACGATCGCCACCCTCGCCGGGCTCGCCGCCTACAAGGGCCTCGCCCAGCTGCTCTCCGACGGCCGCGCGCAGGGCTACGTCCTCAACAACGACGTCTTCGTCTTCCTCGGCCGCGGCAAGATCGCCGGGCTTCCGGTCATGGTGTGGATCCTGATCGTCGTCTCGGTCACGGTGCACCTGCTGCTCAAGTACACCGACATCGGCCGCAACCTGTACGCCATCGGCGGCAACGACACCGCGGCGCGCCTCGCCGGCATCAGCATCAACAAGTACCTGATCTGCGTCTACACCCTGATCGGTGTCGTCGCCGCCGTGGCCGGCATCCTGCTGACCGCGCGCACCGGCTCGGGCCAGCCCGTCTCCGGCAGCGAGGGCCTCGAACTGAAGGCCATCACGGCCGCCGCGCTCGGCGGCGCCGCCCTCAAGGGCGGCAAGGGCGGCATCGGCGGCACCCTCCTGGCGGTGGCGCTGCTCGGCTGCCTGGAGAACGGCCTCACCGTCGAGGGCATCAACACCTTCTGGCAGAACGTCGCCCAGGGCGCGCTGCTCGTCATCGCCGTCGTCATCCAGCAGCGCCGGAGCGGCGAACGCGCCGTCGGACTGCCCCACTGACGGCCGGTGTGCGCGGTCTCCGCGGCGTCAGGGACTCGTCGTGGAGACGGCGTACACCGTCGGGAAGGCCGGATCCGTCAGGTCGACGGTGATGTCCGTCGCGGGCCGGGGTTCCTCGCGGGTGACGGTGGTCCCGGACCAGGCCGGGCCCGGGGTGAAGGTCCAGCCGACGATGTCCGCGTCGCGGTCGCCGACGGTGACCCGGCCGGGGGTGAGCCCGGCTCGGCTCGTACCGGACTCGGCGAGGAAGGTGTCGAGCCCGGTGGCGGTCGTGGTGAAGCGGACGTAGAGGCGGCTGGTCTTCCAGTTGCTGGTCTCGTAGTACGCGACGCCCCACGAGCCGGCCGGGATAGGGACCTCGAAGACGCGGCGCTTCATCAGAGAGGGCCAGTTGTCCTGGAGGCCGACGACGGAGGACTCGCGCTCCTTGTCCAGGCCGCTGTCGCGGCTCTGGCCCGCGGAGATCACGAGGTAGCCGGCCGGGATGCCGACGAGCAGGACGATGATGATCGCCGTGAGCCACCGGCGGCGGATCATGTGCCGGTGGTCCTCCGGCAGCTTGTCCTCCCGGCGGGGTGGACTGGTCTGGTGGGGCACGGTCATGGACGGGGTTCCTCGGGGGTGCGGTCGGTGCGCCCCTGGGTGCCGTTGCGGAAGGCCTGGGCGTAGCGCTCGTACCGTTCGTACCGCTCGACCCGGCGCCGGTTGGCGCGGCGGAAGCGGCGGGCGACGAGCCGGGCGAGGTCGGCGGCGCCGACCATGCCGGCCTCGGGGCCGAGCTGGGCGCGGGTGATGCGGGCCTCGGGGCGGTAGCCGCGGCCGGTGAGGTGGCGCCGGAAGGCGTCCCGCGCGGGGCCGATGAGCAGGTCGTCGGCGGCGGAGACGCCGCCGCCGATGACGAAGCAGGACGGGTCGAGGGCCGCGGCGAGGTTGGCGATGCCGACGCCGAGCCACTGGCCGATGTCCTGGAGGAGCTCGACGCACATGGCGTCGCCCTCGCGGGCCAGCTCGGTGATGAGGGGCCCGGTGATCTCCGGGACGTTCCCCTTGACCCGCTCGATGATGTTGTACGCGACCGGGGAGTCGGCGGCGGCCAGCTCGCGGGCCTCGCGGACGAGGGCGTTGCCGGAGCTGTACTGCTCCCAGCAGCCGCGGTTCCCGCAGGGGCAGCGGTGGCCGCCGGGGACGACCTGCATGTGGCCGAACTCTCCGGCGACCCCGTACTTGCCGCGCTTGACCTGGCCGTCCTCCAGGATGGCGCCGCCGATGCCGGTGCCGAGGGTGATCATGACGAGATGGTCCTCGCCGCGTCCGGCGCCGAAGCGCCATTCGGCCCAGGCGGCGGTGTTGGCGTCGTTGTCGACCATGACGGGGACGGCGAGCCGGCCCTGCAGGGCGTCCCTGAGGGGTTCGTTGCGCCAGGCGAGGTGGGGGGCGAAGAGCACCCGGGCCCGGTCGGCGTCGACCCAGCCGGCCGCGCCGATGCCGACGGCGTGGACGTCGTGCCGGTCGGAGAGGTCGAGGACCAGTTCGACGATGGTGTCCTCGACGACCTTGGGGCTCTTGGACTTGTCGGGGGTCTCGGTGCGGAGCTTCTCCAGGATGTTGCCGTCGGCGTCGACGACCCCCGCCATCACCTTCGTACCGCCGATGTCGATGCCGACGGTCGGCACCCGGGGTGCCGTCAGGTGGGAGCGCCGCTCCCGGGTCCCGACGGTCCGCAGCACGGTCCCGCGCGCGGATCCTCGGTGGGCGAGGTCACGGTAGGTACTCATCGGCTCCGATTCTGCCAGGTGGGGTGTCGGGAGGCCGTCAGGTGGCGGTGGGCCGCTCCAGCTCGTGGCGGAGGTCCTCCAGCTCGCTGCCGCCTGCCATCTGGCGGGTCAACTCGTCGAGCGTGACGGAGTCCTTGGAGTGGCTCGCGGCCATGACGCCCCGCTTGAGGAGGACGAATCGGTCGCCGACGAGGTAGGCGTGGTGGGGGTTGTGCGTGATGAGGACCACGCCGAGGCCCTCGTCGCGCGCGGCGGCGACGTACTTGAGGACGACGCCGGACTGCTTGACGCCGAGCGCGGCGGTGGGCTCGTCGAGGACGAGGACCTTGGCGCCGAAGTGGACGGCGCGGGCGATGGCGACGCACTGGCGCTCGCCGCCGGAGAGCGTGCCGATGGGCTGGTCGACGTCGCGGAGGTCGATGCCCATGCGGAGCAGGGCCTCGCGGGTGGTGGTCCGCATGCGGGCGACGTCGAGCCGCTTGAGCGGGCCCCTGCCCTTGGTGGGTTCGGAGCCGAGGAAGAAGTTCCGCCAGACGGGCATGAGGGGGACGACGGCGAGGTCCTGGTAGACGGTGGCGATGCCGCGGTCGAGGGCTTCGCGCGGGTTGGCCAGGCTGACGTCCTCGCCCTCGATGCGGAAGGCGCCGGCGTCGTGGCGGTGCAGGCCGGCGACGATCTTGATGAGGGTGGACTTGCCGGCGCCGTTGTCGCCGAGGACGCAGGTGATCTCGCCGGCCCGGACCTCCAGGGAGACCCCTTCGAGGGCGCGGATGTTCCCGTAGTACTTGCTGACGTCGTCGAGCTCGACGAGCGGGGCGGTGGTGTTCGCCGTCGTCACTTGGTGGCCTCCACGCGCTTGCGGATCCAGGCGTTGAGCAGGGTGGCGAGCAGCAGCATCGCGCCGAGGAAGAACTTGAACCAGTCGGGGTTCCACTCGGCGTAGACGATGCCCTTGCTGGTCATGCCGAAGATCAGGGCGCCGACGGCGGAGCCGATGGCCGAGCCGTACCCGCCGGTGATCAGGCAGCCGCCGATGACGGCCGCGATGATGTAGATCAGCTCGTTGCCGACGCCTTCGCCGGACTGGACGACGTCGAAGGAGAAGAGCAGGTGCTGGCCGGAGACCCAGGCGCAGAAGGCCACGCCCAGGTAGAGGCCGATCTTCGTACGGAAGACGGGGACGCCGACCGCGCGGGCGGCGTCGGCGCCGCCGCCGACGGCGAAGATCCAGTTGCCGAAGCGGGTGCGCAGCAGGATCCAGGTGGCGAGGGCGACGAGGCCGAACCACCACAGGATGGTGACCTCCAGGTCGACGCCGCCGACGGTGAGGTGGGAGGCGAAGAGCGCGTGGGCGGAGGGGAAGCCCTCCATGTCGGCGATGGTCTTGGTGGAGACGGTGCCGGCGATCAGCTTGGTGAGGCCGAGGTTGAGGCCGGTCAGCATGAGGAAGGTGCCGAGCGTGATGATGAAGCTGGGCAGTTTCGTGCGGGTCAGCATGTAGCCGTTGAAGGCGCCGACCGCGAGGGTGACGAGCAGCGAGACGCCGACGCCGACCCAGACGTTCGCGGTCATCTGGTAGCTGAACATCGAGGAGACCAGCGCCGAGCTCGTGACGAGGACGCCGGCGGAGAGGTCGAACTCGCCGCCGATCATCAGCAGGGCGACCGGGACGGCCATGATGCCGAGGGTCGAGGCCGCGTAGAGGACGGTGCCGAGGCTGGAGGGGTTCAGGAAGCTGTCGGCGACGACCGCGAAGAAGGCGAAGACGGCGACGGCGCCGACGACCGAGCCCAGCTCGGGGCGGGCGAGCAGCTTCTTCAGCGGGGTGGTGCGGAGCAGTCGTTCGTCGACGTGGTCGAGGCCGGAGGGGGTGGTGGAGCTCATCGGGTGCCCCGCTCGGTGTACTCCTCGAGCGCGGCGGCCTGGTCCTTGGTGATGATCTGGGGGCCGGTCAGCACCGGCTTGCCGCCGCCGAGGACGTCGGCGTTGTAGCGGTAGAGCCAGAGCAGGTCGACGGCCTCGTACCCCTGGAGGTAGGGCTGCTGGTCGACGGCGAAGCCGAGGGTGCCGGCCTTGAGGGCGGCGGCGACCTTGGCGTTGAGGTCGAAGGTGTCGACCTCGGCCTTGCTTCCTGCGCTCTTCGCGGCCTGGACGGCGGCGTCGGCGAAGGGGGCGCCGAGGGTGACGACGGCGTCCACGTCCTTGTCGGACTGGAGCTTGGCCTCGATGGACGCCTTCACGTCGGGCATGTTGGTGCCGTCGACGTAGAGGTTGACCAGTTCGCCGCCGAAGGTCTCCTTGGCCCCGGCGCAGCGCTGCTCGTGGCCGACGTTCCCCTGCTCGTGCAGGACGCAGAGGGCCTTCTTCCGGCCACGCTTGTCGAGTTCCTCGCCGACGGCCTGGCCGGCGACGGTCTCGTCCTGGCCGATGTGGGTGAGCGCGCCGAAGGCCTTGGACTGCTCGGCGCCCGAGTTCACGGTGATGACGGGGATGCCGGCCTTGACGGCCTTCTCGACGGAGGCCTTCATCGCGTCGGGCTTGGCGAGGGTGACGACGAGCCCGTCGACGCCCTTGGCGACGTAGGAGTCGATGAGCTGCGCCTGCTGCTGCGCCTCGTCGCTGTGGGCGTAGAGGAAGTTGATGTTGTCCTTGACGGCGGCCTGCTTGGCGCCGTTCTGGACGATGTCCCAGAAGGTGTCGCCGTCGCCCGAGTGGGTCACCATGGCGAAGGTCCAGCGGGGGGTGTTCACGGCCGCCCTGCCCTGGGCGGCCGCCGCCTTGCGGGCGTCCTCCGCCCGCTTGCCGCCGGTGCTGCTGCACCCGGCGAGCGCTCCCGTGAGCGTGAGCGCGAGCACGGCGCCGACTGCGGCGCGTACCCCTCCTGTCCGAAGCCTGGTCACGAGGCCGTGCCCTCCTTTGTGTCCTTCTGCGTGCATTGCAGTATCGGTCATGCGGGTCGCGCCGCTCGTCAGGGGGGTTGCCGCGGCTCGCGGCGGGGCTACGGACGGACCATCAGCTGGAACTCGAAGGAGTAGCGGCCGGCCCGGTAGAGGTGCGCTCCGTACTCGACCGCGCGGCCCGTGTCGTCGAAGGTGGTGCGTCCCATGGTGAGGAGGGGGGCGCCCTCCCGCTCGTCGAGCAGGGCCGCCTCCTCGGCGGTCGCGGCGCGGGCGCCGACGGTCTGGCGGGCGCTGTGCAGGGTGCGGGCGGCGGAGCGGAGCAGCCGGTAGAGGCCGGTGGTGGCCAGCTCCTCGCTGTCGGCGGCGAGGAGCCCGGCGGGCAGGTGGTTGCGGAGGTACGCCATGGGCTCGCCGTGCGCGGTGCGGAGCCGTTCGAGGTAGTGGACCTCGGTGCCCTCGGGTACGCGGAGGGCGGCGGCGACCTCGGCGGTGGCGGGTTCGAGGCGGTCGACGAGGACGCGGGTCGCGGGGCGGTGCCCGGCCGCCTCCAGGTCGTCGAAGAGGCTGCTCAGCTCCAGGGGGCGGCGGACGGTGCTGTGGACGACCTGGGTGCCGACGCCCCGGCGGCGGACGAGGAGGCCCTTGTCGACGAGGGTGTGGATGGCCTGGCGGACGGTGGGGCGGGAGAGGCCGAGGCGGGTGGCGAGGTCGATCTCGTTGCCGAGGAGCGTGCCCGGGGTGAGGGTCCCGTTCGCCACCGCGCTCTCCAGCTGCTGGGCGAGCTGGAAGTAGAGCGGGACCGGGCTGCCGCGGTCCACGGCGAGCGGGGGCAGGGAGGAGCCGGGCTGCTTGGACACGCGTGGGAGCGTAGCCCCGCGCGCCGGGGACGGGAAGCCGTGCCGTCCGTTTGTCCTGACAAACCTTGACAGCGCGGACGGGCGCCTCCACGGTGGGCGCATGCGCATCGGACTGATCGGTACGGGACGGATCGGCGGTTTCCACGCGGGTGTGCTGGCCCGCCATCCGGCGGTCGGGGCGCTGGTCCTGGCGGACGCGGACCCGCTCCGGGCGGCCGGGGTCGCGCGGGTGCTCGGCGCGCGGGCCGTGCCCGACGTGGACGCGCTGCTCGGGCAGCCGCTCGACGCGGTGGTGATCGCCTCGGCGACGGCCGCGCACGCGGAGCTGATCGCGCGGGTGGCCGGGGCCGGTCTGCCGGCCTTCTGCGAGAAGCCGATCGCGCTGGACGTGCCGGGGACGCGGGCGGCGCTCGCGGCGGTGGCGGCGGCGGGGACGGAGCTCCAGCTCGGCTTCATGCGCCGCTTCGACGCCGGATACCGGGCGGCCAGGGAGGCGGTGCGCGCGGGGCGGCTCGGCCGGCTGCACACGGTGCGCGCGGTCACCTCCGACCCGGAGCCGCCGCCCGCCGCGTACCTGCCGCTCTCCGGCGGACTCTTCCGCGACTGTCTCGTGCACGACTTCGACGTCGTCCGCTGGGTGACCGGCCGGGAGGTCGTGGAGGTCTACGCGACCGGAGCGGACGCGGGCCCCGCCATGTTCCGCGCGGCGGGTGACGTGGACACGGCGGCCGCGCTGCTCACCCTGGACGACGGGACGCTGGTGACGGCGACCGCGACCCGCTGCAACGGCGCCGGGTACGACGTGCGGATGGAGCTGGCGGGCGACCGGGACCAGATCGCGGTGGGCCTGGACGACCGCACGCCGCTGGCCTCCGTCGAACCGCAGGGCCCGGCCGCGCCGGTCAAGCCCTGGCCGGGGTTCCTGGAGCGGTTCGCCCCGGCGTACGAGGCCGAGCTGGACGCCTTCGTACGGCTGGTGCGCGGCGAGGCGGCGAACCCCTGCGACGGCCGGGAGGCCCTGGCGGCGCTGCGCATCGCCGAGGCGTGCGAGCGCTCGCGCCGGGAGCGCCGCCCGGTGCGGCTCACCGAGGTCGGCGGGGCGGCGGCGGGCGGGCCGACGGTGGGCGGGGCGGTGGGCGGGCGCGCCGTGGACGGGCCGGCGGTGGGCGGCGGGGCTGGGTCAGCCGGCTGACAGCACCGTGCCCTGGGCGACCGCGCACAGGGTCTCCGTGCCGTGCTCGTCGACGGTCGACAGGTCGCACCGCACCACCGCCTGGCGTCTTCCGGCGTGGACCACCTCCGCCCGGGCCCGCAGCACGCCGTCCGTCGCGGGCCGCACGTACTGGATGGAGAACCCCGCCGTCAGCACGGCCGCGCCGAGCTCCGCGCCCGCGGCGAACGTGATCGCGTTGTCCGCCGCGTACGACAGCACCCCGCCGTGCAGGAAGCCGTTCTGCTGTCTCAGCTCCTCGCGGTGGTCCACCTCCAGGACCGCCCGGCCCTCGCCGAACGCGGTGAGGCGCGCGCCGACGAAGCGGCTGAACGGCTGCGCGTCGAGGACCTTTCGGGCGAGGTCGAGGTCGAGGGCGGGGTTCTGGTCGCTCAAGGCTTCACCACCGGACGGGGAGACGACGGGTCCCGCGCATGAGCATGCCGGGCAACCACTCCAACGGACCGGCACCCGTGTCGAGTTCCAGCCCCGGGAAACGGTCGAGGACCGTCCGGAGCGCGACCTGCGCCTCCAGGCGGGCGAGCGGGGCGCCCAGGCAGTAGTGGATGCCGTGCCCAAAGGCGAGGTGGCCGCGCGGGTCACGGGTGATGTCGAAGCGGTCGGGGTCGGGGAAGCGCTCGGGGTCGCGGCCGCCCGCGGCGAGGGAGACGAGGACCGGCTCGTACGCGGGAATCACCGTCTCCCCGACCGCCACGGCCTCCCGGCTGAACCGGAACGTGGCCGTCTCCACCGGCCCCTCCCAGCGCAGCGTCTCCTCGATCAGGCCGTCGAGCAGGCCGGGATCGGCCCGGAGCGCGGCACGCTGACCGGGGTGGGTGAGCAGCGCCCGTACGGCGTTGGCGATGAGGTTCACGGTCGTCTCGTGGCCCGCGAGCAGCAGAAGGTAGGCCAGGCCGCGCAGTTCGGGGAGCGACAGCCGGTCGCCGTCCTCGGCCCGGGCGGTGATCAGGGCGGAGAGCAGGTCGTCGGTGGGCCCGGCGGCCCGCTTGTCCTCCACGAGTTCGCCGAGGTAGGCGGCGAGGCTCTCGATCGCCTCCCGCTCGGGTTCCGCTCCGCTGGGCGCGACGATCTCGTTCGACCAGCGGCGGAAGGCGTCGCGGTCGGCCGCCGGGACACCGAGGAGTTCGCAGATGACGGTGATGGGCAGGGGGAAGGCGAGGGCGTCGACGAGGTCGGCGCGCCCGGCCGGTTCCATCGCGTCGAGGAGGTCGTCGGTGAGCCGCTGGACGCGGGGCCTGAGCGACTCGACGCGCCGCCCGGTGAACTCCCCGGCGATGAGCCGGCGCAGCCGGGTGTGGTCGGGCGGGTCGAGGACCAGCAGGTTGGGGCCGATGAGCTCCTCGTCGAGCATGGTCGTCCCCAGCACGGACGGCGACTTGGACAGCCTCGGGTCGCTCAGCGCGGCCCTCGCCTCCTCGTGGCCGACGACCAGCCAGACCACGGCCCCGTCGGGCGTGCGCACCCGGTGGACCGGGCCGGCCGCACGCATCTTCTCGTAGTACGGGTAAGGGTTCGCGGTGAAGTCCGCGCCGTACTCCCCCAGATCGATGACGGACATCGTCCGAGCCTAGACGCCGTCCTCGTCGGCCGACAGACCGGCCTCGTGCACCAGGAGGGCGCTCTGCACGCGGTTGTTGAGGCCGAGCCGGGCCAGGATCCGGGAGACGTACGTCTTGACGGTGGGCACGCCCATGTAGAGACCGGCGGCGATCTCTGCGTTGGAGTGGCCGCGGCCGACGGCGACGGCCACCTCCCGCTCCCGGTCGGTGAGTTCGTCGAGGCGGGCGGCGGCGGCCGCGCGGCCGGGGGCGGCGGCGTGCGGGGACGGGGGCTGCTCCCCCGCGACGTGGCTCATGAGCTGGCGGGTGACGGCCGGGGAGAGGACCGGTTCGCGGCCGCGACGCGGCGGACGGCCGCGACGATCTCGGCGGGCGGGGTGTCCTTGAGGACGAACCCGGCGGCCCCGGCGCGCAGGGCGCGCAGGACCTGTGCGTCGGCGTGGAAGGTGGTGAGCACGACGACCTCGGGGGCGCCGGGAAGGGCGCGGAGGCGTTCGGTGGCGGTGAGCCCGTCGACGCGCGGCATGCGGATGTCCATGAGGACGACGTCGGGGGCGAGCCGCTCGACGAGGTCGGGGACGTCACCGCCGTCGGCCCCCTCGCCGACGAGTTCGATGTCCTCGGCGCCGCCGAGCATGAGGGCGAGTCCCGCGCGGACGAGGGGGTCGTCGTCGACGACGAGCAGCCGGATGGTCATGCGGGCCACGGTAGCCAGGCGTGCAGCGCGAAGCCGCCGTCGGGGGCCGGTCCGTGCTCCAGGCGGCCGCCGGCGAGGGCGGCGCGCTCGGTGAGGCCGATGAGGCCCTGGCCGGAGCCGGGGACGTGCGGGACGGGCCCGGCGGGGGCGGGGTTGCTGATGCCGACGGTGAGGCCCTCGCCGGGGCGGCCGCGGACGGTGACGGTGACCTCGGCGCCGGGTGCGTGCTTGCGTGCGTTGGTGAGGCCCTCCTGGGCGATGCGGTACACGGTGCGGCCGGTGGCGGCGGGGACGCCCGTCGGGTCGTCGACGGTGGAGTCGAGCCGGACCGTCATCCCGGCCTCGCGGGATTCGGCGACGAGGGCGTCGAGGGTGGCGAGCGTGGGCTGGGGCCGGTCGGGGGCGCCGTCCTCCCCCGGGGCGCGCAGCACGCCGATGATCTCGCGGAGGTCCTGGAGGGCCTCGTGGGCGCTGTCGCGGATCACTCCGGCGGCGCGGGCGATCTGTTCGGGCGGGGCGTCGGGCCGGAACTCCAGGGCTCCGGCGTGCACGCTGAGCAGGGTGAGGCGGTGGGCGAGGACGTCGTGCATCTCGCGGGCGATGGCCTCGCGGGCGAGGCGCTGGGCCTGGGCGGCGCGGAGTTCGGCCTCGGCCTCGGCGCGGCGGGCGCGTTCGCGGAGCGCTTCGACGAGCTGGCGCCGGGAGCGGACGAGCATGCCCCAGGCGGTGACGAGGAGGACGAGGAGCAGGCTGAGGACGATGTTGAGCCCGGTCGAGGTCTCGGGGTCGGGGCGGACGAAGACCGAGACGACCGAGCTGACGAGGGCGAGCGCCGCGATCCAGGCGATGTCGCGGAAGGGGCGGCGCACGGCGAGGCTGAAGAGGCTCGCCAGGAGGGCGCCGGCGGCCACGGGGACGACGGTGGCGACGAGGACGAGGGCGATCGTGAGCCCGGCGGGCCACCGGCGGCGGAGCCAGAGGGCGCAGCAGGCGGCGGCGCCGATCACCTGGTCGGTGAGGGCGACGGCCTCGCTGGTGTACTTGGCGCTGGTCTCCGCGGCGAGCACGCCGACGAGCGCGGCGAGCAGGAAGAGGACGGTGTCGACGACCCAGTCGCGGACGGTGCGGCGGGGCGGGGCGGCTCCGTCCCCGCCCGGTTCGGCCAGGTGGGAGGGGAGCAGCCAGCGCTGCCGGTCCGTTGGTGTCATAGCGGCAATGTACGCAGGTCGGGGGCGGTCCTGCGGCCGTGCGGGCCGTCGGGATACCCGAGTCGCTCAGGTCGAGACTTTCGTATCGACGGGGCAAGACGATCGGCGGGCGCGACGGGCGGGGCGGCCCCGGCATGATCGGGCCATGAAGGGATTTCTCGAGGGCCTGGGGGCCCTGCTCGTGGTGGCCGGGGTGTGCGGAGTGATCCGCGAGCTCACGGACGGCTGGTTCAGGTTCGTCGGTCTGACCCGGTTCCTCACGGAGAACGTGGGGTTTCTGGAGGGCCGGGAGCTGTTCGCGAACATCGTCGTGGCGGCCCTGGGTGTGGTCCTCGCGATCGGCGCGAGCCGAATAGCGAAGGGCTGACCCGGCGGGAGCGGGCCGGGCGACGGGCGGGGGTGGCGACCGGGCGGGGGTGGCGACCGGTCAGGCGCTGGCGCGTGGTCAGGCGCTGGCGCGGTCCAGGCGGTTGACCTCGGCCAGGTGCTCGGCCATGCGGTGGGAGACGGAGCCGCTGGTGTAGAGGACGGTGCCGACGACGGTGAGGGGCACGGAGCCGCCGAGGAGGGCGAGGAGCCCGGGCCAGTCGCGGGACTCGACGCAGTCGTCCTCGTGGACGTATGCGCTGGTGAGGAGCGGGGGGCAGGGGCTGCCGCCGTCGGCGTCGTCGTAGGGGGTGAGGAGGAGGACGGCGAACCAGACCCAGAGCAGTCCCGCCACGGCGAGCAGGCCGAGGCCCCAGCCCTGGGTGCGCCGTGCGCGGGCGCGGAACGCGTTGTCGTAGACGAGTGAGCGCATGGTCGTTGAACCTATCGGGCGTCGCTGTCCACGGCGCGGCGGCCCCAGGTGGTGCCCGCGAGGACGAGGGCGGCGCCGGCCAGCCCGAGGGCGCCGGGGCGGTCTCCGGCGACGGCGATGCCCGCGGCGGCGGCCCAGAGGGGCTCGGTGCCGAGGAGGAGGCTGACGCGGGACGGAGAGGTGCGGCGGACGGCCCACATCTGCACGAAGAACGCGAAGAGCGTGCAGAAGACGGAGAGGAAGAGGAGCCCGGCCCATTCGCGGGGGCCGAAGTCGAGGGCCACGGCCCAGGGCGAGGCGCCGGTGCCGGGAAGGGCGGCGATCATCGCGAAGACGGCGACGGCGGAGCCGAGCTGGACGGTGGTGAGGGAGAGGGAGTCGGCCGACGCGACGGCCTTGATGCGGGCCATGGCGAGGACGTGGACGGTACGGGCGAGGGCGGCGAGCAGCATGAGGAGGTCGCCGAGGGAGGGGGCGGTGAACCCGCCGCCCTGGGTGAGCAGGACGACGCCCGCGACGGAGAGCGCGGCCGCGGCGAGGAAGGCCCGGGGCGGCCGGACCCGGGTGACGGCGGCCTCGGCGAGCGGGGTGAAGATCATGGTCAGGCTGATGATCAGGCCCGCGTTGGTGGCGGAGGTGTGGACGACGCCGTACGTCTCCAGGAGGAAGATCCCGCTGAGGATCAGACCGAGGACGCCGGCGCCGCGCCACTGGGCCGGGGTGAGGGCCCGCAGCCGCCGCAGCCCGGCGGCGACGAGGACGGGCAGCACGACCGCGAAGCGCAGGACGAGGACGGCGACGACGGTGTGGGTGGTGGTGATGCCCTTGGCGGCGAGGTAGCTGGCGCCCCAGACGACGGCGACGAGCAGCACCGGAAGGTCGGTGAGCCAGGCGCGGCGGGGGGCGTCGAACGGTACGGACGCGGCGATCGGGGACGAGGCTGCCATGGCGGGCCGGTTCTCCAACTGTGGGGGCGGTGGTGGAGACTTCGGCGGCTCGCACGGGGAGGATCACCGTACCGGGACAGGCCCGTGGTGGCTACACCTTTCAGTGGCTGCCGTGCTCGGGGCGGCCCGCGCGCCGGTAGGTGGGGGACGGACGCCTTCGATGAAGGGGAGGCGGATCTCGGTGTCCGATTCCTGCCAGCGCGGGGCCACCCGGCGACCGTTTCATTGAACCCGCAAGCACACGGTTGTTTTACGGAGGTTCGGGATGTCCACGATGAACGGTGCGGCGGTGCTGGTGACGGGCGGCAGCCGGGGGATCGGAGCGGCCACGGCCCTCCGCCTGGCCCGGGAGGGCGCGGACGTCGCCTTCACGTACGTCCGGGACGAGGCGCGGGCCAAGGAGGTGGCCGCGCGGATCGAGGCGTACGGCCGCAAGGCGTTTCCGCTGCGGGCCGACGCGGCGGACGCGGGGGACGCGGCGGGTGCGGTGGAGTGGGCGGCCGACGCCCTCGGCCGGCTCGACGTGCTGGTGAACAACGCGGGGGTGGGCGTCCTCGGCCCGTTGGAGTCGCTTCCCCTGACGGAGGTGGACCGGGTTCTCGCGGTGAACGTCCGCGGGGTTTTCCTGGCCTCGCAGGCCGCGGCGGCCCGCATGGGCGAGGGCGGGCGGATCGTCACGATCGGCACGTGCATGGTGACGCGGGTGCCCGGTCCCGGCGGCACCCTGTACGCCACGAGCAAGGCGGCCCTCGTGGGCCTGACGAAGGCGCTGGCGCGCGAGCTCGGCGCCCGCGGCATCACGGCGAACCTCGTCCACCCGGGCCCGATCGACACGGAGATGAACCCGGCCGACGGCCCGTACGCCCCCGGCCAGTCGGCGATGACGGCACTGGGCCGGTTCGGCACCCCGGAGGAGGTGGCCTCCACGGTCGCCTTCCTCGCGGGCCCGGACGCGCGCTACGTGACGGGCGCCGAGTTCGCGGTGGACGGCGGCCACGCCGCCTGACCCCGCGCGGTCACGCCCCGAGCGAGCGAGCCGAAGGGCGCCGACGGGGGAACGGCGGCGAGCGCGCGGAGCCTCGCGAGGAACGAGGGAGGCGAGCACGCACGACGCCGTGAGCCCGGCACAAGGCGCCCGGAGGCGAGCCGAGCCGTAAAAAGGGGCCCCGAGCCGAGCCGCAGAAGAGCAGGGCGCGCCGGTGCTGTCGGGCCGGCGCGCCCTCGCGGGCCGGGCGGGGTGTCGTACCCGCCCGGCGGGTGGCCCGGCCCGGCGGGCGGGGGCGAGCGGTGTCGGCCGCTCGGCCCCGGCCCGCCGGGGCGTCAGCCGCCCAGCTCCTGGTGGCGGGCGGTCAGCCGCGCCGCCCCGGCCTCCGTGAGGGAGCCGAAGAGACGGAGGCGGGAGATGCCGCCGTCGGGGTAGATGTCGATCCGTACGCGGGAGCCGACCGCCGGGGCGTCCAGGACGAACCGGTGGTTGGTGTCGGGCTGGAGGCGCGTGCGGGGCAGGATCTCGGTCCACTCCTCGGAGCCCTCGGCGGCGACGGAGAGGGCGGCCCAGCCCGCGCTGTTGCCCTTGAGGTACGCGGTGTCGATCTCGACGGCGCGGATCTCGGACTCGGCGGCCAGGCTGTAGCGGATCCAGTCGTTGCCCTTGTCGCGGCGGCGCCGGGTCTCCCAGCCGTCGTCCATCTTGCGGGAGCGCCCCGGCTGGATGGTGTTGGTGGCCGGGGAGTAGAAGCGGTCGGAGGCGTCCTCGACCTGGCCGCCGTTCTCGAGCGCGGCGAGGTCGAAGGTGCCGAGGACGGCCAGCCACGCGGGGTCGGGGGCGACCTCGCCGTACACGCGGAGGCGGGCGATGCCGCCGTCGGGGTGCTGGTTGACCCGCAGGTGGGTGAAGCGCTGCTCGACGTCAACGGCGAAGCCGTTGGCGGCGTGGCCGCCGACGGCGGTGCGCGGGACGAGGGTCGTCCACTTCACGTCGTCGGCGAGGAGCTGCTCGGGCGAGGGCGAGCCGGGGACGGAGGTGGCCTCGACGGACACGGCCTGCGGGTAGTTTCCGCGGAAGTGGGCGGTGTCCAGGACGATGCCGCGTACGACGCCGGGGGCGCCGAGCCGGACGAGCGCCCAGTCGTGGTCGTCCTCGGTGGGGTGGGGCTGCGCGGCGGAGACGCCGCGGCGGCGCCGGGTCTCCCAGCCGTCCATGATCTTGCCCTTGTGGCCGAAGTGCTCGGGGTCGAACTCCGCGGCCTCGGGCTTGAGGAGGTTCTCGCGCTCGGCGAAGAACTCGTCGTTGGCGGCGATCACGCCCGCGCCGAGGCGCCGGTCGGCGAGGTCGGCGTACTGGGCGAAGGGGAAGTCCGCGGTGCGGTAGTCGGCGTAGGGGTCGCCGCCGCCGTAGGGGCTGGCGTCACCGGTGAAGCGGGGTATGGCGGACACGTCAGTTGTTCCTTTCGAGGAGGCGGCCGGCGGGTTCGGTGAGCGTGCCGCGGTCGTTGATCCGCTGTCCGCGCAGCCAGGTGGAGGTGACGACGCCGCTGAGGGTCTTGCCCGCGTAGGCGGTGATCCGGTTGCGGTGCTGGAGTTCGGCCGGGTCGACGGTGAAGGTGGCGTCGGGGTCCAGGACCGCGAAGTCCGCGTCCCGTCCGGCCTCGATCGCGCCCTTGCGGGTCAGGCCGGCGAGTGCGGCGGGTCCGGCCGACATCCAGCGCGCGACGTCCTCCAGGGTGTGGCCGCGGCGGCGCGCCTCGGTCCAGATGGCGGGGAGGCCGAGCTGGAGGGAGGAGATGCCGCCCCAGGCGGAGGAGAAGTCCGGGGTCTTCAGGTCGGCGGTGGACGGAGAGTGGTCGGAGACGATGCAGTCGATCACTCCGTCGGCGAGGCCCTGCCAGAGCGCGTCCTGGTTCACCGACTCGCGGATCGGCGGACAGCACTTGAACTCGGTGGCGCCGTCGGGGATCTCCTCGGCGGTCAGCGTGAGGAAGTGCGGGCACGACTCGACCGTGATCTTCACGCCCTCGGCCCTGGCGGCGGCCAGCAGGGGCAGCGCGTCCGACGACGACAGGTGCAGGACGTGGACGCGGGCTCCCAGGCGGCGGGCCTGGGCGATCAGGTTCTCGATCGCGGTGTTCTCCGCGTCGCGGGGCCGCGAGGCGAGGAAGTCCGCGTAGTGGGCGGAGGACTTCTGGGGGGCGGCCGCCAGGTGGTGGGGGTCCTCGGCGTGCACGATCATCAGGCCGCCGAACCCGGCGACCTCCGCGAGCGAGGTGGCCAGCTGCTCCTGGTCCAGCTCCGGGAACTCCTCGACGCCGGAGGGCGAGAGGAAGCACTTGAAGCCGTAGACGCCGGCGTCGTGCAGCGGTCGCAGGTGCTTGACGTTGTCCGGCAGGGCGCCGCCCCAGAAGCCGACGTCGACGTGTGCCTTCGGCCTGGCGACGTCCTGCTTCACCCGCAGGTTCTCCACCGTCGTGGTCGGCGGCAGCGAGTTCAGCGGCATGTCGAGCAGCGTGGTGATGCCGCCGGCGGCCGCCGCGCGGGTGGCCGTCCAGAAGCCCTCCCACTCGGTGCGGCCCGGGTCGTTCACGTGGACGTGCGTGTCGACCAGGCCCGGCAGGACCACGTGGTCGCCGACGTCCTCCAGCCGGGCGCCCGACGGCACCTCCGCCTCGTACGGCCACACCGCCGCGATCGTCCCGCCGGCCACGGCGACCGATGCGGGGCGGGTCCCCTCCGGGGTGATGACGCGCGTCGAGCGCAGGACCAGGTTGACGTCCACCCGTACCCCTTCTTCCAACAACTCCAGCAGGAATTTCAACGAACTGTTGAAGGAGTCTTCACTTCCGGACGACATGTCGTCAAGGGCACACTTCCAGCATCGGGCGCCGGCGAACCCGTCTTGGACGTTTCCACGAAGTGGAATGTGAATTTCGTAAGGTAGAACGTAGCTCCCCACAGAGGGCGGCGAACCCGCACCGCCCCCGGCCCTCGCCGACACCGGACAAACACCCCCTGACCGGCCCGGACGGCGACACCGGGACATGTGTCACCCGACCGGCGGCCCGGTAGGCTGCTGCCTTGCCCGCCTGCCTCGAAAGGACCGTTGCCGTGCCGACGTCCAGCGCCAGCACCACCGACGCCGCCAAGCCCGCCGCGAGCGGGGGCGTCCAGTCCCTTGAGCGTGCCTTCGACCTCCTGGAGCGGATGGCCGACGCCGGGGGCGAGGTCGGCCTGAGCGAACTCTCCGCCAGCAGCGGACTCCCCCTGCCCACCATCCACCGGCTGATGCGGACCCTCGTCGCCTGCGGGTACGTGCGCCAGCAGCCCAACCGCCGGTACGCGCTCGGACCCCGCCTCATCCGGCTCGGCGAGTCCGCTTCCCGCCTCCTCGGCACCTGGGCCCGCCCCTACCTCGCCCGGCTCGTCGAGGAGACCGGCGAGACCGCGAACATGGCCCTGCTCGACGGGGACGAGATCGTGTACGTCGCGCAGGTGCCGTCCAAGCACTCCATGCGCATGTTCACCGAGGTCGGACGCCGGGTCCTCCCCCACTCCACCGGCGTCGGCAAGGCGCTCCTCGCCCACACCCCGGCGGAGGAGGTGCGCGCGCTCCTCGCCCGCACCGGGATGCCCGCGGCGACCGAGAAGACCATCACCACGCCCGAGGGGTTCCTCGCCGCGCTGGAGGCGGTCCGGGAGACCGGGTACGCCGTCGACGACAACGAGCAGGAGATAGGGGTGCGGTGCCTCGCGGTGTCCGTCCCCGACTCCCCCACGGCCGCGGCGATCTCGATCTCGGGACCGGCCGGACGCGTCACCGAGGCGGCCACGGAGAAGATCGTCCCGATCCTCCAGGAGGTCGCCCGCGAGCTCTCCACGGCCCTCACCACGACGACGCCCCCCGCGTAGCGACCCCGCCGGGGATCCTCCGGGGCTCAGGACGACGCCAGGCGGCCGTCCTGGGCCCTGAGCGTGCGGGTGGCGTGCGGGAGGTGTGCCGGATCGTGGGTGACGAGCACCGTCGCCGTCCCCCGCTCCCGGGTCAGGGCCGCGAGCAGCTCCACCACCGCCGCCCCCCGCTCATGGTCCAGCGCGCTGGTCGGCTCGTCCACCAGCAGCACCGACGGCTCGTTCATCAGCGCCCGCGCGATGTTCACCCGCTGCCGCTGCCCGCCCGACAGCTGGTGCGGCCGCCGGTGCCCCAGGTCCGCGAGGCCCACCGCGTCGAGCAGCTCGACCGCCCGGGTCCGCACGGACTTCGGCGGGCGCCCGGACAGGTGCGCCATGACCTGGAGCTGTTCGAGGGCGGTCAGCGAGGGCAGCAGGTTCGGCTGCTGGAAGACGATCCCGATGTGCTCGCGCCGCAGCTCGGCGCGGGCGGCCGGGGTGAGCGCCCCCGTCTCCGTACCGCCGACGACGACGCGTCCCCGGTCCGGCGTGACGAGGGTGGCGGCCACCGCGAGGAGGCTGGACTTGCCGGAGCCGGAGGGGCCGACGACCGCGGTGAGACCGCCCGCCGGGACGGCGAGGGAGACGGCGTCGAGGGCGGTGAGCCGCCCGTCCCCGTCGGGGTAGGTGAGGGTGACGGCGTCGAGTTCGAGGCTCATCGGACGCTCCCGAGCGCGGTGAGGGGGTCGACGGCGGTGATCCGCCGGACGGAGAGGGCGGCGCCGAGGACGCCGAGGACGCCGAGGACGGCGGCGGGCCCGAGGACGGTGAGCGGCTCCAGGACGAAGGGCACGTTCCCGCCGCTGACGAGCGCGCCGATGCCGGCGGCGAGGCCGGTGCCGAGCAGGGTGCCGGCGGTGAGCATGAGGACGGCCTGGCCGAGGGCGTCCTTCAGGAGGTACGGGGTGGAGGCGCCGAGCGCCTTGAGGACGGCGATGTCGCCGCTGCGCTGGATCGTCCACACGGCGAAGAAGGCCCCTGTGACCAGGGCGGAGATGACGAAGAGGAAGCCGCGCATCAGCTGCAGGGAGCCGTTCTCGGCCTGGTAGGACCCCAGGGCGGTGAGGGCGTCGTCGACGGTCCTCGCCTCGGTGCCGAGGGCCCGGTCGCCGGCCGCCCAGTCGGCGCCGCCGTCGCTTCCGGTGAGCGCGATGACGGTGGCCTGTTCCCGCGGGGTGCCGCCGGTGTGCCCGAGCAGCTGCCAGTCGTCGAGGGAGGTCCACACGACGGGCGTGTGGCTGTACGAGGCGTCGCCGGCGACCGCCGTGACGGTGAGGTGGAGCGGGCCGAGCCGCACCCGCGCCCCTGCCCCGGCGCCGAGTTCCTCGGCCGCGGAGGCGGAGAGGACGGCCGTACCGGGCGCGACGGCGGCGGGCGCGAGCCCGGCGTCCGGTTCGGTGCCGAAGACGGAGACGGCGGCGGTGCGGTCCCCGGCGGCGGCGTCGAGCGTGCGGATGCCGAGCGGCGCGGCGGCCGTGACGCCCGGCCGCCGCGCCCAGCCGCGCCACTGCTCCTCCGTGACCGCGGAGTGGGTGAAGGAGACCGGCCGGCCGGCGGGCGGGGCCGCGAAGGCGAGCCGGTCGGCGGGCAGCCCGGTGATCGCGGAGACGTTCTCCCGCGCGAGCCCGGCGGTGAGCCCGGACAACAGGCCGACGAGCAGGGTGATCAGTACGATCACCGCGCCCATGAGGGTGAACCGCCCCTTGGCGGATCTGAGGTCTTTCCATGCCACGAACATGCCGACCAGAGTGGTCCTCGTGGTCCCCGCGGGGCATCGCGCCTCGGATGGCTCCGGATTCAAACTTTCGGTTGAGCCGGGATCCCCGCGCCCTGTCTACGCTGGGAGGATCATGGATCCCCGCTCGCTCACCCCCGCCCTGCGCGCGCTGCGCCTCTGCCTCCACCTGCTGATGGCGGGGCTGCTGGTGCTCGCCGCGGTGCGGGCGGACTCGGCGGCCGGGACGGCCCTCGCCGCGGTCACGGGAGCGGTCTACGCGGCCGGGACCCTGCTGCCGCCGGTCCGCCGCTCCCCGCGGGCCGCGGCCCTGTGGCTGGGGACGCTCGCCGCGTCCTGGCTGGCGCTGCTCTGGCTCACGCCGGAGGCGCTGTGGGTGGCGTTCCCGCTGTACTTCCTCCAGCTCCACCTGCTGCCGGCGCGCTGGGCGCTGCCGGCCGTCGCGCTGACGGCGGGCGCGGCGATCCTCTCGTACGTGGGACACGGCGCCGCGCCGAATCCGGGGGTCTTCATCGGGCCGCTGCTGGGGGCGGCGGTCGCGGTGGCGACGGTCCTCGGCTACCAGGCGCTGTACCGGGAGAGCGAGCGGCGGCGCAGGCTGATCGAGGAGCTGATCGAGACGCGGGAGGAGCTGGCGGCGGCCGAGCGGCACGCGGGGAC
This sequence comes from Streptomyces sp. NPDC003327, assembly GCF_053589515.1. Taxonomy (NCBI): domain Bacteria; kingdom Bacillati; phylum Actinomycetota; class Actinomycetes; order Kitasatosporales; family Streptomycetaceae; genus Streptomyces; species Streptomyces sp. NPDC003327. The sequence goes on along the minus strand of NZ_JBSFSA010000044.1, from coordinate 28,205 downwards.
GCTCGCCGAGCGGGAGCGGCTCGCGCGGGAGATCCACGACACCCTCGCGCAGGGGCTCTCGTCGATCCAGCTGCTGCTGCGCGCGGCGGAGCGGGCGCTGCCGCCGGGCTCCCCCGCGGCCGGCCACATCGACCGGGCCCGGCAGGCGGCGCAGGACAACCTCGCGGAGGCGCGGCGTTTCGTGCGGGCGCTCTCCCCGCCGGATCTGGCGCACGGTTCGCTCGCGGCGGCGCTCGCGCGGCTGTGCGAGCCGGGCGCCGGGCCGCGGGTCCGCTTCTCGGTGAGCGGGACGCCGGTCGAGCTGCCCACCCCGTACGAGGTGGCGCTGCTGCGGATCGCGCAGTCGGCGCTCGGGAACGCCGTCCGGCACGCCGGGGCCTCGCGGGCGGAGATCACGCTGTCGTTCATGGACGCCTCGGTCACCCTGGACGTGGTGGACGACGGCCGCGGCTTCGACCCCGCCTCCGTGCGGCCCTCCTCGGAGGGCGGCTTCGGGCTTCCGGCGATGCGCTCGCGGGCGGAGTCGCTGGGCGGTTCGTTCACCGTCGAGTCCGCGCCCGGCCAGGGCACGGCCGTCGCCGTCTCCCTCCCCCTCCCCGCCGGAGCCCCCGCATGAGCATCCGACTCCTCCTCGCCGACGACCACCCGGTGGTACGGGCGGGGCTGCGCGCCGTCCTCGACACGGAGCCCGGCTTCGCGGTGGTCGCGGAGGCGGCGACGGCGGAGCGGGCGGTGGAGCTGGCCGCGGCGGGCGGGGTGGACGTGGTCCTGATGGACCTGCAGTTCGGCTCCGGGATGCACGGTTCCGAGGCGACGGCGGCGATCACGGCGCTGCCGGAGGGGCCGAAGGTGCTGGTCCTGACGACGTACGACACGGACGCGGACATCCTGGCGGCGGTGGAGGCGGGGGCCTCGGGCTACCTCCTGAAGGACGCGCCGCCGGAGGAGCTTGCGGCGGCGGTACGGACGGCGGCGGCCGGCCAGTCGGCGCTGGCCCCCGCGGTGGCGCACCGGCTGATGGACCGGATGCGGACGCCCGCGGAGGCGCTGACGAAGCGGGAGCTGGAGGTGCTCCAGCTGGTGGGCGAGGGCCTGTCGAACCAGCAGATCAGCAAGGCGCTGTTCCTGTCCCAGGCGACGGTGAAGTCCCATCTGGTGCACGTCTTCGCCAAGCTGGGCGTGGACTCGCGCACGGCGGCGGTCGCGGCGGCGACCGCCCGGCGGCTGATCCGGCGCTAGCGCCCACGCGGCCGGCGACTGGTCCGGCGCCGACGCCGACGCCCACGCCCACGCCCACGCCCACGCCCACGCCCACCGTCAGGATCAGGCCGTGCAGTCCGACGCGGGCCGTGCGACGTCCAGGAGGTCCTGGAACGACTGCATGCACGGCAGGCAGTGCCGGTCCGTGCTCGTTCCGTCGGCGCCGCGGTCGACGGGCTGACCGCACAGACTGCTGGCCGCCTCCTTGGCGATCACGTGCCAGACCAGAAGTCCGTTGGAACTGTCGGGTGCGATGTGCATCTCGTACATGACGTCTGCCGTTCTCCCGGTGACCGGTTTCCGTTCCACCCAACGCGCTCTCGGCGCCCACCGCACGCGGCCGGGCCGAGCGGGTGAATCGGAAGCACGCTCGTCGCCCGAACGGCCCAGGCTCAGGTGCGCTTCGCGGCGGGACGCCTCGCCCTCCCGGACGCGGTGGACTTGCGGCCGCGGGACGCGGGCGCCTCGGTCTTCGCCGCGGTCCCGGTCTTTCCCTCGGTCCCGGTCTTCGCCGCGGTCCCGGCCTCGGCCTCGCCGTCGACCGGCTCGGTCCCGCCGTCCGTCCGCCACTTCAGCTCGATCTCCAGCTCGATCTCGCCGCCGTCGACCTCGAACTCCACCTCGCTGCGCAGCTCGTCCGGAACCCGCAGGCTCAGCACGCCCTGCCCCAGCGGCAGCTCGGCGTCCTCCCCGGCCCTGAGCGCGCGGGCCAGCGCCTCCAGCTGGTCGGCTGCCTCGGCGCGGGACAGCGAGCTCTTCTGCTCGAACTTCAGGTCCGTCACGGTTACCTCCGGGGTGTGCGGGGGCCGCGCGGGAACGCGCGGTCAATCCGGCAGGCGCCGCAGTTCCACCACGTGCAGGCCGAGCGACTGGAAGCGGGCCAGCAGGCCGTAGAGATGGGCGGGGTCCACGAGGGGGCCGAACAGCACCGTCTGGCCCGAGATCATCACGTGCTCCAGCTCGGGGAAGACGTCGATCAGCGTCTGCGACATGAGCCCGTCGACGCGGATCTCGTACTGCATGGGAGCCCTCCCGAAGACGACTGCCTGAGGCCTGTGCTGCCCGTGGTGTCATGGTCGGCCGCGCGCGCCCCCTCCGTCCTCACCCGGTGCGGGTGACTCACGCGCCCGTGGGGCGGCGCTCTTCCCGGGCCGGTCCGCCCGGCGCCCGGCCCTGGCCCCGCGCGGCGCCGTTCGCACCGGGCAGCCCGCGCGTCACGAGGAAGCTCGCCAGGGTGATGCCGCCGGTCGCGAGAACGGCCGCCTTCAGGCCGTCGAGCTGGGCCTCGGCGTACGACTCGGTGACGGCGTCCACCTCGCCGGGCGGCAGTCCCGCGTCCCGGGCGGCCGAGCGGACCTGGTCCGTGGAGACGAAGCTGACCCCTGCCTCCAGGGCGACGCTCGTCTGCTGCCGCGCCTCCGCCGAGAGGCGCGGGTCGTCCTCCACCTGCCGGGTGAAGGCCTGGGCGAGGGCTCCGATCAGGAGCGAGCCGATCAGGGCCGTACCCAGGGCGGAGCCCAGGTTCTGGGCGGTGAACTGCAGGCCGCCGACCTCGCTGCGCTCCTCCTCCCCCGCGCTGGACTGCACGACGTTGCCGAGCTGCGAGGCGAGCAGGCCCGTCCCCAGGCCGAGCAGCGCCATGGCCGCGAAGAACTGCCCGTCGTCGATGACGGGGTCCACGGTGGCGATCAGCCAGACGATCGAGGCGAGCAGCACCACCAGGGCCACGCGGACGACCCGTCGCGGGCCCGCCCGGCGGCCCAGTCTCGCGCCGCCCAGCGAGGCAACCAGCATGGTCACGGAGACCGGCAGGAGCCGCAGTCCCGTCTCGAAGGCGTCGAGGCCCTGCACCACCTGGAGGTACAGCGGGATGGTGAAGAACAGGCCCAGCAGGATGAGGTTCTGGCTGACGAGGCTCATCAGACCCGAGCTCAGGGCGGGTCTGCGGAACAGGGCGAAGTGGACCAGGGGGTCCTCGCCCCGGGCCTCGCGCCGCTCCTCCCAGGCCCGGAAGAGGTACAGGACGCACAGGCCGGCCGCGACGACGAACAGGGTGGGGGCGAAGCCGAACACCGTGAAGGGCGGGTTGCGCGGCTGCACCCAGCCCCAGCTGCCGCTCTGCAGCACGCCGAGCACGCCGAGCGCCAGGCCCGCGGCGGACAGCACCGCGCCGACGACGTCGAGTCCCGGACGCCGCGCGGCCCGGGGCCCGACCGGGATCGCCTTCCGGCCGAGCAGCACGGCCAGGACCACCACGACCTCGCCCGCGAAGACCAGCCGCCACGTGAGGTACGTCGTCACCCAGCCGCCCAGCAGGGGGCCGACGGCGATGCCGGCGCCGGCCAGGCCGCCGATCACCCCGTACGCGACGGAGCGGTCCCGGCCGCGGTAGGACTCGGCGACCAGGGCCGCCATGGAGGGGAGCACCAGGGCGGCGCCGAGCCCCTCGACGACGGACCAGCCGAGGGCCAGGACCCACAGGGAGGGCGAGACGGCGGTCAGGGCCGAGCCGACGCCGTAGACCGCCATGCCGATCAGGAACACGCGGCGGCGGCCGAGGATGTCCCCGATCCGGCCGCCGATGATCATGAAGGCCGCCATGACCAGGGCGTACAGGGTGATGACGGCCTGGATCGCCGTCACCTCCGTGTCGAAGTCCTCGACCAGCCGGCTGATGGACACGTTCATGACCGAGGTGTCCAGCACCATCAGGAACTGGGCCGTCCCCAGCACGATCAGAGCACGCCAATGTCGCACGGTCGCCACCTCGCCGGGCCTGTCCGCCGGTCCTTCCCGGCGGTACGGGACACGTGCCCGTGCCTCCCATGGCACCCCATGCGGGCGGCGGGCGCCTCACCCGCTCCGGGTGAGGGCCGGGGGTTCGGCGCGGACGACGGTGCGTTCACAGCACCCCGAGCTCACGGGCGCGCCGTACGGCGTCGTTGCGCCGGTGCGCCGAGAGCTTCCGGTAGACGCTCTTGAGGTGGGTCTTCACCGTGTTCACCGACACGTGCAGGTCGGCGGCGATGTCCTCGGTGGACATCGTCCTGGCGAGCCGCACCAGAACCTCGCGCTCCCGCGCGCTGAGCCGTTCGACCAGGGGTCCCGGCCGGTCCGGATGGTCCGCGTGCGGCGCACCGCCGGGGACGAGCCAGCCCACGGCCAGCGCCCGCAGGGCGGGGTCCGCCAGGAGGGGGGCGATCCAGGGTTGCGCCTCGTGGAAGGGGCGGCGCAGCTCCTCGCGGCGCGCTGCCAGGAGGGCCCGGGCGAGCAGCTCCCGGGCGGCGCCGGGGTCTCCCGCCAGCGTCGCCGCGCGGGCCCGCACCAACGTGGCCCGGACCGCGACCGCCGGGCCGGTCCGCGGGTGTGCCGCGAGGCCGTCGAGCAGCTGGAGCGCCGTATCCGGGTCGCCCGCGGCCAGGTGGGTCCGCGCCGCGCCGACCAGGCACATCGGCTCCTGTCCGGTGACCGCCCGCAGGGCTTCGACGGCGTGGGCCGGGCGGCCTTCGGCCAGGTGGGCGGCCGAGACGACGAGGGCGGCCCGGTCGGCGGCCCAGGGTGACGGGTCGGCGGCGGGGACGGTCCCGGCGACGGCCGCCAGGGCGGATCGCGTACGCCCACGGGCCAGGTGCACGTCGGCCGTGACGAGGCGGCGGGCCTCCGCCGCCACCGGGTCGCCCGGCGCGCGGGCGGGAAGGCCGGCGAGGAGGGCCTCCGCGCGGTCCAGGTCGGCCCGGTCCACGGCGACCGCGGCCAGCACGACCTGCCCGAGGCCGGTGCCGGACGGCTGCGGGAGCCCGTACCGCTCGGCCTCGGCCGTCATCGCGAGGACCTTGCGTTCGGCCGCGCCCGGCCGTCCGTCGAGGTGGTCGAGGAACGCCAGGTGTTCCAGCGCCTCCCCGCGCGTCGGCGCCGTGGCCCCCGTGCGGGGCCCGCGCACCACCGCCGTGAGGTCGGCCCGCGCCTCCTCGAAGCGGCCGGCCCGGACCCGGACCGAGCCCAGGTGCGTGAGCAGCAGGGCGCCGACCTCCGGGTGGGCGTCCCGCAGGCGGGAGGGCAGGCGCGGCATGAGTCGCCGGGCGGTCGCGGCGGCCTCTTCGGCCCGCTCGGCGGAGCCCGCCAGCCTCCCGGCGAGCGCCTCCAGGAGGGCTCGGCTCACCTGGTCCGCCGGGGAGCCCGGCTCACGGTCGGCCGAACGGTCGGCGGAACGCTCGCCCGCGCGGTCGAGGTGGTCCAGGCCTTCGTCGACGTCGCCCCGCGACAATGCGCACGCCGCCCGTACGAGGTGGGTGGCCCGGTCGCCCGTCTCGGCCTCCGGCCCCGTGAACCAGTCGGCCGGTACGTCGGTGCCGCGCCCGGTGACCAGCTGCCCGATCGCGAGCTCGTCGACCAGCGCCCGGGCGAGGTAGGTCCAGTCCCGGGCGGCGGCTCCGTGGGCCAGCATGTCCGGCAGCGCGCCGGAGCGGTGCAGCCAGCGGGCGGCGCGACGGTGGAGCTCCCGTTCCAGGCCGGGGGCGCGCCGGCGCAGGTGGACCCGGAGGATCTCCCGGAACAGGGGGTGGAGCCGGTACCACCCGTGGCCGAGGTCCTCGACGAAGGCGTTGGCCCGGTGGAGGGCGGCGAGGGCTTCCGCGGCGTCGCCGCGCTCCGTCAGCTCGTCCGCCAGTTCGGGGCGGAACCGGTCCAGCACGCTGACGCGCAGCAGCAGGTCCTGGACCGGGGCGTCCTGCCGCTCCAGCACCTCGGCCAGAAGGAAGTCGGCGATCGTCCCGCGCCCCGCCTCGAACTCCTTCAGGTAGCGCTCGGGGTCCGGGCTCGCCCGCGCCGCGAGGGCGCTCAGCCGGAGTCCGGCCGCCCATCCCCCGGTGCGTTCCACCAGGGCCCGCGCCGACGCCCCGGACAGGGGCAGTCCGTGCCGCTCCAGGAGTTCGACCGCCTCTTCGGTCGTGAAGGCCAGGTCGGCGTCCCGGATCTCGGTCATCTCGCCGGCGAGACGGTAGCGATGGAGCGGAAGGAGCGGCTCGGTACGGGAGACGAGCACGAGGCGCAGTCCCGGGCTCGCGTGCCGCAGCACGAAGTGCAGTTGGCGGGCCACCTCCGGGTTCGTCATCCGGTCGAACTCGTCGATCACGACGACGGCGGGCGGTCGGCACTCGGACAACTCCGCGGCGAGGCGGCTCAGCAGCGCGGGGTGGACCCGGGCCGCGTCGGAGGGCAGGGCGGTCACGACGGACACGGGCACCTCCCCGAAGTGCAGGGACCTGAGGAGATGGGCCCAGAACGTCCCCGGCCCCTCCACCGCCTCGTCGAGCGTGAGCCAGGCGACGGGCTCCTCCAGGCCGGCCGCCCAGTCGGCGACGAGGAGCGTCTTGCCCGCGCCCGCGGAGCCGTTGACGAGGACGAGCGGGGTCGGCGGGGGCGCTCCGAGGTGCTGGACGAGACGGTGCCGGCGCAGGAAGGTGGCCGGGCGGTTCGGCGGGGCGAAGCGCGTCCGCAGGAACGGGTCGTCCAGCGGATCCGTTCCCAGGGGTGCGCCCGTGGGCTCGTCGCGGCTCGGCACCGGTCCCACCGCCCTTTCGGTCGGGGCCCGCGGTGGCGGGCCCGTTCCTCCAGGGTGGGAGTCCCCTCGTTCGCCCGTCCACCGGAGGGAGCTGCGGGGCACCCTCCCGCCTCCGGGGCCCGGCCCGCGTCCGGGCGGGGCGGGCCGGTCAGGCCGGTCGGTCGCCGGCCGGGGGACCGGGGGGCGGCGGGCCGAAGAGTTCGACGGCGCTCCGGACGGCGGCGAGGCCCTCGGCGAGCGCGCTGACGGAGCCGACCGAACCGGCGACGAGGAGAAGCGAGCGGCGCAGGCGCCGGACCTCGGGCGCGCCGCTGACCGCCATGGCGTCGAGCGCGGCGAGTTCGTCCTCGGCGATGACCCGGTCGGCGAAGTCGGCTCGGTGGGCGGCCAGTTCGCGGCGGAGCCGGGAGACGGCGGCCCGCAGTTCGGCCACTCTGGGGTCCACGCCCTCGCCGGTCACTCGCCTCTGCCCCACGCTTCGCAACATGGTTCTCCCCCTCGCACGACCCTGTGCGCAGAACTCCCCGCTCCGAAGGCTGCGGGCAGAGCCGTCCGACGACGGCCGGACGCCCGGAGCCGCGGCCAGTTAACTCCTTCGCCACCCCGGCGCGCCACCCTTGGTGGACGGAATTCAGGCGACCGTGTCATTCCGCCTGATGGGGTATGCAGTTCTCATGAGAGCTGCGCAGGATCGAACACCCGTCGTCGCCGGACTGCTGCTCGCCGCCGGGGGCGGCCGCCGTCTCGGCGGGCGGCCCAAGGCGCTCCTGACCCACCGGGGGCGTCCGCTGGTCGAGCACGCGGTGCGCGTGCTGCGGGAGGGGGGCTGCGAGGTGGTGCACGTCGTCCTGGGCGCCGCCGCCGGGGACGTACGGGAGCGGGCGGAGCTGTCCGGGTGCGTGCTGGTGGAGAACCCGGAGTGGGCCGACGGCATGGGTTCCTCGCTGCGGGTGGGGCTGGCCTCGCTCGCGTCGGATCCGCGCGGGGCGGACGCGGCCCTGGTCTCCCTGGTGGACCAGCCGGGGATCGGGCCCGCGGCGGTGGCCCGGGTCCGGACGGCGTACGGCTCGCGGGAGTCGCTCGCGGCGGCGTCGTACGACGGGAAGCGGGGGCATCCGGTGCTGTTCGGCGCGGACCGCTGGGCGGGGATCGCCGAGGGGGCGGTGGGCGACCGGGGCGCGCGGGACTATCTGGCGGCGCACCGGGATGCGATCACCCTGGTGGACTGTTCGGATGTGGCCGAGCCGTACGACATCGACACGGAGGCGGACCTGGCGCACCTGGAGTGAACGGCCTGGCACCCGGAGCCACGTTGTGTCGACCCGAAGAATCTCGACATCAACAAACCATTGAACTTCCACCATGAGGAAACTAGTATCCACTGTTCAGAAGCGCCTGATCCTCTGACGGCGCTCGCGGCCGTATCTCGGCTCCTGCGGCACTCCGTGCCGTCCCGTGACGCCCGGCGGCCGCCTGGCACCGCCCGCGAAGTCCGCTGAAGGAAGTGACAGTCCATGTCCGCACCAGCGCCGTCCCCCCTGGCCGTCGTCGAAGCCGAGCCCCTGCCGCGTCAGGAGGAGGTGCTCACCGAGGCGGCGCTGGCCTTCGTCGCCGAGCTGCACCGGCGGTTCACCCCGCGCCGGGACGAGCTCCTCGCCCGCCGGGCGGAGCGCCGCGCCGAGATCGCCCGCACGTCCACGCTGGACTTCCTGCCGGAGACCGCGGCGATCCGGGCCGACGACTCCTGGAAGGTCGCGCCCGCCCCGGCGGCCCTGAACGACCGCCGTGTCGAGATCACCGGCCCGACCGACCGCAAGATGACGATCAACGCGCTCAACTCCGGCGCGCGGGTCTGGCTCGCCGACTTCGAGGACGCCTCCGCGCCGACCTGGGAGAACGTCGTCCTCGGCCAGCTCAACCTGATCGACGCGTACACCCGGAAGATCGACTTCACGGACCCGCGCTCGGGCAAGTCGTACGCCCTGAAGCCCGCGGAGGAGCTGGCGACGGTCGTCATGCGCCCGCGCGGCTGGCACCTGGAGGAGCGCCACCTCACCTTCGACGGACGGCCGGTGCCGGGCGCGCTCGTCGACTTCGGCCTCTACTTCTTCCACAACGCCCAGCGCCTGATCGACCTCGGCAAGGGCCCGTACTTCTACCTCCCGAAGACGGAGTCGCACCTGGAGGCCCGCCTCTGGAACGACATCTTCGTCTTCGCGCAGGACTACGTCGGCATCCCGCAGGGCACCGTCCGCGCCACGGTCCTCATCGAGACCATCACGGCCGCGTACGAGATGGAGGAGATCCTCTACGAGCTCCGCGACCACGCCGCGGGACTCAACGCCGGCCGCTGGGACTACCTGTTCTCGATCGTGAAGAACTTCCGTGACGGCGGGGCGAAGTTCGTGCTGCCGGACCGCAACGCGGTCACCATGACGGCGCCGTTCATGCGCGCGTACACCGAACTCCTCGTCCGCACCTGCCACAAGCGCGGCGCGCACGCGATCGGCGGCATGGCGGCCTTCATCCCGTCCCGCAAGGACGCCGAGGTCAACAAGGTCGCGTTCGAGAAGGTCAAGGCCGACAAGGACCGCGAGGCCGGCGACGGCTTCGACGGCTCGTGGGTCGCCCACCCGGACCTGGTGCCGATCGCCATGGCCTCCTTCGACGCCGTCCTCGGCGAGAAGCCGAACCAGAAGGACCGTCTGCGCGAGGACGTCTCCGTCGCGGCCGGCGACCTGATCGCCATCGACTCGCTGGACGCCCGGCCCACCTACGACGGTCTGCGCAACGCCGTCCAGGTCGGCATCCGTTACATCGAGGCCTGGCTGCGCGGCCTCGGCGCCGTCGCCATCTTCAACCTGATGGAGGACGCCGCCACCGCCGAGATCTCCCGCTCCCAGATCTGGCAGTGGATCAACGCCGGCGTCGCCTTCGAGAACGGCAGGACCGCCACCCCCGAACTCGCCCGCGAGGTCGCCGCCGAGGAGCTGGCCGCCATCCGCGCCGAGGTCGGCGAGGAGGCGTTCGCGGCCGGGAAGTGGCAGCAGGCCCACGACCTGCTGCTGCACGTCTCCCTCGACGCGGACTACGCCGACTTCCTCACGCTCCCCGCGTACGAGCAGCTCGTCGGCTGAGACCGCTGGACCGGCTGACCGCACAGCGGCCGACCAGCTTCACGACAGGGCCCCACCACCGGTGTCGCACAGCACCGGGGCGGGGCCCTGTCGCGTTTCCCACCGCCTTGCCCATGACTGTTTCCCGGTGGTCACACAGGGGACGTGACGCAACCGAGATATGCAGCTACCTAGCGGTAATAAGTCGCGCCGTGCGAGATTCCGCCATGCCACCGGCCGGCGGCTGTCCCCCACGTCACTGCGCACCGCACACCGCAGGAGCACAGCCATGCCCACGTCCCCCCACCGCGCCCTGCGCGCGTTCCTGGCTCTGTGTACCGCCGCCGGACTCGCCTCCGTCGCGGCCCCGACCGCCCAGGCCTCCCCCGGCTCCGGCCCCACCGCCGTCGTCGCCATGGGCGACAGCTACATCTCCGGCGAGGCCGGGCGCTGGCAGGGCAACGGCCTGTCCAACTCGGGCAGCCGCTACGGCACCGACCGCGCCTGGACGGGCAGCGGCTACGACCCGTCCCGGGTCTACGGCAGCACCGCGGGCGGCTGCCACCGCTCCGACACCGCCGAGGTGAAGAGCGCCGGACCGATCGCCGCCACCCTGATCAACCTCGCCTGCTCGGGCGCCACCACGCAGAACGTCTTCCGCGCCTCCCAGGGCGGCGTCGCCTACAAGGGCGAGGCCCCGCAGGCCGACCAGCTCGCCGCCGTCGCCGCCTCGCACGACGTGGAGCTGATCGCCCTCTCCGTCGGCGGCAACGACCTCGGCTTCGCCGACATCATCAGCACCTGCGCCACCGACTACATCGTCTGGTACTCCTACTGCCACGACGACCAGCAGGCCGAGGTCGACGCGAAGATCGACGGCGTGATGGCCTCGGTCGGCAAGGCCGTCGACGAGGTCCGGGCCGTGATGGCCGCCGCGGGGTACGCCTCCGGCGACTACCGGATCGTGCTCCAGTCGTACCCCTCCCCCATCCCCCGCGCCGCCGAGAACCGGTACGCGGAGAGCGGCTGGGCCCGTACGAACACCGGCGGCTGCCCCTTCTGGAACGCCGACTCCACCTGGGCGAGGGACTCCCTCGTGCCCCAGATCGCCGGTCGGCTGAAGCAGGTCGCCGTGGCCAAGGGCGTGCAGTTCCTGGACCTGCGCGACGCGCTCCAGGGCCGCGAGGTGTGCGCGAAGGCGAGCCGGCAGGCGACCTCGACGATCGCGCCGTCGGCGTCGACGAGCGAGTGGGCCCGCTGGATCGACAGCCAGAGCACCCAGGGCCTGGTCCAGGAGTCGATGCACCCCAACGCCTACGGCCAGCAGGCCCTCGGCCGCTGCCTGGCGCTGATCCACGCCGTCCCGTCCGGCCACCGGTCGTGCCGGAACACGGCGGGCGCGGGTGCTTCGGGGATGTACCTCACGACGGGGTGACGGTGACGGCGCCGGGCCGTGACCGTCAGGGCACGGTGACGCCTCGGCTCGGCGCCGGAGCCCCCACCCTGACCGTCACGGCAGGGTGATGCCGAGCGGGCCGAGGACGCGTTCCGTCTCGTGGGGGTCCGCCTCGGCCATCGCCCGGACCAGGGCGGCCGAACCGCCCGGCCAGTCCGCCGCCGCCGCGTCGAACGCGGCGCGGCGCGACTCCAGCGGACCCCTCTTGCCGGGCAGCTCGTCCAGGACGTACAGCGCGCGGGCCGAGATCGGGACCTGGAGGTGGTCGGCCTCTTCGCCGCGGGCGCGCAGGGCCCGGTGGGCGTATGCGCCGACGACCGGGTCGCGGAGCGCGCCGCGCAGGGCCTCGGCCGGCGCGGTGTGCGTGTCCAGGACGGCGAGCAGCCTCCGTACGGCGGCGGCCTCGGTGGTCCTCGCGTGGACGGTGCCGAGGGCGGCGAGCAGGTCGGACCAGGCCCGGCCGGTGTCCACGCGCGCGTGGAGCCAGTGCGCGAGGACGCGCGCGGCGGTCGTGGCGGGCCAGTCGGCGGCCGCGGCGACGAGGGTCGGCGCGCTCCACGCGGCGGCCTCCGCGGCGTCGGGCGCGGTCACGCCGCGGACCCGGAGCAGATAGCGGACGGCGCCGGCGCCGCGCGGGGTGAGTCCGAAGGCGTCACCGGACCGGAAGACGAGTCCGGTGGCGGCGAGCCGGTCGACGACGGCCGCGAGCTCGCGGGCCGGGCGGTCGAGCCGGGACCGGTCCGCCTCGCTCAGTCCCGCGAGGCCGAGGAGCCGGACGAGTTCCGGCAGGGGCGGGACGGCGTACGCGTCGGGGGCGTCCGGCGGGACGGTCACCTCCACGTCCTCCACGGCGGGGTCGACGGACCAGTCCTCGTACTCGGCGGCCTTGCGGGCGACGGACTCGGCGGTGCCGCCCCGCTGGTAGACCAGGTAGAGCAGGTGCGGCGCCTCGCCCCCGTACGGCTCGAACTCCTCCTCGGCGAGCTCCTCGACCGCGGCGATGAGGGCGTCGGCGTCCTCCTCGACGGGCCCGGCCTCGATCGCGGGCGGCGGCGGCAGCGGCACGCCCGGGTCGCCGTGGTAGTCGAGGTGCTCGTCGAGCAGCGCGTCGGCCAGGACCAGATGGGGGAAGGCGTCGGGGCCCGGCGCGAGGCGCGCGAACGGCCCGGCGAGCTGCTCGGCGAGCCCGGCGGCCGTCCACCGGTCGAGGAGCGCCCCGGCCAGCCGTCCGATGCCGGTCGCGACGGCGTGGTCGCTGAGCAGCGGCCCGGCCGTCGGCGTCTCCTCCGCGTCCCGTACGTACGCCCGGGTGAGCGCCTCCGCCAGGAGGACGTCCGCGAGGGCGGTCCGCCCCATGAGGTCGGCGCGGCGCACCCCGTCCGGGAGCGGCGCGCCGTCGAGGGCGGCGAGCCTGCCGCGTACGTCGTCGGGGTCGCGGAGGTCGGTGCCGCAGGCCCGCAGCAGGGAGGCGTACCAGCGGTGCCAGGTGAGGTTGCCGGGGTCGTTCATGGCGCGCTCGAAGTCGGGGGCGGCCTCGGCGACGGCGGCGGCGACCCGCTCGCGCAGCTCCCCGTCGAAGCAGCCGGCCAGCTCGCCCAGCACGGCGGGATAGGCGTCGAGGTCGCCGGGCGCCGCGTACACGAACGCGGGCAGGTCCTCCACGAGCAGCTGGCGTACGAGGGCGGGCGTCGGCTCGGGCATGCCGCTGGCGCGGTCGGCGCCGCGGAGGGCGAGCAGCCCCAGCACGGTTTCGGCGGCGCGCGTGAATCCGGGGTCCCGGTGCTCCGGCCTTCCGTCGAGAAGGTCGAGGAACCGGTCGAGCCCGGTGTTGGTGAGAACGGTCTCGGCCACGCTCCCAGGGTAGTTCCGGGGCCCGGTGGTACGCCTGCGACGCGTGGGGCGGCCGGGTGGGTCCTTTCAGCGCACCACGACCGTGCGGGGGGCGGAGAAGTCGCCCCAGGTGCCGTCGGGGAGGCGGGCGCGGAGGGTGAGGGCGCGGCGGGTGCCCGGGGGGTCCTGGACGGTGAAGGTGTAGGTGGCGCGGCCGGGGGGCGGGGCGGTGCCCCAGACGATGGTGGTGGCGAACCGGCCGTCCAGGTGGAGTTCGTGGTGGGTGACGGGGCCTCCGGTGTCCGGCGGGGTCCAGGTGAGGGTGACGGCGCCGCGGGTGGCGGTGGCCGTGAGGTCGCGGGGTGCGGTGTTCGGGGGTGCGCCGGGGGCGGGGGCGGTGACGACGTCGGCGGGGGCGCTGTGCGGGGAGGAGTTCTCGGCGGCGTCGCGGGCGCGGAGCGTGAAGGAGTAGGCGGTGCCGGGGCGCAGGCCGGTGAGGCGGGCGGCGGTGGCGGTGCCGGGGACGGTGTGGATCCGGGCCTCGCCGGAGTGGACGTCGTAGGCGGTCACGCGGGTGTCGTCGCGGGCGGGGGTCCAGGTGAGGACGGCGCCGCGGCTGCCGTCGGGCGTGGCGCGCAGGGCGGTCGGGCTGGTGGGGGGCGTACGGTCCGCCGCAGCGGCGGCGAGCGTGGTGGCGGTGACGGCGGTGCTGGGGGGCGAGACGTTCCCGGCGGCGTCGCGGGCGCGGACGGTGAAGGTGTGGCGCGCGGCGGGGGCGAGGCCGACGACGTCGGTCATGAGGGTGGTGGCGGGGAGGTCCTTGATCTTGCGGCCCTCGCGGTAGACGGCGTAGCCGGTCACGGCGCGGTCGTCGGTGGCGGCGCTCCACATCACGTGGACGGTGGTCGAGCTGCCGGCGGTGGCGGTGACGCCCGTGGGGGCGGTGGGGGCGCGGGTGTCGGGGGGCGGGGTGGTCGTGCAGGCGGTGAGGGCGAGACAGGCCAGAAGGGCGGCGCGGAGGGGGTAAAGGGCGGCGAGGCGGGTCGGGCGGGAGGCGCGGAGGGACGGGAGGCGCTGGGGATGGGACGCCAACAGGCCTGCGGGCCAAGGGGGTTGCACGGGCCTGCCTCCGTCCGTCGGGTCCGCGGGAAAGGTCTGGACCTATATCCCACGACCGGGGCGGGTGCCACAAGAGGGCGGTCACGAGGGGCGTTGTCAGTGGGGTGCGCTTCACTGGAATTCGTCACGCTGAGTAGTCGACGGAGGGGAAATCATGACGGACCGTACGATCTATGTGTCGCACGCCGGGGTACGGAGGCGCGGCTGGACCGACGCCCTGGTGCGGGAGCTGCTCGGCACGCCCGACGTGCAGGGGCGGGACCCGCGCCGCTGGTCGCTCGCGCCCGTGCGGCTCTATCTGCTGGCGCGGGTCGAGGCGCTGGAGCGGACCCCGGAGTTCGCCGCGACCGCGGCGGGATCCGCCGCGGCGACGGCGTCGGCGGCGCGCCGGAGGTCGGCCGTGCTCGCCTCCGTCCGGGCCCACCCGATCCAGGTGCCGCGGCTCCCCGGGCCCGAGCTGGAGCGGCGGGCCGTCCGCCACCGGCGGCTCCTCGGGGCGCGCGGCCCGGGAGGCCCGGCGGCGAGCGGGTCGCTGGTGCGCTGGCAGGTGAGCTATCTGCGGCACGCGCTGTCCCGGTACGAGACGCTGCTCGACGGGCTGTACGGGGACGCGGGCCGCCGGGAGGCCGAGCGGCTGCTGCGGCGACGGCTGTACGAGGCGATCGCCGTCGCGTACCCGGACCTGGCAGCGGAGTGCCGGCGGCGGATCGCGGTGGAACAGTGATCGGCGGCCGGGCGACGGCCGGGGCGCGCGGCGGGGGCCTGGCGCGGCTCGCGGTGGAGGCGGTCGCACGGGTGGCCGGGGCCCGGTGGCGGTGGTGGTGGAGGCCGGGGTGGGGTCAGCGGGCGGTCGGCAGGGTTCTGGTGACGGCGCGGCAGGCGGCGGGGATGGGGGCGACGATCCGCGCCGCGCAGCGGGTGCGGAGCGCCTCGGCGGCCTCGCCGAGCGGACCGCCGCCGATGACGACGGCCCTCGCTCCGTCCCGGTCGACGCAGGCGCGGACCGCGCGCTCCAGTCGGTCGAGCAGCAGCTCGGGGTCGGCCGCGAGGCGCTCGGGGCGGCCGGCCGTGAGCCTGAGCCCCGTGTACGAGGCGGTGAGGCCCAGCGCGGCGACGCGTTCGCCGATGGCGTCGGCGAGGAGGGGCGTGATGGTGGCGATGCCGAACGGGACGCCGTCGGCGGCCGCTTCCAGGAGCGCGGCCTCGCCCAGGCCGACGACGGGGACGCCGCTCGCCGCGCGCAGCTCGTCGAGGCCGGGGTCGCCGAAGGCGGCGACGAGGAGCGCCGCGCAGTCTCCGCCCGCGACGGCGCGGAGTCCGGTGGCGAGGACCTCGGGGGCGGCGGCCCGCAGGGCGGCCGGGTCGGTGAGCACGGCCGGGCCGCGGTCGACGGTGACGCCCCGGACGGGGACGGCGGGGCCGAGGGCGCGGCGGGCCAGTGCGGTCATCGCCGTCGTCGTCGCGGCCGAGGTGTTCGGGTTGACCAGCACCACGGCCCCGGGCCCCGCGGCGTGCGCGGGGACCGGGGCGGGCGGTGGCGGGGCGAGCGGGCTCAGTGGGCGTGCGCCGCCTTCGCGCCGCGGGTGCCGGAGATCTCCTCGCCCGGCTCCATCGGTGCGGTGACCTCGTCGTCGTCCTTGCCCCGGCCCAGGTGGTTGAAGACCACGTTGAGCAGGACGGCCGCGACGCAGCCGGTGGAGATGCCCGAGTCCAGGATGATCTGCGCCGTCTCGGGGAAGGCGTGGTAGAACTCCGGCTTCGTGATCGGGATGATGCCGACGGCCAGGGAGACGGCCACGATCAGCACGTTGTTGTCCTTCTCCAGGCCGGCCTTGACCAGGGTCTGGATGCCGCTGGCGGCGACCGAGCCGAAGAGGACCACGCCCGCGCCGCCCAGGACCGGGCGGGGCACGACCGAGATCAGCGACGCGGCGACCGGCGAGAGGCCCATCAGGACCAGGAAGCCGCCGCCGCAGGCGACGACGAAGCGGCTGCGGATCCGGGTCATGGCGACCAGGCCGATGTTCTGTGCGAAGGCGCTGCACATGAAGCCGTTGAAGAGCGGGCTGATGGCGGAGCCGAGGGTGTCGGCGCGCAGGCCGGCCGCGATCGTCTTCTCGTCGGCGGGACGGTCGACGATCTCGCCGAGCGCCAGCATGTCGGCGGTCGACTCGGTCATCGAGACCAGCATGACCACGCACATGGAGATGATCGCGGCGAGCGCGAACTGCGGGGCGCCGAAGTGGAAGGGGGACGGGAAGCCGACGATGTCGGCCTCGGCGACCGGGGAGAAGTCGGTGACGCCGAACGGTATGGCGATCAGGGTGCCGATGACGAGGCCGACGAGGACCGCGATCTGCTTGAGGAAGCCGCGGGTGAAGCGGCGCAGGACGAGGACCACGACGAGCGTGATGCCGGCCAGGGAGAGGAACGTGGTCGAACCGTAGTCCTTGGCCTGCGGGTTGGGGCCCTGGGCCCAGCCGAAGGCGACCGGGAGGAGGGAGACGCCGATGAGGGTGATGACGGTGCCGGTGACGACCGGCGGGAAGAACCGCACGAGGCGGGAGAACCAGGGGGCGGCGAGGAAGCCGAGGAGTCCGGCGACGATGATCGCGCCGAAGATCACGGGAAGGGCGTCCGCCTTGTTCTCGGTGGTGTCGACGATCGCCAGCATCGGCGCGACGCCGGCGAAGGTGACGCCGTTGACGAACGGCAGGCGGGCGCCGATCTTCCAGACGCCGAGCGTCTGGAGGAAGGTGGCGAGGCCGGCGGTGAAGAGGCTGGCGCCGGTGAGGAACGTCAGCTCGGTGCCGGACAGGCCCACGGCCGCTCCGACGATCAGGGGCGGGGCCACCACGCCCGCGTACATCGCGGCCACGTGCTGGAGGCCGCTGGTGAGCATCTTCATCGGGGGCAGGGTCTCGTCGACCGGATGCTTGGTCCGGTCGTCGGTGGCGGTGCCTGCGTCTGGTGCATTGCGAACCTGGGGCTTGTCGGCCACGGCGGTTCCTCCGGTCGGGTACACGTCGGCGGAGACGCGGGTGTCAGGGAGGTGGTGCGATGCGGTGCGGGGTGCAGGAGGTGCGGCTCGTTGCGGGGTGGTGCGGTGCGCGCGCGAAGGGGGTGCGGCGCCGGGACGGGAGGTCCGGTGGGGAGGGACGGATGTCACCGTCCCGGGCGGTGCCGTACGACTTGTGCGTACGGCACCGCCCGGACCGGCTGCCGCGGGCCCCGCTCGGGTCCGCGGCGACCGACCGAGGGCCGTCCCCCTCGGTCGGACTCCATGGGGAGGGTCAGCCCTGGGCCGCCACGCGGGCCAGGCGCTGCGCCTCCGTGCGCGCGTCGCGCGCGATCTGCTCCTCGTCCGCGAAGAGCAGACGGTTGTTCTCCACGATCTGCTTGCCGTTGACGAAGGAGGCGGTCACCGGGGCGGCCGCGCCGAAGACGACGGCCGTGACCGGGTCGGCGATCGAGGAGTGGCCGAGGCCGTCGATCTTCCACAGGACGAGGTCGGCGAGCTTGCCGGCCTCCAGCGAGCCGATGCTGTCGGCCCGGCCGAGGACCTGGGCTCCGCCGAAGGTGCCGAGGCGGAGGGCCTGGCGGGCGTTGAGCGCCGCCTCGCGGTGGGCGCCGAGACGGTTGATGAGGAGCGCGTTGCGCAGCTCGGTGTGGAGCTCGCCCGACTCGTTGGAGGCGGTGCCGTCGACGCCGAGGCCGACGGGGACGCCCGCCTTCAGCATGTCGGGTACGCGGGCGATGCCGGCGGCGAGGCGCGCGTTGGAGGACGGGCAGTGGGCGACGCCGGTCTTCGTGCGGGCGAAGGCGGCGATGTCGGAGTCGTTCATGTGGACGCAGTGCGCCATCCAGACGTCCTCGCCGAGGAAGCCGGTGGACTCGAAGTAGTCCGTCGGGCCCATGCCGAAGAGCTCGTGGCAGAACTTCTCCTCCTCCACGGTCTCCGAGCCGTGGGTGTGCATGCGCACGCCGAGGCGGCGGCCGAGCGCGGCGCCTTCGCGGAGCAGCTCGGTGGAGATGGAGAAGGGGGAACAGGGGGCGACGGCGACCTGGGTCATCGCGTCGAAGGAGGCGTCGTGGTACTTCTTCACCGTCTCCTCGGTCGCGGCGAGCGCGCCCTCGGTGGTCTCGACGGCGAAGTCCGGCGGCAGGCCGCCGTCCTTCTCGCTGCGGTCCATGGAGCCGCGGGCGAGGGTGAAGCGGACGCCCATGTCGGAGGCGGCGCCGATGATGGCACCGGAGAGGTCGCCGGAGCCCCGCGGGAAGACGTAGTGGTGGTCCATGGCGGTGGTGACGCCACCGCGGGCCATCATCGCGAGGGAGCCCTGGGCGGCGACGCGCACCATCTGCTCGTCGATCCGCGCCCACGTCGGGTAGAGCGCGACCAGCCAGTTGAAGAGGTTGTGGTCGGTCGCGAGGCCCCGGGTGATCCACTGGTAGAAGTGGTGGTGGGTGTTGATCAGACCGGGCGTGACCAGGTGACCGGTGGCGTCGATCCGCCGGACCACGTTCTCCAGGCCCTCGGGGGCCCGCCCCGCGCCGACGGACTCGATCTTGTTGCCGGCGATGACGAGGTACCCGGAGGCGTACTCGGTGTCGTGCGCGTCGACCGTGGCGATCGCCGCGTTCTCGATGACGATCCGCTGGGGGGCTGCCGCAGGTGCTGCCATGGCGGTGGTTCCTTCGTTCCTCGGTGGTGTGGGCACGGCAGGACCCTAGGAGGATTTGAGTGCCGGGGCCGCGTGACGGCTCCGGGTGCCGAGATGGTGGAAGAACAGGTTGAGCAGGACGGCGACGAGCGCGCCCGCGCTGATGCCGGAGCCCAGCACGGTCTGCGCCCAGGCGGGGAATCCGGCGTAGAAGGTGGGTGCGGCGAGCGGGATGATGCCCGCTCCGAGCGCGACGGCCACCAGGATGATGTTGGAGCTGTCGTCGAGTCCGGCCTCGGAGAGGGTCCGGATGCCGCTGACCGCGATGGAGCCGAAGAGGACGATGCCGGCGCCGCCGAGGACGGGCATGGGGACCATGGAGACCACCGCGCCGAGGACGGGGAAGGCGCCGAGGACGAGCAGGGTGGCTCCGGCGGCGGCGACCACGTACCGGGAGCGGACCCGGGTCAGCGAGACGACGCCGACGTTCTGGGCGAAGGCGGAGGTCGGGAAGCCGCCGAAGACGGGCCCGAGCAGGGTGGCGATGCCGTCGGTGCGCAGGCCGCGGGTGATGGTCCTGCCGTCGCTCGGCCGGTCGCAGATCTCGCCGAGGGCGAGCATGCCGGCGCTGGACTCGGTCATCAGCACCAGCATGACGATGCAGAGGGAGAGGATCGCGGCGGGCTGGAACTCGGGGGCGCCGAAGGCGAAGGGGGTGGGCAGGGCGGCGACCGGTGCCTCGCGCAGGGCGGAGAAGTCGGCCATCCCGAACGGGATCGCGGCGAGGGTGCCGATGAACAGGCCGAGCAGCAGGGCGATCTGCCTGACGAAGCCCTTGCCGAAGCGCTGGAAGAGCAGGACGACGACGAGCGTGAACCCGGCGAGCGCGAGGTACTTCATGGCGCCGAAGTCGGCGGCGGTCGCGTCGCCGCCCTGGGCCCAGCCGACGGGCACGGGCATCAGGGTGACCCCGATGAGGGTGATGACGACGCCGGTGACGAGCGGCGGGAAGAAGCGGAGGAGCCGGCCGAAGAAGGGGCCGACGGCGAGGCAGAAGACTCCGGCGACCATCACGGCGCCGTAGATGGCGGGCAGTTGGTGGCCGGGGGCGCTGGTCTCGGCGATGGCGAGCATCGGCGCGATACCGGCGGAGGAGGCCGCGTTCACGAACGGGAGCCGGTTTCCGGCGAAGCGTCGCAGGCCGAGGGTCTGCAGGAGGGTGGCGCAGCCGGCGATGAGCAGGCCGGCGGCGATGAGCCGGGTCATTCCGGCGGCGTCCAGTCCGACGGCCTGGCCGATGATGAGCGGAGGGGTGACGACACCGGCGTACATGGCCGCGATGTGCTGGAGCGCCGCGGGCACGAGCCGTGAGGCGGGGAGCTTCTCGTCCACCGGGTGGACGGCCGTTTGCCGTTCCATGCGGGCCTCCTGGCCGTCGTGGCTGGGCTGGTGACGGGAACGTCCCGCCGGTGGGCCGGTGGGGTCCCGCCCCCGAGGCGACTGCGGTGCCTCGGGGGCCGGTTCGTTCCGCTCAGAGGTTGGTCATGTCCACCGGGATCTGCGCCGTGGCGCCGTCCCGCAGCACGGTGGCCTCGATGAGGCCGTACATGCGGTCGGCCGCGTAGTAGACCTCGTTGTCGTTCTTGAGGCCGAAGGGCTCCAGGTCGACCAGGAAGTGGTGCTTGTTCGGGAGCGAGAAGCGGACCTCGTCGATCTCCGAACGGTGGTTGATGATGCGCGTGGCCATCTGGTACAGCGTCTGCTGGAGGGAGTACGAGTACGTCTCCGCGAAGGCCTCCAGCATGTGGCGCTTGGTCTGCTCGTACGACCGCTCCCAGTTGGGCATGCGCTGGTCGTCGTCGGTCCAGTTGAACCGCCAGCGGCCGGAGACCTGGGTGGCCAGGATGCGGTCGTACGCCTCCTGCAGGGTCGTGTACTTGTCCTTGATGTAGCCCCAGAACTCCGAGTTGGTGGAGTTCATGACGACGAGGTCCTTGAGGCCGGAGATGACCTCCCACTTCTCGCCGTCGTAGGTGATCTGGCTGACCCGGGTCTCCTGGCCCTTGCGGGCGAAGGAGTGGTTGACCTCGTCGGCGCCGATGAACTTGGAGTTGGCGTCGGAGGAGGCGATGCGCTCCCAGGAGTACTCCTCGATCCGGATGCGCGCCTTCTTGATCGGCTCCTGGCTCGTCACGAAGTGGCGGGCGAGGTGGATGCCGAACTGCTCGGCGGACTCGATGCCGTACTCCTTGGCGAACGCGAAGACGGTGTTCTTCGTCGTGTCGGTGGGAAGACAGTGGGCGTTGGAGCCGGTGAGGTGGACGTCGTCGAGGTCGCCGGAGAGGGCGACGGAGACGTTCAGGTCCTTGATGTGGTGGGTGGCGCCGTCCCGCGTGATCTTGACGACGCGGTTCTCTGCTTTGCCGTACTGGTTCTGGCCGAGAATCGTGGGCATGTCTGCTAGCTCCCTCGGTAAACGGAGTAGCCGAACGGGTTGAGCAGCAGCGGTACGTGGTAGTGCTCGCCCGGACGGACGGCGAACGTGATCGCCACCTCCGGGAAGAACGCACCGCTGTCCCTTACGCGGGGGGCGTCCTGCTGCGCCTCGGCTTGCTTCTTGGCGAAGTACGCCTCGGTCTCGAAGTCGAGACGTACGTGGGTGGTTCCCTCCGGCAGTGCCGGCAGGTCCTTGCAGCGCCCGTCCGCGTCGGTGGCGGAGCCGCCGAGCGTGACCCAGGCGGCCTCGGGGCCGCTGCGGGCCGCGAGGGTGACGGCGACGCCCTCGGCCGGTCGGCCGAGGCTGGTGTCCAGGATGTGGGTGGACACCGAGGCGGTGGTGTCGGTGCTCATCAGTTGTCTTCCTCGGGGGTCTCGACGAGCCGGGTGAGCCGGATGCGGTTGATCTTGCCCAGTTCGGTGCGGACGATCTCCCGCTCCCGCTCCGGCGGGTTGCCGATCCGCTCGCGGATCGCGTCCCGCATCTGCTCGCCGGTCCTGCCGGTGGCGCAGATGAGGAAGACGTGCCCGAACTTCTCCTGGTAGGCCAGGTTGAGTTCGAGCATCTCGGCCTTGAGTTCCGCGGAGGCCCCGGCCATCCCGCTCTGTTCGCGGGAGGAGGTCGGGTCCCCGGCCTTCGGACGACCGATCGGCGGGTGCCCCGCCATCGCCTCGGCCAGGTCCTCGGCGGTCAGCTCGGCCATGGCGGCGTCGCTGGCGAGGAAGAGGGCTTCGACGGTGGTGTACGGGCGCTGGGCGAGAATCCTGCTCCCCCACGCCGAGCTGGAACACACCTCGTGGAGCGCGGCGGCGGCCTCGCTGTCCGCGGAGGTGTTGAACCGGGTGAGGCCCGGTGTCGTACCTGAAGTCACGGGAAGCCTCCGTGGCTGTTTTTCGCTGTGCGTCGGACGGGCTGCGGATAGCTAACGCCCTCCGCAACATCACGTCAACACTTTGTTGAAAACTCGGTCACACAAAAGCCGCCGTCCCGACATCTGGACGACGGCCTTGTGCACCCGCTTGATCAACTACCCGCTCTTGGGGGCCTTTTCCCTGCTCAGAGCGGTCTCGCGATTCAGGTAGTTGTAGACGGTGAAGCGGCTGACCCCCAGCGCGCCGGCCACCGTCTCCACCCCGTGACGCACGGAGAAGGCACCCCGTGCCTCCAGGATCCGGACGACTTCCTGCTTGGTCTTGCGGTCCAGCTCGGCGAGCGGCATCCCGTGCCGCCGCTCCATCGCCACCAGGATGTGGTCCAGGGACTCCGACAGCTGCGGCAGCCGTACGGCGACCACGTCCTCGCCCTCCCAGGAGAGGACGACGTCGTCGGCCTCCGCCTGGCCGGGGCCGAGCAGCTCGGCCCCCATGGCGTCGACCAGCGGCTTCACCGCGGCGACCAAGGGGTGTTCGGTCACTTCTCGCCCTCCCCGATCACGTTCACCTGGAGCGAGACCCGGGTGGCGCCGGCCGCGAGGGACTCGCGCAGCAACCGGTCCACCGCCGTGAGCACGGCGTCGGCACCGCCCTCGGCGGTGTTGCCGAAGGGGCCGACGTCGACCGCGTCCAGTTCGGCCGACTGGATGACCTCACGGGCCACGACCGCGTGCGCCGGCGCCTCGTCGAGGTCGAACGGCTCGGTCGTGAACTCCACTCTCAAACGCACCATGCCCCCACGCTACGGGCCCCGGGGGGCGTGCGGGAGCCCCGGACCTGCGGGGACCTCTTGACAAGTGCGCCGCCCAGGTTGCAACCTTCCACCAGACAGAAACTGACTTCCGCGATACGGAAGGAGCGCCGCCCCTCATGGGATTCTCGGACCAGCGCTTCGATGTGAACCTGTCGATCCTCTTCACGGAACTCCCGCTCCTGGAGCGCCCCGCGGCCGCCGCCGCGGCCGGCTTCACCGCGGTCGAGCTGTGGTGGCCCTGGATCGACACCGCCACCCCCGAGCAGAGCGAGCTCGACGCCCTCAAGAAGGCCCTCGAGGACGCCGGCACCCAGCTGGTGGGCCTGAACTTCTACGCCGGACAGCTCCCCGGACCGGACCGCGGCGCGGTCTCCGTGCCCGGTGAGGAGTCGGAGCGCTTCCGCGCCAACATCGACGTGGCCGCGGACTTCGCCGCCTCGGTCGGCTGCAAGGCGCTCAACGCGCTCTACGGCAACCGCGTCGAGGGCGTGGACCCGGCCGTCCAGGACGCCCTCGCCCTGGAGAACCTCGTCGTGGCCGCGCGGGCCGCCGACCGCGTCGGCGCGATCCTGCTGATCGAGACCCTCAACAAGCCGGAGTCGCCGCTCTACCCGCTGGTGAGCGCCCCCTCCGCGATCGAGGTCGTCGACAAGGTCAACGAGGCCACCGGACTCGGCAACGCCAAGTTCCTCCTCGACATCTACCACCTCGCCATGAACGGCGAGGACGTGAGCCGGGTCATCGCACAGTACGCGGACAAGGCCGGCCACGTGCAGATCGCCGACATGCCGGGCCGCGGCGCGCCGGGCACCGGCGAGCTCCCGCTGGAACAGCTCCTCGACGAGCTCAAGAAGGCCGGTTACGACGGCTGGGTCGGCCTGGAGTACAAGGCCGCCGACGCCGCCGCGTCCTTCGAGTGGCTCCCCGCCGAGGCCCGCGCGGCCAGGTAGGTCCGGGCGTTCCGCCAGGCAGCCCCCGAACTTTTCGTACGAAGCTTCAGAGAAGGACCCTCACCATGAGCACCCTCCCCAAGATCGCATGGATCGGCCTCGGCATCATGGGCTCCCCCATGTCCGAGAACCTGATCAAGGCCGGCTACTCCGTCACCGGCTACACCCTTGAGCAGGACAAGCTGGACCGTCTCGCCGCGGCCGGCGGCACCGCCGCCAGCTCGATCGCCGAGGCCGTCCGGGACGCCGACGTGATCATCACCATGGTGCCGGCCTCCCCGCAGGTCGAGGCGATCGCCTACGGCCCCGACGGCATCCTGGAGAACGCCAAGCGCGGCTCCCTGGTCGTCGACATGTCGTCGATCACCCCGCAGACCTCCGTCGACCTGGCCAAGAACGCCGAGGAGAAGGGCATCCGCGTCATCGACGCCCCCGTCTCCGGCGGCGAGGCCGGCGCCATCGAGGCCGTGCTCTCCATCATGGTCGGCGGCGAGAAGGCCGACTTCGACGCGGCCCTGCCGATCCTGGAGGCGCTCGGCAAGACGATCGTCCTGTGCGGTCCGCACGGCTCCGGCCAGACCGTGAAGGCGGCCAACCAGCTCATCGTGGCCGTGAACATCCAGGCCTGCGCCGAGGCCGTGGTCTTCCTGGAGAAGTCCGGTGTGGACCTCCAGGCCGCCCTCGACGTCCTCAACGGCGGTCTGGCCGGCTCGACCGTGCTGACCCGCAAGAAGGACAACTTCCTGAACCGGGACTTCAAGCCCGGCTTCCGGATCGACCTCCACCACAAGGACATGGGCATCGTCACCGACGCCGCCCGCAACGTCGGCGCGGCCCTCCCGGTCGGTGCCGTCGTCGCCCAGCTCGTCGCCTCCCTGCGCGCCCAGGGTGACGGCGGCCTGGACCACTCGGCCCTGCTCCGCGCCGTCGAGCGCCTCTCCGGCCAGCAGGTCTGACCCAGAGCCCCGGTCGGCGGCGGCGCTGACACCTGTCCTGTCGCGCCCAGGCGCCGCCGCCGACCGGAACACCCGACTTCATTTTCAACAAACTGTTGACGTTGTTCGAGGCGCCTCCCTACGCTCCAGTCCAACCTCAGCAGTGCAGCTCCCGTACGGAAGGTCGACCCGACAAAATGCCTCAGCGCGTGCTCACGACCGAGTCCGGCGCCCCCGTCGCCGACAACCAGAACTCCGCCACCGCCGGCGTCGGCGGTCCCCTCCTCCTGCAGGACCAGCATCTGCTCGAGAAGCTCGCGCGCTTCAACCGTGAGCGGATCCCGGAGCGCGTGGTGCACGCCCGCGGTTCCGGCGCGTACGGGTACTTCGAGGTCACCGACGACGTCACCGGCTTCACGAAGGCCGCGTTCCTCTCCGAGGTCGGCAAGAGGACCGAGACCTTCATCCGCTTCTCCACCGTGGCCGACTCGCTCGGCGGCGCGGACGCCGTCCGCGACCCGCGCGGCTTCGCGCTGAAGTTCTACACCGAAGAGGGCAACTATGACCTCGTCGGCAACAACACCCCGGTGTTCTTCATCAAGGACCCGATCAAGTTCCCCGACTTCATCCACTCCCAGAAGCGCGACCCCTTCACGGGCAAGCAGGAGCCGGACAACGTCTGGGACTTCTGGGCGCACGCGCCCGAGGCCACCCACCAGATCACCTGGCTCATGGGCGACCGCGGCATCCCCGCCTCGTACCGCCACATGAACGGCTACGGCTCGCACACCTACCAGTGGACCAACGAGGCGGGCGAGGCCTTCTTCGTCAAGTACCACTTCAAGACGAACCAGGGCATCCGCTCCCTCTCCGCCGAGCAGGCCGCCGAGCTCGTCGGCAAGGACGCCACCTCGCACCAGACCGACCTGCTCCAGGCCATCGAGCGCGGCGTGAACCCCTCGTGGACCCTGTACGTCCAGGTCATGCCGGCCGCCGAGGCCCCGGCCTACCGCTTCAACCCGTTCGACCTCACCAAGGTGTGGCCGCACGCGGACTACCCGCTCCAGCGCGTGGGCCGCCTGGTCCTCGACCGCAACCCGGACAACGTCTTCGCCGAGGTCGAGCAGGCCGCGTTCTCCCCGAACAACTTCGTCCCGGGCATCGGCCCCTCGCCGGACAAGATGCTCCAGGGCCGCCTCTTCGCCTACGCGGACGCCCACCGCTACCGCCTCGGGGTCAACCACACCCAGCTGCCCGTGAACGCCCCCAAGGCGACCGTGGCCGAGAACTACGGCCGGGACGGCCTCATGGCCACCCGCAACGGCTCGCGCCACGACAAGAACTACGAGCCCAACTCGTACCAGGGCCCGGCCCAGACCGACGCCGCGCTCTCCGCGCCGCTCGCGATCCACGGCTGGACCGGCACCCACGCCGCCCCCGCGCACGTCAAGGACGACGACTTCTTCCAGGCGGGCGAGCTCTACCGCCTGATGTCCGAGGACGAGAAGGGCCGTCTGATCGCCAACATCGCCGGCGGTCTGTCCCAGGTCTCGCGCGAGGACGTCATCGAGAAGAACATCGCCCACTTCGCCGCCGCCGACCCCGAGTACGGCCGTCGCGTGGCGGAGGCCGTCCGCGCCCTGCGCGAGGACTGAGCGAGCAGCGACACCCAGACTGCGTACGGCACCTGACGGGAGGTCAGTGCCGTACGCGGTCCGGAGCGCCGGCCCGGATGAGGGGTGGCCGGCGAACCGGACAGCGTGAGGACCGCGGCGGAACCGAGCCAGTGCGGTGGTAAGGGCGTCGGGCCCCCTTCTTGACCTGAAGGAAGGGGATCGCCGGACACCCGTCGGCGCCGCCGCGGTCCCAACGCCCCCCGTGGGGCCCCCGGAACTCCGCCCGGCGGCGCGAACGTCCTGTCGCGCCAGCCTCGTGCCGTCGGGCGGTCACAGACGAGAGCGCGGAACCAGGTTTACGGTCCCTGGTTCCGCGCTCTTCCGTTTGCGCCCGGGCCCGGCGCACACCCCGGCGCACGGCCTCCAGCGCATCGTTTCTGCGGTGAAGATCGGCACCCGCTCGGCGGAGCGCACCGCGATTCGGGCCCCGTACGCCCCTGCCCCGGCGCTATCCACTCGTACATGATCAAGAACCTGATGCGCGGGCTCGCCCCGCTCGCCCTGATCCTGTCCCCGCTCGCCGTCCCCACCCCCGCCCTCTCCGCGAACGTGCTCCTCTTCCCCGACGCGCTCGCCGAGCTCACCGAGGCATCCGAGGACCCGGCCGGCTTCCAGGTCTCCGCCTTCCGGCACTGGAACCGGGGCCAGGACACGGCCGACGGCTGTGACACCCGCTCGGAGGTGCTCGTGGAGGAGGCCACCGACGCGCCCGCCGTCGGCGCGAAGTGCGCGCTCACGGGCGGGCGCTGGACCTCGTACTACGACGGGCAGAACGTCGGCGACCCGGCCGCGCTCCGCGTCGACCACCTCGTCCCCCTTGCGGAGGCCTGGGAGTCCGGCGCCTCCGGCTGGACCGCGGCGCGGCGCGAGAAGTACGCCAACGACCAGGGTGCCGCGGCGACCCTGGTCGCCGTCACCGCGCGCAGCCAGAAGGAGAAGGCGGGCCGCGACCCGGCCGGGTGGGTGCCCTCGAACGCCGCCGCCTACTGCCGTTACGTGGGCGAGTGGGTCGGCACCAAGATGCGCTGGGGCCTGAGCGTCGACAAGGACGAGCTGGAGGCGCTCAAGCTGTTCGCCGACGGGCCGTGCGAGGAGACGGTCGTGGTCCGGTCGACGGCTCCCCGGTGACCAGGAGCGCGGCGGTGACGGCGAGCGAGGCGGCCGCGAGCACCGTCATCGCCGTGCTCGGCGAGGTGAGCTGGGCGACGGCGCCCGCGAGCGCCGCGCTCAGCCCCTGGCAGGCGAGCATGCCGGAGGCGTGCAGTCCGAGCGCGTGACCGCTCAGCTCGTCCGGGACCAGCGCCGTGAGCCGCTCCTGGTGGAGCAGGCTCGCGCTGTAGCCGACGGCGGACACGGTCACGGCCGCCACGGCGACGGGCAGCCCGGGGTCGAGGACGAAGAGCAGGTACGGGGCTGCCAGCAGCGCCTGGAGCGGCGCGGCCAGTGGGCCGCGCCG